>CAJFOC010000017.1 GCA_904395815.1 uncultured Holdemania sp.
CAGACGGTGAAAACGCTGTCATCCTCTTTTTTTCCTGGCGCCGGCGCGGTATACTTCAGATAGCGCAGGAAAGTTTGCGTGCGAAGGAGGATGAACATGATGAACTGTCCGAGACCGGAACACCCGAATCCGCAGTTTGAGCGGAAAGACTGGGTGAACCTGAACGGAATCTGGGATTTTGAGTTTGACTTCAGTGACAGCGGTCTGGAGCGTGATTTTGCCAGCCGGACAGAGCTGGATCAGAAAATTGTCGTTCCGTTTTGTCCGGAAAGCCGCCTGAGCGGTATTGGCTTCCGGGATTTCATTCCCGCTGTGTGGTATCATCGCACCTTTTCTGTGGAAAAAGAAAAACTTGACGGCTGCATCTGGCTTCACTTCGGCGCGGTGGACTACGAGTGCCGGGTATTTGTCAACGGACGCGAGGCAGGCAGGCATCAGGGAGGATACGCTTCCTTCGCGCTGCAGATCAGCGATCTGGTGCACGAGGGAGAAAATCATCTGACCGTGTTTGCGCGGGATGATACGCGCAGTCTCCTTCAGCCCAGCGGAAAACAAAGCGACCGGCACGCTTCGTATGGCTGTTTTTACACCCGGACAACCGGAATCTGGCAGACGGTGTGGCTGGAGTTTACTCCTTCCGCCTGTCTTCGGCAGGTACGCTATTATCCGGATATCGCCCAGAAAAAGCTGGTAATTCAGGCCGAGGTGCAGGGCAGTGGCACGTTGAGCGCCGTTGCTGCCTATCAGGGAAACGAATGCGGCCGGGCCGAGGCGTTCAGCCATGGCGGATCGGTATTTCTGAGTCTTGAGCTGAGCGAGTTGCACTTGTGGGAGCCTGGCGCGGGCCGGCTGTATGATCTGACATTAACCTATGGCGAGGATCAGGTATCAAGTTATTTTGGCATGCGCGATCTGAGACTGGATGGCTTCCGGTTTCTGATCAATGGCAAATCGGTGTTTCAGCGGCTGGTGCTGGATCAGGGGTTTTATCCGGATGGAATTTATACGGCGCCCCGGGACGAGGCGCTGCGGCGGGATATCGAGCTGGCGATGGAAGCCGGCTTTAACGGCGCCCGTTTGCACCAGAAAGTATTTGAGCCGCGGTTTCTGTATCACTGCGACCGGATGGGCTATCTTGTCTGGGGTGAAATGGCCAGCTGGGGACTGGATATTTCCTCATCCGCCAGCTATGCCGCCTTTTTGCCGGAGTGGGCGCAGGTTGTGCAGCGGGATTTCAACCATCCGGCGATCATCGGCTGGTGTCCGTTCAATGAAACCTGGGATGTGCAGGGCCGCCGTCAGCTGGACGAACTGATCGCTCATACATGGCAGCTGACCCGTACGCTGGATCCTACCCGCCCGTGCATTGACACCAGCGGCAACTATCATGTCCAGACGGATATTTTTGATCTGCACGATTACCAGCAGGATCCTGAGGTGTTTGCCGCATCGTACCGTGATTTCGCCAACGGGACCGGGCCGTTTGCCGATCCGTACGCTGACCGGCAGCACTATCGGGAATCAATGCCGGTGATGATCAGCGAGTACGGCGGGATCCGCTGGTCCGTCCATGATGACAACCGGCAGGCCTGGGGATATGGCGAAGCGCCGAAAACGGAAGCGGAATTCATCGCCCGGTATACGGCGCTGACGGAAACGCTGCTGTCCAATCCGCGTTTTTTCGGGTTCTGTTATACGCAGCTTACCGACGTTGAACAGGAACAGAACGGACTGTATACCGATCAGCGGGAAGCGAAAATGGACCCGGCTATTTTCCGGGCGGTCAACAGTCAGAAAGCGGCGATTGAAGACTGAAGCGGATGCGCTGCTGGCTGCCTGACGGAGACTCTAATGCCGAAAACGGAAGGGCAAAACAAAAGGGCTTTGCAGGCCCTTTTTCTGTCGTTTATTTTTTCATCAGCGCCGCGCCGGCGTTCCATGCCTGTCCTGCCTGTTTGCCGGTGAGGTAGTAACCATGCTGGAACTGGTCAAAGATCAGCGCGTGCAGCCGGGCCGGATCGATCTTGCCGTTTTCGGAAAGTACCTTTTCCTCAGCGGCGGTATTGAGAATTTTGCCGACGACGCAGTAGAAGCTTTCCGTTTCCACGACTTCCGCCAGCTCGCATTCCATGACGACCGGAAATTCCTCAATGATCGGGGCGTTGACGAAGCAGCTGCGGGCAGCGGTATACCCGGTCCGTTCGAATTTATCCGGCATGTTGTTACCGGAAGCGATGCCGAAGAAATCGGCGACATCCATGTGAGCTTCATCCGCCAGACTGACGGTAAAGGCCTTACTGACAAGAATATTCTGCGTGGTTTTGTGCTCCTCATCGATAAACAGCGCGATGCGATCGCTGTTGCAGATCATGCCCCAGGCGGCGTTCATGACGTTGACCTTGCCTTTTTCATCATAAGCGGCAATCATCAGCACAGGCATCGGGTAGACGGCCTGAACCGGTCCGAGATTCTTTTTCATAGATCCTCCTCCTTATTGAATCGTTGATGAACTCATGATATCATAACACCGGAAAGAGAAACAGTACCTACATGAATATCAGGTACTTGCTTTGAGGTAAGTTATGAACAGAAAGAAGATCGCAGACGCGGATTTTGAACAGACGGGGTACAGCTATACGCTGTCGCTGATTGCCGGCAAGTACAAGCCGGTAATTCTGTATTGTCTGATGGAATATGAACCGGTTCGGTTTAATGAGATGCAGCGGTATCTTAAACGGATTGCGGATAAGACGCTGAGCCAGAATCTCAGAGAACTGGAGGCTGACGATCTGATCGTCCGGACCGTTTTCCCACAAATTCCCCCACGGGTGGAATATTCGCTGACCGAGCGCGGGCGTTCGTTGATGAAGGTGCTGGATCAGCTGTGCGACTGGGGGAACCGGCATCGGCGCTGATGATCATTTTTATGTCAGTATGGGTTATTTTATGTAATAGGATGACAACATTGTGCATGAAAATAGGAATGTGAAACCCTGTCTTTTAGTTTATAATAGAATCACACATATCGTTATTGCGGTGCGGTGAAGAAAGTGGGGAGAACTGTCCGATGACAATCAGATTCAACATGCTCGGAGGTTTTACGGTCAGCGCCGGGGGGCAGACGGTCAACCTGATCGATGCCCTGGGGAAACAGACGGCGGCGTTTCTGGCACTGCTGTGTCTGAGTCACGATTCGATCGTGACAAAGGAACGGCTGATTGAGGTTTTCTGGGGGGATTCCAAAAATCCGCTGAATGCGATGAAGTTTACCGTACACCGCCTGCGCAAATGCCTGGAGGAGCTGCCAATAGAAGGCGCGGCCGGCTGGGTGCTGACGCAGAAAGGTGGTTACAGTTTTCATTGCGGTCCGATGGTTCTGGATGTGGAGCAGCTGGAACATTTCAGCGCCGAGATAGTTTCGCCACAACAGGCTCAGCAGCTCAGCGAGCTGTATCAGGGAGCGTTATTGGAAGGGCTGGAAGTGGATGAATTTTATTCCCGGCGGGAACATGCGTGGCAGGTTTATCTGACGCAGGTGCAGCGTGCGGCTCAGTCACTGGGTGAGCAGGGGTTCAGCGAGGAAGCGGAACAGCTGCTGCTGAAGGCGCTGCGTTTTGATCCGTATCAGGACCAGCTGAATTATCTTTATCTGAAACTTTTGCTGGATGAGAAGAAATACGCCATGGCGATCAAGCATTACGAAAAGATTTCGTCATCTTTTTACAGTGAATTCGGCATGGAATTTCAGGGCAAGTCGCAGTCGCTGATCTACTTTGTTTCCGCCGGTGATGACGATCGGGAAATTACACCGCGGGAATATCTGGAGAATCTGGCGGCCGTGCGCGGCAACAGCGCCTTTTATTGTGAGCGGGCGGTTTTTCAGAAGCTTGTGCAGAACAAGATGCTGGAGGCGAAGCGTTCCAAGCAGACTATTGTGCTGGTGATGATCAGTCTGAAAATTACGGATCCTGCCGTGTCGCATGAGGAATGCGGCAACGTTCTGGATCAGATTATCCGCAGTAACCTCAGGGCTAACGATATCGTTACCCGTTTTGGCCGGACGCAGTTCGGTCTGCTGCTGAATCTGAGCCGCCGCGAGGATATCCATCTGATTCAAGAACGGCTGTCCCGCCGGCTTTACCGGAAATTTTCTCCGTCTTCCTGCCGGCTGGTTTATCATTTTGAAGTTTTGGGAGAAAACCCGGAAAAAGAATGATTTCTAACTGGATTCTAACCGGATTCTGGGATAATAAAAAAACAATAGAAGGAGGGAAGCGAATGAAAAGAAAATCAGTCCTTGTTTTTCTGTGTCTGTTTTGTCTGTTTTGGACTCCGGTCCGGGCGCAGCAGACGGCTTCCCCGGTGGTGGAGGAACTGGAGGATCAGCCGACGCCAGAGTCGGCTGCCCGTCCCTTTCGTTTCAGTACAATCGTGGTGCTTCTGATCATTACGGGAATGACGGTGCTGCTGGTGATGATGGAGCGCCGGGATCAGAGCCGGCTGTATGTCAGCCAGGTGGAAAACAACGGCGATGGCACGATGACGGTGACCTGCGTTTACCATAGCGGCAAATCCGCGCAGCGGCTGCATGCCAGCCACGTGCGGGTCAGAAAAGGGGCGGCCATCATCATGGAAAATGAAAAGAACCGGTCGCTGGATGAATCGGGTCAGCTCAAAGCCGTCATCGATGCCCAGACCGAGCTTGAAATTGAGGCTGGCGGTCAGACGCTGATTGTGAGCCAGAAAGAGCTGCAGCGCAATTCGCTGCTGTAAACAATGGATAAAACTGCGGTTTTGTGGCTGAGGGGCAGGAGTCCTGGTCGGAGTGTGGTATAATCTTAACGATGACAAAGGAGGAATGGGGCGTTGAAACTGTGCAAATGGCTGCTGCTGATCGTGCTGCTTTCGGCCTGTTCTTCCTCGCAGGCGGCGAAGAATCAGGAATATCCGACGCCGACGGAAACGACGCCGTCTCCGACAAAGGATCAGATCCGGATGCCTCAGGCGGATGGGACGGTGATCCTGGGCGATGATCTGATTGAGATTGACGCCAGTCACAGTCAGCAGGGATACATTATGGTGCGGGCATTACAAAGTGACCGGCCGCGGCTGAAGCTGAAGCTGATCAAGGATGAGTATGAGGTTCCTTACGACATTGAACAGGATCAGCAATACATCACCATTCCTCTGACCCAGGGCAGCGGAACCTATCAGATCAAGGGATATGAAAACATCGAGGATACGCGGTATGCGGTCCTGTTTACCGTTGAACTGCAGGTGTCGCTGGCGGAGGAGACGCTGCCGTTTCTGTATCCGAATCAGGTGGTCGATTACACGCCGGAAAGCGACGCCGTACAGAAATCGTTTGAGCTGACGGCGGACTGCACGACGGAGCTGCAGCGGGTGAAGAAAATTTATGAATTTGTTGTGGATCATGTGGAATATGACTGGAATAAGGTCGATGAGGTGCAGGGGCACTATGTGCTGCCGGTTGTGGACGAAACGCTGGCAGAAGGCCGGGGAATCTGTTTTGACTATGCGGCGCTGATGAGCGCGATGCTGCGGGTGCAGCAGATTCCGACCCGTCTGATCACCGGCTATGTGGATGAGGGATATCATGCCTGGGTTGAGGTCTATGTACAAAACGAGGGCTGGATCAATCCTGAGATTCTGTTTGAAAGCCGGCAATGGACGCGGATGGACCCGACCTACGCGTCGGTCGGGATGAACTACAAGGGGCAGTATCAGGATAAATATCGTTATTAGAGGGGAGAGGCAATCATGAAAAAGTGGTCCAATGAACAGACGGAGCTGTTTTGCCGGCAGCTGTCGATGATGGTCAGTTCCGGACTGTCCGTCGAGGACGGATTGGAAATTCTGGCCCGGGATTGTTCGGATCCGGCGCAGAAAGATGAACTGTTGCGAATCCGGGATCAGGTGTCGTTAGGAGAATCCTTTGCCGAGGCGCTGCAGCGCAGCGGCAGTGTTGAGAAAGTCCTGGTTCGGATGGTCCATATCGGCGAAACAACCGGCTATCTCGATCAGGTACTGCAGGCGCTGGCGGATTATTCGCAGCGGATGGAGACGATCCGTGTCAGTCTGAAAAATGCGCTGACCTATCCGGTGATTCTGTTATTGATGGTGGTAGCAGTGGTCAGTGTGATTCTGTTCAAGGTCTTACCGGTGTTCAACGAGGTGCTGGCCAATCTGGGGCTGACGCTGTCGGCGTTGTCGCGTGGGCTGATTCAGCTGGGGGCGGCGCTGGTCGTTTTGGCCGGGGTGCTTGCGCTGGCGGTGCTGGCTGGCGCGGTGATTATAGGAATGATTCGAATCCGGCATCCGGAACGTTCGGTTCTCAGTCTGCTTTCGCGCATGCCGCTGATCGGCAGCGTCTGTGAACAGCTGGCGTTGGCGCAGACGGCGTTTGCGCTGTCGCTGTTTACCCGGTCCGGATACGAATTGTCGGAAGCGATGCAGATGACGGAAGAAGTGGCGGAGCATCCGCGGGTGCGCCGGCAGATTCATCAGTGCGCGCAGCAGATGCAGCAGCAACAGGGCTTGTCTGAAGCGCTGCTGAAGAGCGGACTGTTCAAGGAAAGCTATGCCCGGATGATCAGCATCGGTTTAAAAACAGGACGCAGCGACGATATGATCGCGCTGGTTGCCCGACACTATGAAGAAGACACCGAAGAGGCCGTGAACCGTTTCCTCAATACGGTGGAACCGCTGATGATCGTGCTGTTGTCGCTGATTGTCGGCGCGATTCTGCTGTCGGTCATGCTGCCGCTGATGAACATCATGTCTTCGATCGGGTGAGCGGATGAAGTGGCTGAAACGAAGCGCGGCGCTGATCGTTGTGCTGGTTTTGATCGGCTGGATAGGGATGTCGATGGATCGGACCTCACGGCAGATCCGTGATGAGGAAGCGGAACTGCTGCGCCGGCGGATCAGTGAGGCGGCGGTGCTGTGCTATGCGCTGGAGGGCAGTTATCCTGAGGATGTGTCCTATCTGGAAGAAAACTATGGGGTGGTTATCGACCGGAGTCGGTATCATGTGTTTTATGAAACGTTCGGTTCGAACATGCGGCCGGATATTGAAGTGTATCGAAGGGGGAGTGGCGGATGAAGAAATCGCTGACGGAAATGACCTTCATGCTGCTGCTTCTGCTGCTGTTTGTTTTCTGTTCCTTTTTTACGATGGCCTACTGCGCTGACTTTTATCAGCAGCTGACACTGTCCCAACAGCAGCAAAACGCGGTGCAGGTTCCGTATCTCTATCTGTTTACCCGGCTGCACGGACAGACGCCGGACAATGTGGAAATCCGTACGGTGCAGGACAGCGAATGCCTGGTGATTCGCGAACAGGTGGGTCAGCGTCGTTTTGAAACGCTGATTTACGCGCGGGAAGGGTCGCTGTATGAGCTGCTGATGGAAGAGGGAAGGCCGGTGGATCTGGCTTATGGCGAAAGGATCAGCGCGGTACAGGAGCTGCATTTTGAGCTGGAACAGGCAATGCTGCAGGTCCATATCGGATCCGACACGCTGAGCATTGCGCTGAAGGAGGCGGAGGGATGAAACGGTCGCCGCGGTCAGGAGTGTTTTATTTTTTAACGGAACTGCTGTTTGTGATTCTCTGCTTTGCGCTGTGTTCCGTTTTGTGCGTGCGGCTGTTTGCGCTGAGTGCCCGGCAGCATCAGCTGGCGCTGGATCAGAATCAGGCGCTGCGCAGGCTGCAGCCGATTGCCGAAGCGTTAGGCAGCGGGCGTGAGGCGGCGTTAGGAGTACAGAACCTGGATGAAAACTGGCAGCCGGCTCAGGATCAGCCGGCATATCGTATTGAAACGGAGATTCTGGAGCAGAATGAATACGGAAGCTTTTATGCGGTGCGGGCGGTCCGGGTCCGGGATAACCGGGTTCTGGTGGAACTGCATCCGGCAACCGGGGAGGAGAAGCCATGAAAAACAGTGAACATCGGATGACTTTTCATATCGGAACCGGCATGGCGCCGCTGCTTTTGCTGTTCTGTGTCTGCTGCATGGTGGCCTTTGCCGTACTGTGCTATGTGCAGACAAGAATGCAGCTGAATCTGAGTGATAAAGCGGTTCAGCGGGTTGCTGAAGTGTATGAGGCGCAGTCTCAGGCGCTGAAGGAGGGAAGACCATGAATCTGCAGGAAATACTGCAGCAGGCGGTTCAAAGCGGAACATCCGATATTTTTATCGTCGCCGGAACGCCGGTGACGCTGAAAATCAACGGCGAGATGAAACAGCTGGATGATCAGCGGCTGACGCCGGCGATGACCGAAGAGCTGATCGAAGCGATTTTTCAGCTGAGTCAGCATCGCAGCCGTCAGCGGCTGGATCAGACCGGAGAGGATGACTTTTCCTTTTCTCTGTCTCAGATGGGGCGTTTCCGCGTTAACGTTTACCGTCAGCGCGGTTCGCTGGCGGCGGTGCTGCGGGTAGTGCGGTTTACTTTGCCGGATGCCCGGGAGCTGCATATTGATCCGCAGATTCTTTCGCTGGCTGAAATGAAAAAAGGACTGGTGCTGATTACCGGGGCTGCCGGCAGCGGCAAGTCCACCACGCTGGCCTGCATGATCGATCAGATCAACCGTCAGCGCAGCGGGCATATCATCACGATCGAAGATCCGATCGAATATCTGCACCGTCATTGCCGCAGCATCGTCAGTCAGCGTGAAATCGGTCAGGATACGCCGGATTACATTCACGCGCTGGTTTCCGCGCTGCGGGAGGCGCCGGACGTCATTCTGGTTGGGGAAATGAGAGATCTGGAGACGACCCAGACGGTGTTGTCCGCGGCGGAAACCGGCCATCTTGTATTTTCCTCACTGCATACGACCGGTGCGGCTAATACGATCAACCGGATTATCGATATCTTTCCTTCCGACAAGCAGCAGCAGATTCGGGTGCAGCTGTCGATGGTGCTGCGGGCGATCGTTTCCCAGCAGCTGGTTCCTTGCGAACAGGGCGGCCTGATCCCGGCGTTTGAAATCATGATGGTCAACAACGCGATTCAGACGCAGATCCGCGAAAACAAGATACATCAGATTGACAATACCATTCAATCCGGACAGCGGGAAGGCATGGTGACGATGGACGCCAGTCTGCTGCGTCTTTTGCAGCAGGGACGGATTTCCCGCAGAACAGCGCTGTTGGCATGTACGGATCCGGAACTGATGAGAAAACGTCTGAGTGCTCTGTTTGACTGAAGAAAGAGAACCCTGCGGGGAACTCTTTCTTTTTTTCAGGGGGCGGGTTTTCCTGGAAATTCGGGCTGAATCGCATTTGAAAACCGGCGGAATTCTGCTATGATGATAAAAAGAAGTGGGGGTTACAGGATGAACTTTATTTTTATCTCTCCGAATTTCCCGAAGACGTATTGGAATTTCTGCCGGGGGTTGATGAGAAACGGGGTGCGCGTGCTGGGGATCGGCGATGCTCCGTATGAACAGCTGCAGGAGAATCTGAAGCAGAATCTGACGGAATACTACAAGGTCGGCAGCCTGGAAAACGAAGATGAGGTTTACCGGGCCTGCGCGTACTTTGCCTTTCGATATGGCCGTATCGACTGGATTGAATCCAACAACGAATACTGGCTGATGAAAGATGCCGCGCTGCGGACGGATTTCAATGTGACCAGCGGGGTGCGCAACGAAGAAATCGCCTTCATCAAGATGAAGAGCCGGATGAAGGAAATGTACGCGAAGGCGGGCGTGCCGACAGCGCGCTGGCATGCGGTATCCACGCTGCAGCAGAGCCTGGATTTTGTCGCTCAGGTGGGCTGGCCGGTCGTCGTCAAACCGGATAACGGCGTGGGCGCCAACGCGACATGGAAACTGGAAAACGAAGAACAGCTGCGCCGTTTTTTTCAGGCGCTGCCGCCGGTTCCCTACATTATGGAAGAATACATTCCCGGAACGATTGAATCCTATGATGGCATCGCCGGACGTCAGCGGCAGATCATTTTTGAAACGACGCATGTTTTTCCCCGCCCGATTATGGAAATCGTGAATCATCAGGAAGATATTTACTATTATTCACGCCGCCAGATTCCGCAGGATCTGAGGGAGATGGGCCGTCGGGTGGTCGCTACGTTTCCAACGCAGAGCCGCTTTTTCCACTGCGAGTTTTTCCGCCTGAACGAGGATAAGCCCGGTTTGGGAAAACGGGGCGATCTGGTTGGCCTGGAGGTCAACATGCGTCCGCCGGGAGGCTATACGCCGGATATGATGAATTATGCCAACGATATCGACGTGTATCAGATCTGGGCCAACATGATTGCCTTTGACCGCGGAGATTTTGATCCTGATCAGCGCCCGTATTTCTGCGTCTATGCCGGCCGCCGCGACGGACTGAACTATCGCTGCAGCCTGGATGAAGTCGTTCATCGCTGGCATGAGGCGATTGTCATGAAGGAAAGAATGCCGGAAGTGTTGGCCGGGGCGATGGGCAATGAAATGCTGACGGCGCGGTTTAGCGATGAAGCAGGGATGATGCGTTTTGTCGACGATGCTTTGGGAAAGGCGGAATGAAGATGCATTCAGCGTATTATAACGAATACAGTGAAGCGCTGCAGCGCCGCATGGAGATGAAGGTGTTCGGCCACGGCGGCAGAGCCTGTCTTGTTTTCCCGGCGCAGAGCGGACGGTTTTATGACTTTGAGAATTTTGGTATGGTGGAATCGGTGCGGCCGTTGCTGGAACAGGGCCGGCTGCAGCTGTTCTGCTGTGACAGCGTGGACAGTGAGAGCTGGGCTGCTTTTGGCGCTGATTGCCGCAGCCGCATCGAGCAGCATGAGCGCTGGTACCGGTATATTGGCGATGAGCTGGTGCCGCGGATCAGACAGCTGCGCGGGGATGGGGCCCCGGGCATGCTGACGACGGGCTGCAGTCTGGGCGGTTTGCATGCGGTCAATTTCCTGCTGCGCCGTCCGGAGCTGTTTGGCGGTGCGGTCAGCCTGAGCGGCATTTATCACAGCCGCTGGTATTTTGGCGATTATTGCGACGATCTGGTCTATATCAATTCTCCGATCCAGTATCTCGACCAGATGCCGTACGATCATCCTTACGCGGAATTGTATCGCCACCGTGATATCGTGCTGTGCTGTGGTCAGGGTGCCTGGGAATCGGAATCCGGACAGGATACCCGCCGGCTGCAGCAGCTGCTGCAGGCCAAGGACATTGCGGCCTGGGTTGATTACTGGGGAACGGATGTCGCGCACGACTGGCTCTGGTGGCGCAGACAGTTTCCCTACTTTATGGAACATCTGTGCTGAATGGACTTAGAAAAGAGGAAAAACATCGATGATCTTCAAACATCTGATCAACATTACGCCGCTGAATGAACAGCGGCGGCTGCACATTTATCTGCCCGATCATCTGCCTGCCAACCGGAAAGTTCCGGTTCTCTACATGTTTGACGGACATAACCTGTTTGAGGACGAGGAGGCAACCTATGGCAAAAGCTGGGGATTGCGCGATTATCTGGAAAGCACCGGGTTGCCGCTGTGCGTGGTCGGGCTGGAGTGCAATCATCGCGGGAATCTGCGGCTGTGGGAGTTTTCCCCGTATGATTTTTCGGATCCTGAGTGGGGAGAGGTTCACGGTCAGGGAGAAATATTGATGGACTGGATGAGCGGGGAACTGAAAGCCTGGGTGGATCAGCATCTGCCGGTGCTGAGTGATCGCCGCTACACCTTTATCGGCGGCAGTTCCATGGGCGGTCTGATGGCGTTGTTTGCCGGCAGCTGCTACAGCAGCGTGTATTCCCGCGCCGCCTGTCTGTCTCCTTATCTTACGCGGGTGATGGAGCCGCTGTGTCAGGATCTGCAGACAGCGTGGATTCATCCGGACACGGAACTGTACATCAGCTGGGGCGGTATGGAAACGGATTCGCAGCAATCGCTGGCGCAGGTCACGGCGGACAATCTGAGCGTGGCGCGGATTCTTCAGCCGCATGCGAAGGTTGATCTGGTTTGTTTTCCAGAAGGAACTCATTGTGAGGCGTGCTGGGAAGAGGAAACGCCGGTATGGATGGAACAGCTGCAGATCATCGATCGATGCTGGGAGGAAGAGGTATGAATTTCGTATTGATATCACCGCATTTCCCGCATAACTACTGGTTGTTTGCGCGGGCTTTGAAAAATCGCGGTGTCCGGGTGCTGGGCATTGTGGATACGCCGGTATCGACGCTGCCGCAGAGAGTGCGTGAGGTGCTGGACGACGTGGTCAGCGTCGGTTCCCTGGCGGATCGGGATCAGGCGATCCGGGCATGCGGATATCTGATCTGGAAATATGGCCCGATTGACTGGATTGAGTCCAACAACGAGTTCTGGCTGAATCTGGACGCCCAGCTGCGCGAGCAGTTTCATGTGACGACCGGCATGTTGCCCCAACAGCTGCAGTCCTGTCAGAACAAATCGCAGATGAAGCAGAAATATGCCGAAGCCGGCATCCGGACTGCCCGCTGGACGGTTGCCCGGCAAGAGGAAGAAATTCGCCGGTTTGCGAAGGAATGCGGCTATCCGCTGGTGATGAAGCCGGATCGCGGGGTCGGGGCTGCCGATACGGTCAGAATCACCGATGACCGGCAGCTGGAACAGGTGCTGAAAACAAGGCACGAAGGCATGATTCTGGAAGAATATGTCCGCGGTACGGTCTGCACGTATGATGGGATCGTCAACAATCAGGGCCGGGTTGTGTTTGCCACCAGCCACACCTATCTGGGATCGGTCATGGATTCGGTCAATGAGAACGGCGCGATCGGCTGTTACAGCAAAAAACAGATCCCGGCGGATCTGCAGGATGCCGGCAAGCGGACGCTGCAGGCGTTCGGTGTGCGGGATCGTTTCTTTCACCTGGAATTTTTCCGGCTCAGCGAGGATCAGCCGGGGCTGGGCAGGACCAACGATCTGGTAGGACTGGAAGTCAACATGCGCCCGCCGGGAGGTTTTCTTCCGGACATGATCGATTACGCCAACGATGTGGATGTGTATCAGATCTGGGCGGATACGCTGCTGGATCATGATCCGTGCTATTCGCCAGAGCGCCCGTATTCCAGCGTTTTTGCCGGACGGCGCCACGGCCGTCCGTATCAGTTCAGCCTGCAGGAGCTGCAGCAGCGTTATTCGGAGGCGATTGTACAGCATATCACGATGGATCCGGCGCTGGCCTCTGCCATGGGCGATGAGGTGCTGATCGCCCGTTTCCGCAGTGAAGCGGACGCCATTCGTTTTTTTCATGACTGTACAGAGGAAAGAAAGGAAGACAGGGAATATGGAGATTGTCAGGGAAGCGCAGCAGCTCAGTGAATGCTGCATCCAGCTGCGGCGGCAGCTGCACCGGCATCCTGAGCTGAGTTCACAGGAGGATCGTACCGTGGAGCGGATCGCAGAGTTTCTTAAGGAACAGGATATTGAGACGCAGATCGTCCCGGATGGCGGCGTACTGGGCTGGATTCGTGGGACGAAGCCGGGCAGTACGGTGATGCTGCGGGCGGATATCGACGCCTTGCCGATTCAGGAAGAGGAAGTCAACGGCGGAGGTCACAGAAAACCCTGCGTCAGCGAGGTGCCGGGGGTTCAGCATGCCTGCGGCCATGACGGACATACGGCGATGCTTCTGTGCGCGGCCAGATTGCTGAACGCGCATCGGGATCAGCTGGAAGGAACGATTCTGCTGTGTTTTGAACGCGGCGAAGAAGCGACGATGAACGTGTATCACATCATGAAATATCTGGAGCGCCATCATATCGAACCGGACAGCGTTTTCGGCATTCATGTATCGCCTTATCTGCCGGCCGGCGTGCTGCAGATTCAGCCCGGTCCGCTGATGGCCGGCATGTTTTCCTTTCATCTGCGGATTCTGGGACGGGGAGGTCATGGATCCCGGCCGGATCTGTGCGTCAATCCGATCGACTGCGCGCAGGCGATGGGACAGGCGCTCAACGCGCTGCGCACAAGAACGGTCAGCCCGTTTGAACCCTTGACCCTTTCCATCGGACTGATGGAGGGGGGAACCAAGTCCAATATCCTGCCGGACAGCTGTGTGATGAAAGGAACAGTACGTTTCTATAACCGTCAGGTTGGCCTGCGGTTTCAGCAGAAGCTCCGTCATCTGGCTGAGCATATCGCCGCGGCCTATGATTGCGAAGTGGTGTTTGACAAACTGAATGCGCCGGGCTTTCCGCT
The DNA here is from genome assembly GCA_904395815.1 of uncultured Holdemania sp. GTDB lineage: Bacteria > Bacillota_I > Bacilli_A > Erysipelotrichales > Erysipelotrichaceae > Holdemania. The sequence continues at coordinate 14,211 of CAJFOC010000017.1, forward strand.
GATCAACGATGCGGATTATGCCGCCGCGGCCAGACAGGCTTGCCAGCAGCAGCTGGGCAGGGAGCGGGTTGTGGAAAGCGAACCGTGGATGGGAACGGACAGTTTCCCGCTGTATCTGCAGCGTATGCCGGGAGTGTACGCTTTTCTGGGAATGCGCAATGAAGAAAAGGGAATCACGGCCGATGTGCATACCAGCCGCCACGATCTGGATGAACAGGCGCTGTGGGTCGGCATCGCCGCTCATGCGGCCTGCGCGCTGGCTTTTCTGAAACAAACCCCATCGCAAACTCAGCGCAATCCGCAGGATCTCGATACGATTTTTGAACAGGCAGGCTATCTGTTTCCGCAGGGGCGCCGGTGATGGATTTCCGGATTGAAAATGATGTGCTGCAGCTGCGGTATCAGGGCGAGAGGATGCCATGCGAACAGTGGCTGCAGCAGTGGCATCTTTCCCGTCCGTCCCGATCCCGGCTGTTTCAGCAGCGTCAGATTCTGATCCGGGATCAGCCTGTCTTGCCGCAAACGCTGCTGCAGCCGGGAGACTGGCTGACGCTGCGTATTTTTGGCCCGCAGGCTGTCGATGAAAAGCCCTGGGATTATCCGCTGCGGATTGTCGCGGAGGATGAGCTGATTCTGGCGGTTTCCAAGCCGTCCGGCATCATCGTTCATTCGGATGGCACAGGCAATCCTCACACGCTGGCGCATGCGGTAGCGCATTATTACCTTCAAAGCGGACAGCATTGCAGCGTCCGTCCGCTGCATCGGCTGGACGAGGGCACCAGCGGGATTCTGCTGTTTTGCAAGTGCCCTTTTTTCCAGCCCTGGTTTGACGCGCAGATGGCGCAGAAAGCCATTTCCAGAACCTATCTGGCGCTGGTGGAAGGGGCGTTGCCGTCAGGGTTCACCAGGACGGTATCTCAGCCCATCGGCCGGGATCGGCATCAGGCGGGCAAAATGCGGATTTCCGCTACCGGCAAACCGGCGCAAACCCGCTTTGAGGTGATCCGCAGCTGGCCCCGTCAGCGCCGCAGTCTGTTGCGTTGTCAGCTGAAGACTGGCAGAACGCATCAGATTCGCGTTCATCTGGCTTCGCTGGGACATCCGGTGGTCGGTGATCGGTTGTATGGAAAAGCGGACGCAGAAAGACTGATGCTGCACAGCTGGCAATGCCGCTGGCAGGACCCGCTGCGGGAGTGCGTGCGGCAGATCTCGGATCCGCCGGCGGCTGAATTTGGTCTGTTGTGATGTAAATCTGTTTCATCTTTTTCTGAAACAGAAAATGCGTTATAATGAAACACAACAGAACAAGGGGGTTTTTATGGAAAAATTCTGGATTCATGCCGGCGTGCTGATTGACGGTACCGGCGCCGATCCGAAACGGGATCAGGCCATCTGCATTGAGAACGGACGGATTGTCAGGATTGAGGACTATCATGGCGATCATGGTGAAAACTGGGTTGATCTGAGCGGCAAAACGGTGATGCCGGGCATGATCAACTGTCATGTCCACTGTCTTTCGCCAGTCGGTATCAGCGATGAGGAAGAACAGGCGCTGACAACGATGGAAAAGGCCTGGTGGGGTATCCGCAACGCGGCGGATTACATCAACAGCGGCGTGACCTTTGTCCGTTCGCTGGGCTCGGAAAATTTCTACGACATGGAAATCAAGAAAATGATCGAGGATGGCAAAATCATCGGACCGCACATGAGGGTGGCCGGCCGGGTGATCTGCATGACCGGCGGACATGGCTGGAAAAACGGTCTGGAATCAGACGGCGTGGATGAATGCCGCAAGAATACCCGTCTGTTGTTGAGACAGGGCGTAGACCTGGTTAAAATTATGGCGACCGGCGGCGTGATGACCAAGGGTGTGGAACCGGGCAGCGCGCAGCTGACGATGGAGGAAATGAAGGCGGCGATTGAAGAAGCGCACAAAGCTGACCGCAAAACGGCAACGCATGCGCAGGGAACGCAGGGAATCAAAAACGCGCTGCGGGCCGGAATCGATTCGGTAGAACACGGAATCTTTCTGGATGAGGAATGCATTGAGATGATGGTACGCCAGGGAACCTATCTCGTTCCAACGCTGGCGGCGCCGCGCTGCATCGTGGATGCCGGAGAGGAAAAAGGGCTGAAGGATTATGTGCTGAGAAAAGCCCGGGCGATCATCGACGCGCATGTGGAAAGCTTCCGCAAAGCCATGCAGCGCGGTGTGAAAATCGCGATGGGTACCGATGCCGGGACTCCGTACAATTTCCATAACAATTCCGCGCTGGAGCTGGAGCTGATGGTGGCCAACGGAATGACGCCGATGGAGGCGATCGTGACGGCGACCCGCAACGGGGCGGAGTGCATCGGGGTGCTGCAGGATTACGGAACGATTGAGGAAGGCAAGATTGCCGATATCATCGCGCTGGCAGAAAATCCGCTGGACGATATCCGCCATGTAAGACAGGTGGAGACGGTCTTCAAAGCGGGAGAGCGGCTGAAAGGCTGAAGAAGAAAAGGGGACGATCCCCTTTTTTAGCGTATCATTCTTCTTTCAGGTAGCTGTTTTTGCGGCTGTTGTGATCGGGATGGTAGCGAAAGATGTCGGAAGGCTGGCAATTGAAGGTGTTGCACAGCTTCTCAACTGTCTGCAAGGTGATCGGTTTGTTCTGACGCAGCTTGTCCAGAAGGCCGGTTCCGATATTGTAATCCCGCAGCAGCGCGTATTGGGAGATTCCCCTGCTTTTGAGCATGTTGAAAAATGGTTCATAGCTGATCATAAGGGCCCTCCGTTCATATATTGGAATTATATGGAAGAATCATGACAAATACATTCCCACAAACAGGGGAATGTATGCTAGAATGAGAAATACGAAAGGGCTGATCAGATATGGATAAACAGCAGCTGATGTTTGCGTTTTGCCAGGAGCTGAGGGAAGATCCGTTTGATCGTTTTTCATTGTTTAAAATTGCCCGGCTGACAGAGCAGCTGGCGATTCAGATTCAGGATCGGAAAACGGCGGAGACGATCATTGCGACCGCTGAACAGGAATGCCGGGACTGCGCTGTCCCGTTTGAAAGAGCTTCCGATCCCCGTCTGTGCCAGGCGGTGTATGCGCTGGGAGTGCATGTTCTGGAATCGCTGCAGCTGGTACAGCGAATGAGCGACAGCGTCAGTCAGTACGCGCACAGCCCGATCCGTTTTGACTATGAGGTTTCGGAAGAAGGACGGCAGTGGCTGATTTTCAAAAATGAGGAAGGCGCGGAAGTGGAGCGGCGTACCATTGCGGACGTCCGCGGTTTCCGCTTTGTCAGCGAAATGTTCAGCCAGGTTCAAAGAGTGCTGGCGAACCTGGAACAGATTTAAGTAGAAAAGCAGCGTAAGGGAATGACCCGGCTGCTTTTTCAGATGGAGGTCAGGGATCATGCGGGAAATCAGCAGTGAACAGGCGCGGCAGATGGGGATTGATACGGCGCACCATGAAATGGACAATGGCGAACGTCGTTTCCGTCTGATGCGAAACCAGGACAGCTCCTACATTCTGACGATCAGCGCTGAAGCGGAAGGATGGCAGAACAGCCATGTCCATCATGAAAAAAAGGAATGGTACCTGGTGGAACAGGGATGGATTCTTATCGCCTTGCTGCGAGGGTCGCAGCTTGAATTTCATCGTCTGCGGGCTGATGAAAGTCTGTTTGTCGAGCCGGGTGTGCCTCACAATGTCTACATCAGTGCGGACAGCCTGGTGCATACGGTGAAATACGGGTCTTCCACAACGGACTGGACGCCCTGGTCGGCGCTGGATCAGCTTCTGAAAGAACAGCGGCAGCAGTGGCTCTCGATGATCGAAAAGAAGTCGGCGGATCGCTGAAGCGAAAAGGGATGCAGAGCATCATATGAAAAAAAGTATCTGATTCGCTGGCGGCAGGCGAAAAGCAGAAAAACAGAAACCCTCGTTCGGGATGCGCAACGAGGGTTTTTGCGTTGGATTCAGGGAGAGGCAGCGATTCAGATCAGACCGAAATGACGCAGCGCAAAAGCGACGCCATCTTCATCCACGGAAGGCGCGACAAAGTCAGCCTGATTGCGGACGTGTTCCTTGGCATTGCCCATGGCCACGCCGACGCCGGCTTTCTGCAGCATCGGAATATCGTTTTCACCATCGCCGAAAGCCATGGTTTCCTCCCAGCGAAGATTCAGCCGCCGCAGGACGGAGGCGATGGCCGTCGTCTTGTCGCAGCCGGTGTTGTAGACATCATATCCGTTGGGATAGGACCAGGTGAAGGTCAGCTCCGGGAACTGATCGCGGATGGATTCCACCCGCTCTTCCTCACCGATGATGAACAATCCCATCGGCAGACCATGCGTTTTCTGCCATGATTTATCCCGGGTGTCGTCGATCAGAAGATTGCCGACATCTTTTCCTTTCAGATAGCCAAGATGAAACTGACGGAAATCATTCTGACAGACAACCGCATCGTCAAACTTATAACCGATTCCCAAATGCAGCGTTTCGCACAGCGCGGTCAGCCGTTCCATTGTCGCTAACGGAATGACCTGTTTTTCGATGATGCCTTTGCCGCGTTCAATCAGGCACTGACCGTTGATCGTCACATAAAAGTCGGGATCGAGGACATCGTGAATATCCTGCTGAATGAAGTAGTAGGCTCTTCCGGTCGCAACCAAGAGCTTGATGCCCTGCCGCTGCGCCTGATGCAGCGCTTCGCTGACCTGCGGACGAATTGTCTGGCTGCCGCGGGCGATCAGCGTTCCGTCAATGTCCAGAATCAGCATTTTTGTCTTTGCCATGAAGAATCTCCTTTTTCTTTTTCTTCATCATACCTTGTTTTGCGATGGCGGAAAAGAGAAAATGAACTTTTTATTCAGCAATCTTTCTTTTCTTACGGGCAAAACAACCTGTAGTGAAAACATTAATTATCTGTAAGGGCTTACAATTGGCTGCGGGTTCGTCTATAATGAAATTAACCTGGTCTGACCAGAAAGGAGAGGGTATGGAACAGAAGGAGAAGCATTCCCGGCAGATTGTCCGCGATATCCTGCGGCAGATTGGCTGCGGGACGCTGAATGTGAACGATACGCTGCCTTCGGAACGAGAGCTGGCCCGGCTGTATCATGTTTCCCGAAGCAGCGTCCGGGAAGCGATGCAGGTGCTGGAGGTTATTGGAATTGTGCAGATCAGACCGAAGGAAAAGACGCGGATTACATCGTTTCAGATGGAACCGTTTATTCGTATGATGGCGCCGTTATTGACGGTGAAAGAAGAGCTGGCGGCCGATATTGCGGAATTTCGCATGGCGGTGGAAGTGCGGGCGGCGATGCTGGCGGCGCGGCGAGCTGATGCAAAAGAGCTGCAGACGATCGTCGAGGCAATGAAGCGGTGTACGCAGGAAGAACAGGCCCGTCAGCTGGATCTGCAATTTCATCAGGCGCTGGTCCGGGCCAGCGGCAACGAACTGCTGGTCATCGCGCTGGACAGCGTCGGCAGTCTGATGCGTTCTTCCGTGAACGATAACCGCCGTTTCAGGATGCAGAGCCTCTCGCCGGCAGTGCTGGTATGCCAGCATCAGCAGCTGTGCACTGCCATCCGCAAGGGACAGGTGCGGCAGGCAGGGGCTTTGATGGAAGCGCATCTGAGTCTGAAAAAGGAAGAGGAGGAAGACCAACGTGAAAATTGTGGTGTGTGTGAAGCAGGTTCCGGCAACCCAGCAGGTGGAAGTGGATCCGCAAACCGGCGTGCTGCGGCGCGGCGGCATTGAAACCAAGCTGAATCCCTACGACCTGTATGCGCTGGAAACGGCGCTGCAGATCAAGAAAAAAACCGGCGCCCGGATCGTGGTCTTGACGATGGGACCGGATTCGGCCATGGCGGTATTGCGGGAAGGATTTGCGCTGGGCGCGGATGAAGGCTGGCTGATGAGCGACCGGAAATTTGCCGGCGCGGATGTGCTGGCTACCGCTTATACGCTGACGGAAGGAATCCGGCAGATCGGCGAGGTCGATCTGATTCTGTGCGGTAAGCAGACAACCGATGGCGATACGGCGCAGGTCGGTCCGGAAATGGCGGAGGTGCTGGGAATTCCGCACGTCAGCTGGGCAGTGGAGTTAGTGGACGTGGATGAACGCGGCGTGACGCTGCGTCAGCCGCTGACGGAAGCGGACGCGCTTGTGCGTATGGAATACCCGTGTCTGGTCACGGTGGAGAAGGGGATTTTCCAGCCCAATCTGCCTTCCTATCGCCGTCTGATGCAGGCGCGCGAAATGCAGGTGCATGTATTGCGGGCGGATCAGTGCGAGCAGCTGGATCCTGACCGGATCGGATTGTCCGGTTCGCCAACGCAGGTGGAACGGATTTTTACGCCTCAGCATGAGGTGAAGACACTGCGGCTGGAAGGATCGGAAACAGAAAGCGCCGCGGCCCTGGTGGCCATGTTGCGCGAGATGAAACTGTGGGAAGGGGGACAACGTTCATGACCGGGCTTGTTTTTGATGCCGCACGCTGTACTCATTGCGGATTGTGCGTCCGTCAGTGTCCGTTTTCCGCGCTGTCCATGGAAAACGATCGCCTGGAAGTCAGCGCCGCCTGCCGGATGTGCGGCGTCTGTGTGCGAAGTTGTCCGCAGCAGGCGATCCGGATGGAAAAAGCGGATCAGCCGATGCTGGATAAACGGCAGTGGCGGGATATTCTCGTCTATGTCGAGCATGATGAAGGAAAAATTCATCCGGTGACGCTGGAGCTGATCGGCAAGGCGCATGAGCTGGCGTCCGTCGTAGGTCAGCACGTCCGCTGTCTGATGATCGGCGATCAGATCGAACAGGCGGCGGATACGCTATTGGATTATGGGGTGGCGGAGGTGCTGGTGGCACAGGATCCGCAGCTGCGCTATTTCCGCAGCGATAATTATACCGCGGTGTTTGCCGAGGCAATCCGGATGCGCCGTCCTGCCGTGGTGCTGGTTGGCGCAACCGTCAGCGGCCGTTCGCTGGCGCCCCGGGTGGCGGCCCGTTTCCGCACCGGTCTGACAGCGGACTGCACGGTGTTGCAGATGCGCGAAAATACGGATCTGGTACAGATTCGTCCGGCTTTTGGCGGCAACATCATGGCCCAGATTCTCAACACTCATCATCGTCCGCAGTTTGCGACGGTACGCTACAAGGTGATGGATCCGGCTCATCGCCGTCCCCGTACAGGACAGGTGGTGCGGATGACGCTGAACGAAACGATGCTGAAATCACGGATTCAGCTGCTGAAAACCGAACCGCATCCGCAACAGACCAGCATCGCGGATGCCGAAGTGCTGGTGGCGGTGGGCCGCGGTATCCGTGATGAAAAAACGCTGCAGCAGATTCAGCTGCTGGCTGGCAAACTGGGAGCGCAGCTGGCCTGCAGCCGTCCGTTAGTGGAAAGCGGCCGCTTTCCGGTTTACCGGCAGATCGGACTGTCCGGCCGGACGGTCAAACCGAAACTGATCCTGACGCTGGGCATCAGCGGCGCGATTCAGTTTACCGCCGGGATGAACCAGGCGGAAAAAATCATCGCGGTCAATACCGATCCCCGGGCGCCGATTTTTGATCTGGCGCATGTGGCGGTTGTCGGCGATGCGGCCCGGATTACGGAGCAGATGCTGAAGGAAATGGAGGAGATCAGCGAATGTTGAACAGGATAACTCAGGCTGATGTACAGGCGCTGCGTGAGATTGTCGGCGATCCCTGGATTGCGGTGAAGCCGGAAATCCATCCGGATTACACGCATGATGAAATGACGCATTACGGCTGTTATGAACCGGAGGTGGTTCTGCAGCCAGCCAGCACGGATGAAGTTTCCCGCATCATGGCCTATGCCAGCGCTCATCAGCTGCCGGTCACGGCCCGCGGCGCCGGGACGGGGCTGTGCGGAGGGTGTGTGGCCATCCATGGCGGAATCGTACTGTCGCTGATGCGGATGAACCGCATTCTGGAAATTGATGAAAATACGCTGACCTGCACGCTGCAGCCGGGAGTGCTGTTGATGGAGATCATCGCCGCGGCGGCGGAGCACAATCTGCTGTACGCGCCGGATCCGGGCGAAAAAAGCGCTTCGGTCGGCGGTAATGTGATGACCAACGCCGGCGGCATGCGGGCGGTGCAGTATGGCGTGACCCGGGATTATGTGCGGGGACTGGAAGTGGTGCTGGCGGATGGAACGGTTATGCGCCTGGGCGGGAAAACGGCCAAAAACAGTTCCGGTTATTCGCTGAAAGATCTGATGGTCGGATCAGAAGGAACGCTGGGGATCGTGACGGAAATCGTCATGAAACTACTGCCCCGGCCGCGCCGGATGACTTCGCTTCTGATTCCGTTTGATACGCTGAAACAGGCGCTGCAACTGGTGCCGAAAATCATGCGGCTGCCGTCGGTGGCGACGACGATTGAATTCATGGAAAAAGAGGTCATTCAGGACGCGCAGGAATATCTGGGCAAGGATTTCCCCAACCGGGATTACAATGCGTATCTGATCGTTTCCTATAGCGGCAATGCTGAAGCGCAGATGCAGGCGATGCTCGATGACTGCGCCAATCTGGCGCTGGCGGAAGGGGCGCGGGACGTGTTCATCTCGGATACGGAAGAAAGACAGAGCAGCATCTGGGATGCCCGCGGGGCGTTTCTGGAAGCGATCAAGAATTCCACAACGGAAATGGATGAATGCGATGTGGTGGTCGGCATCGATCAGGTTGCCGAATTCTGTCAGTTCGCCCGTGATCTTTCCGAGCAGCAGCAGATCCGCATCCGCAGTTTTGGTCATGCCGGTGACGGCAATCTGCATCTTTATGTGCTGAAAGACGATCTGGAGGAATCGCTCTGGCAGAAGAAGGTGACGTACTGCATGGATGCGCTGTATGAAAAGGCGGCTCAGATGAAAGGACAGGTATCGGGCGAGCATGGGATCGGTCATGCCAAGACCGGATATCTGAAACAGTCGCTGCAGCCGGCTCAGATCGAACTGATGAGAAAAATCAAGCTGGCTTTTGATCCGCAGGGAATTCTAAATCCGGGCAAGGTGATCGGCGACCTGGAATCACAATGATCGATTGAAAAAACGGAACCGTATGCATGGACAGACGGTTCTGTTTTTGATGCGGTATGATATAATGAAAGCAAAAAAAGAGGGGGATTGCATGGAGAACATGGCGGAGCTGAATCGTCAGCGTGTTCGGGTCATGACGATGCAGGGAGGCGGCGTGGCGCTGATCCTCATCGGTACTTTTCTGTTTCTGCTGAATCCGCCGCTGGGCATGCTGTTGTTTGCCGGCGGCATGGCGGTGATGCTGCTGAGCAGCGGAGCGCGGAAAACCTACAGCCGGAATTATAAAAATGAGATGGTCAGACAGGCGCTCAGTACTCTTTTTGATGATCTGACGCTGGATCCGGATGCCGGTTTTGATCGTCAGCAGGTCGAGGCCTATCAGCTTATTCCTGAGGGCAACCGGTTTTACAGCGATGATTACATGGAAGGGGCGGTGCTGGGAATTCATTTCCGGCGCAGTGATGTGCTGGTTCAGCAGGTCAACCATTCCGGGAAGCATACGACCACAACCACGCTGTTTCGCGGTCCGTGGATGATTTTTGATTTTCCCAAATCGTTTGGTCACTGGATGATGGTGCGGGAAAAGGAATTTCTGTCCAACGGCCGTCCCGGCGGTCTGTTCAACCGGCTGGATGTGGAAAAGGTCAAAATGGAAAGCGCTGGTTTCAACGAGATTTTCGATGTGTATGCGCAGGATCCGCATGAGGCGTTTTATCTGCTGACGCCGCATTTTATGGAAAAGCTGGTAGAAGCGGAGACCCGCTTCGATGGCCGGTTTTATTACGGATTCATCGATCATGAATTTCATGTCGCCATTCACAACGGAGAGAATTCCTTTGAAGCGCCGGTGTGGAGTCCGGTAAGCCAGCAGAATTTTCTGGAAATCCGCGAACAGGCGATGCTGATCACCGAACTGGTCCGGCTGCTTCTGCAGCCGCAGCAGGAGCAGGTATGATCGCGCTGGGGATCATTGTACTGCTGGCGGTGGTGGCCGCTGTGCTGTACAACCGGATTGTCGCAGCCCGGGTTCGCTGTGATGAAGCCCTGTCAGGGATCGACGTCGCGCTGGCCAAACGGTATCAGTCGCTGAGCGGAATTCTGGAAACGGTACGCGGGTATGCCCGTCATGAACTGGAAGTTCTGCAGCAATTGACAAAGCTGCGTTCCGGCATGACGCTGCAGCAGAAACAGCAGCTGAGCGAGGAATACGATCAGGCGGAACGTCAGATCCTGGGGGTAGCGGAACAGTATCCGCAGCTGAAAGCCTCAGCCAATTACATGCAGCTGCAGGATACGATTCGCGACGCTGAGGAACACCTGCAGGCAGCCCGCCGGTTATACAATGCCAACGCGGCGGCCTACAATGAAGCGATCCAGTCTTTTCCTACCTGTCTGATCGCCGCGCTGATGCAGGCTGAACCCCGCTCTTATTTTCAGGCTTCGCAACAGGAGCGGCAGAACATCACGCTGTAAACGAAAAGCACTTTCTTCATTGCTGATGAAGAAAGTGCTTTTTTACAACAGGACTTCAGAATGGTGAGAAAAGGAGAGCTCTTCGCTGGCCATGGCGGCGATGGACAAAAACAGTTTCCGTACCTCCGATGCCTGTTGTTCTCCCAATCGCCGGACTAACGCGTCGATCAGCCGCAGGATTTTCCGGTGCTGATACTCAAAGAGCTGCTGCCCTTTGGACGTCAGCAGGATATCCATCCGGCGTTTGTCATGCGAAGTCCGTTTTCTGAGGATCAGCCCTTTGTCTTCCATGGCCGTCAATGTCCGGTTCATCTGAGATTTTTTCATCGTCATCCGCTGACACAGCTCGCTTGCGCTTAACGGCTGGTCGGCCTGGTTCAGAAGACGGATTACCAGCGATTCATTCAGCGTCAGATCGGAAACCAGCCGGTCGTTGTTGACGATGGCGGTCAGCTGCAGCCAGGCGTCCAGAATCGCCTCGTTCAAAGCAGTGGAATACAAACTGTTTTCCTCCTTTTTAACGCATGAACATCCGGATCAGCTTGTCCTTCAGCGGGGTATAGGGCTGGTAGCGGATAGGCAGGTCCAGCCAGGTTTTCTTATCAACGATGGACTTGATGTGAGAAAAGGTTTCGAAACCGACCTTGCCGTGATAACCGCCCATGCCGGAGTTGCCAACGCCGCCAAAAGGCATTGCCGTGGTTGCCAGATGAATGATGGTGTCGTTGATGCAGCCTCCGCCATATGCCGCTTCACGCTGAACTTTGCGGATCGCATCCTTGCGGCGGGAAAAGAAGTACAGCGCCAGCGGGGAAGGCCGCAGCCGGATCTGATCCAGACAATCCTGCAGGTTTTCGTAGGTCAGTACCGGCAGAATCGGTCCGAAGATTTCTTCCTGCATGACCGGATCTTCCCAGCTGACCTGATCCATGACCGTGGGCAGAATCTGACGGGTGGATTCGAGGATCTGGCCGCCATAGACGACCTTGTCCGGATCGATCAGTTTCTGCAGACGCTGGAAATGTTTGTCGTTGATAATCTTGCCATAGTGACTCAGATCCGCAAACTGACGGTGGATTTCTCTGCCGATCGCTTCCAGCAGGGGCTGCTTGACGGATTGCTGGACATAGAGGTAATCCGGCGCGACGCAGGTCTGGCCGAGATTCAGAAACTTTCCGAACACGATGCGGCGGGCCGCGACGTCCAGATCCGCGCTTTCATCCACGATGCAGGGCGATTTGCCGCCCAGCTCCAGAGTAACCGGGGTCAGATGAACGCTGGCCTTCCGCATGACCTCATGCCCCACCGCACAGGAGCCGGTGAAGAAGATATAGTCAAACGGTTCGTCCAGCAGCGCCTGGTTTTCCTGACGGCCGCCCTGAATGACGCTGACATATTCCGCCTCAAACACCTCGTGAATAAGACTTTCGATGATGCGCGAGGTCGCTGGGGAATAGGCGCTGGGCTTGACGCAGACGCAGTTGCCGGCGGCCAGAGCGTCGATCAGCGGCTCCATCGTCAGCATGAACGGATAATTCCATGGACTCATGACCAGTACCACGCCATACGGACAAGGGAGCCGGTAGCTGTGGGAAGGGAACTGGGCCAGCGGGGTCCAGACGGTTTTGCGGGCGGCCAGGCGCCGGGTATGACGCAGCATGTAGTTCAGTTCGCTGAGAACCATACCGGTTTCCGACATGTAGCCTTCCACTGCCGATTTGCCCAGATCCATGTAAAGAGCGTCGTGGATTTCCTGCTGACGCCGGATGATCGCTTCTTTCAGCTTTTTTAACGCCTGCAGCCGGTGGCTGACATCCAGTGTGGCCGCTGAGGCGAAATACTCTCGCTGCCGCTGGATAAGGGTATGAATTTCCTGGATTTCCATCACTTTTCCTCCTTTGTCATCACTGCACGGTAAAACGGTTCCAACTCGGCAGCACTGTAAAGAACCGGGACCGGATAGAGCGGATTGGCTTCCCGGGCTGCGTGAGCGCAGAGGTAAGGCAGATCTTCTGAGCGGATCTGAGGGATCTGCGTATCGATGTGAAACTGCCGGTTCATCGCCTCGATGGCTTCGATGAATCGCTGTGCCGCTTCATGAGGGGAGGTTGTGGTATCGGCGATGTTGGCGGCGATGGCGCAGTCTTTCAGCTTCTTTTCCACCGCGCTGCCATAACCGCGCAGCACCACCGGCAACAGCACCGCGTTGGCAAAACCGTGAGCGACGCCGTACATGCCGCCCAGGGCGTGAGCCAGGGCATGAACGTAACCGACATAGGACTTGGTAAAAGCCAGTCCTGCCAGATAGGCGGCATGCGCCATGTTTTTTCGGGCTGTCGAATCGTTACCGTTGGCGACCGCCTGCGGCAGGTTGGCGAAAATCAGCTGGATCGCGCTGAGCGCCGCCTGCCGGGTATCCCGGGTGGTGGAGCGTCCGATATACGCTTCCACCGCGTGGGTCAGCGCATCCAGACCGGTCGTCGCGGTCAGAAACGGCGGCATGGTCATCGTCATGCGGGCATCCAGCAGCGCGTATCTGGGAATCAGCGGGAAGTCGTTAATGGCATACTTGGTATGAGCTTTCGGATCGGTGATGACGGCCGCCAGCGTACATTCGCTGCCGGTGCCGGCGGTGGTCGGTACGGCGATCAAAGGCGGCAGTTTCCGCCGCACCTTGAGTACGCCGCGCATCTGCGACAACGTTTTCCGCGGCTGCGCAATCCGGGCGCCGACGCCTTTGGCACAGTCAAGGGAAGAACCGCCGCCCACTCCGATCAGCGCCTGACAGTCGTGTTTGCGGTACAGCTGCAGCGCCTGTTCCACATTGTCGACAGATGGATTTACCTGCGTCTGGTCATAACAGAACACCTCAATTTGGTGCCGGTTGAGCACTTCAAGCACAGACTGATGAAGTCCCAGTCTGACAATGCCCTGATCCGTAACCAGCAGCACGCGCCGGCAGCCTTCCCTGCGCAGCACTTCCGGCAGCTGTTCCAGTTGGGTTATGGTCTGAGGTTTGCGGTAGGGAAGCCATGGAATGGCGATGCGAAAACAACATTGAAAAGTCCGGCAGTACAGCCGCTGGATGAAATTCATAGACATCTCCTTTACAAAAAAAGTTAATGGTGTTAACGGTTCACCATTATAACCTTTTGCGGGGGATTGTCAATGAAGAAGAACAGCACGGTATGGTCATGAAAATAAAAAAGGATGCCGTTGTTATCGGACATCCTTCTGATCATCCATCATGGTGGACGCTAAGGGACTCGAACCCCTGACCCCTTCCACGTCAAGGAAGTGCTCTCCCAACTGAGCTAAGCGTCCATTGCCTGATTATCATATCATGTTCTGACGGATTACGCAATTGTTTTTTCTCCACTCCATGATGAAAAGGGGAATTTTTCTGACTGGAAAGAGAATTGAACCGGTCAGGATACGGCGAAAACAGGCAGGGTATGCTATAATGTATTACCGGAGGCGAGAGCGTGATGAATCTGAGATTCAGTGAAATCAGCGGGGATCAGCTGGACCGGTTTACAGCCCAGCACCCGTGCAATAATATATATCAGACTCAGGCCTGGGCTCAGGTCAAAAGCGAGTGGCAGCATCGAATGGTCGGATTGTTTGATCAGGATCAGCTGGTCGCGGCGGCAATGATTCTGATCCGGTCTTTGCCGTTGGGAATGAAGCTGGCGTACATTCCCCGAGGACCGATCATGAATGTGAACGACGCGCAGCAGACAGCCTTTTTTCTGCGTCAGATCCGGCAGTATTGCCGTAAACTGGGCGCGGTGGAATGCAAGTTTGATCCATATCTGATCATCGGAACGTTTGATCTTGATCAGAAACAGCAGGCCTGGCAGGCAACCAGTCCGGCGACAGAGCCGTTGAAGGCGGCGGGGGCACGGTTTGCGGGCTATACCCGACAGCTGTCTCAGACGATTCAGCCAAGGTTTCAGCTTTGTCTGCATTATCAGCCGCAATGGCAGCAGCTTCTGCCTAAAAAAACGCGGGAAAAAATTCAGAGCAGTTTCGAACGGGGTATTGAAATCGAACTGGGCGGCGTGGAAAGAGCGCATGATCTGGCCCGGATGGTGGAGATGACTGAACAGCGCAAACATATTCATCTGCGCAATGAAGAGTATTTCAAAACGATTCTGAAACAGTTTGCCGGCCGCAGCTGCGTGCTGTGCGCCGTGCTGGATCATCAGAAGGCATTGAATCGGATTGACCAGCGGTATCAGACGCTGAGCCGGCATCTGGAACAGCTGGATGACAAGGCGGTGAAAAAGCGGAAACAGCTGGAAAAACAGCTGGCGGATCTGACGGCGGAAAAGGAAAAAACGCTGCGGCAGTGCGAACAGGACGGACAGCGGGTGCTGGTCAGCGCCTTGCTGTTAGTGCATGACGGCAGAACCTGCGAGCTGCTGTATTCCGGTCTGGATGGCCGCTACCGGCGTTATCTGGCGGCGTACGCGCTGCGTTATCAGGCGATTGCCTGGGCGTTTGATCAGCAGGGATGCACCCGTTTTAATTTCGGCGGGGTGGAAGGTTCGCTGGATGACGGACTGTTTGTCTTCAAGTCGTCTTTCAATCCGAAGATCGAGGTGTATCTGGGAGAGTTCAGCCTGCCTTGCCGGCGGCTGCTGTATCCGCTGTGGGCTCATCTGCTGCCGTGGATCAGGGAACAACGCCGTCAGTGGCTGAGGAGGAAAACACAATGATGCAGATCATAACGATGCAGGCGCAGCCTTTCGACCAGTTTGTCGCAGCGCATCCGTACGGACATTACATGAAGACGTCCATGTGGGGACTGCTGCAGGAAAAACAGGGCTGCCGTTGCGAGCGGCTCGGTTTGCTGAAGGATGGCCGTCTGCAGGCGACCGCGCTGGTGCTGACGAAAACAACGCCGTGGATCCGCTGGCAGTACGTCCCCTGGGGACCGTGCGTCGATTATGAAGACGAAGCGCTGAGCCAGGAGGTCATGGAAACGTTGATTGCGCATGCCCGCGACAGCCGGGTTGATTTTCTGCGCTGTGATCCGAATGTGCTCAGAATGGAAAAAGACATCCGCGGCAATCCGGTGGAAGGCGGCGAGAATCACGAGAACATCACGGCGATGATGAAGCGGCTCGGTTTTGTGCATCGGGGTTATGGGTATGCCTATAACGGCAGCTGGGTCAACCGGTTTACTTTGATCATCGATCTGAAACCTTCTGTAGCGCAGATCGTTCAGCGATTTTCCAAGGCGCGGCTCAACAGCCTGCGCCGGCATGAGGTGATCGGGGTATCGACAAGAACGGGCGGACGGCAGGATCTGCCGGCGTTGTGCGAATTTGAACGTCAGCTGGCTCAGATTCAGGGATTTCAGCCGCATCCGCAGGTTTTTTTCGAACAACTGCTGCAGGTGTTTGGCGATCATGCGGTGCTGTATGTAACCTCGATCGATCTCTGCCAGATGATTGCCGGGATTGATGGCGAGATTCAAAGCGGCAAATATCACAAGGATCCGGAAGCGCTGCGTGCCAAACAGAAAGAAAAGGAAAAGGCCGCCGCGCTGATGCAGAAATACGGAAGTCACCCGGATATCGCGGCAGGCCTGTTTATCCGGCTGGGACATCAGTCGTGGGATCTGTACACGTACAATCACAAGGAGTTCAATTTCGTCAAGGCAGTGGACCAGCTGCACCGCTTTGCGGTGGAAGATATGAAAAATCATGGTGTGACACAGTATGATATGTGCGGTTTTTCCGGGGTGACGGACCGTTCTGATCCGTATTTCGGGCTGTACGATTACAAGCGTTCTTTCGGTTCGGTGTATACCGAACGGATCGGGGAATTTGATTTCAATTTTCATCCGCGCCGTAAGGCGCTGTGGCAGAAGGGCGATCATTACCGGCGGCGTTTACGTCGTAAAGTGATGGCGCTGTGGTATGGAAAGAAGGCGAAAAAATGAAAAACCCGACAGGACTGACTTCGGTCACCTTTCGTCATCTCTCCGTCCGGCAGATCATCGATCTGACCTGTCAGGCTGGCGGTCAGGGAATTGAATGGGGCAGCGATGTGCATGTGAAGCCGGAAGATCTGGATCATGCCCGGATGACAGGTCAGCTGTGCCGTCAGGCCGGGCTGGAGGTGTTCTCTTATGGTTCCTATTACAAACTGAATCAGGGACTGAACCCGCAGGTGGAATTCCGTCAGCTGACTCAGGCTGCGCTGGCGCTGGGAGCGCCGCTGATCCGGATCTGGGCCGGCAGAACCCCGTCCGCTCAGGTCAGTGAAGCGCAGATGGAACAGGCGGTCAGGGAAACATGGCAGTGTTGTGAGATCGCGCGGGAAGCGGGGCTGCAGGTGGCGTTTGAATACCATCGCCGTTCTCTGACCGATTGCGCCGATTCGGCAGTCAACCTGATGAATCGTGTGAATCATCCGGCGCTGAAGCTGTACTGGCAACCCAATCCCGAGCTGAGCGAGCAGGAAAACAGGGAAGAGCTGAAGCGGATCCGGCCATGGCTGTGCCGCGTTCATGTGTTTTCCTGGCTGCCGGACAATACCCGGCTGCCGTTAAGGGAGCAGCAATCCCGCTGGCAAAACTGGCTTTCTCTGATCGACAGTTCCGTGCCGCTGTTATTGGAATTTGTCAGGGAGGACAGGGAAGAACAGTTTCGTCAGGATCTGGCAGATCTGAATCGGTGGCTGGCAGAGAAGACGAACGCGGACTGAACCGATCGTTTTTCCTCTTTTCGAATCAATAACACAAAGGCCATTCGCTTTCGCTATCGGAAGTCGGCGAATTCAAAAAAACTCCGTCAGGGAGTTTTTTTATCGTTAAAATTAATTTTGAAATTCAAAAGATTTACTTGCCGACGATCGCTGGAGATGGTATAATCCGAAATGTTTGATTTTCAAACTAATAGGAGGAGACCATGAAAAAGATGATAAAAC
>CAJFOC010000018.1 GCA_904395815.1 uncultured Holdemania sp.
CCCCATAAACTAATTCGTGAAGGACGATTTCTTCGGCACGATTGTGAATACTGTTCATTGCCTGTACCCAAGCCATCTGATTGTTCTCTTTCAGTTCATCGTTTACACATTCTGCTTCCTGCATCTGCATGATAATCAGCTGCAGTCTGTTCTGCGCCTGTTCGTTAAGGTCTGCAAGATAAGTCCAGAGTTTTCCCTCCAGCACCAAATCATCGAACCTTATAGGGTTATGCTCCTGCAGATAATCACGATGCATACGGCCATATTTGCCGATAGAACGATTCTCCTGTGGAAGCTTCAGATCTGGGATAAAATAATCCCCCGTCTGTAAATATCCAAGCTCGTTTTTTCTGATAACTTCATTATTCTTCTGTTTACTCATTTGTAAATCCTCCGTGATTTTATGTTTTTTCACGGCGATTTTTGGGATTTTTCACGTTCAAAACAGTACTGTCACATCAGGGATTTTCAAAAAATTTGGCGTACAAAATGGCGTACTTGAGGGGTTTTGAGTGCCGATTTTCCTTGATTTTACTGGTTTTTTCGAGGGTGTGTACATATCCAGCCGTGACATACAGCGTGATGTTCTCCCAGCCCTGCCGCCAGTCCGGCGGCAGGCACTCTGGTACCCGCTCTGGCCGCTTGGTCAGAAGAAAGAAGATGACATCGCTGCGGCGGCGCATGATATCCCAGGTCTGCTGACGCCACGGATCCGCTTCTTTCAGAAAGAAATCAGAATTCATGCAGACACGGATTTTTTCACCGCTATGGATCTTATAGTCGCCATGCCGGTCTTTTTTCAAAGGCAGATCAAAACCGGTTTTGCTGCGGCGAATCCGGGATCCGTCCTGTCCCCGCATGCGGTCCAGAAAATACATGTAACAATGGTCGCAACCCTCGCTGACCTTCGTACAGCCATGCCATGGATTCCAGATATCCCGCGTAATCATCCCTTCTTTCCTCTCAGAACAGACTGTTATCCGGCCTCATACCGCATCAGGATTCGATCAGCCTGCGCCGCGTCCAGCGATTGCCGCAGAAGCGGATGACAAAGAAAAGCGAACGGACAAACCAGTCGCAGACCATGGCCAGCCAGACGCCGACCACTCCCAGTCGCAATCCCAGCGCAAAAACATAGCTCAGTCCAATGCGGCAGATCCACATCGAAGCGATGGAGACCGTCATGGTAAAGCGCGCGTCATTGGCTGCCCGCAGTGCATTGGGCAGCGTAAAGGACAGCGGCCAGCAGACCATGACAAACACACCGTGAATAAACAGCAGCGTCTTGGCAATCTGCAGCGTCTCCGGCGACAGGTTGTACAGCATCAGTAACAGATCCGAACCAAGCAGAATCGCCACATTCAGCACAACAGAACAGACGTAAGCCCATTTCAATAACTTCTTTGTGTAAGCACGGGCTTCTTCCACCTTTCCGGCGCCCATGCATTGTCCAACGACAGTCACCATTCCCAAACCAATCGCCGCTGCCGGAATGATTTCCATCTGCGCAAAGTTGTTGGCCACCGCGTTAGCCGCAATGGAAGCTGTGCCAAACAGAGAAACAAGACTCTGCACCAGAATCTTGCCGATCTGAAACATACCGTTTTCCAGTCCGTTGGGTACGCCGATCTGCAGAATGCGGCGGATCATGGTAAAGTCCAGCCCCAGATGGAAATAGGAATCCAGCCGGATTTGCGTCTGACGATGCCGCAGCGTCACGACAATCATCAGCGCGCAGACCATCCGTGACAGCAGCGTCGGAATGGCAGCCCCTTCTACCCCCATACCAAAGCCGTAAATCAGAATGGCATTGCCGACGATATTCAGCGCGTTCATGATCAGCGACGTAAACATTGAAATCCGGGAATTGCCCATGGCCCGATACAGCGCGGCGCAGGAATTGTACAGCGCAATAAACGGATAGGACAGCGAAGTAATCAAAAGATAAATCCGGGCGCTCTGCAGTACTTCCATTTCAACATGGCCAAAAATCAGTGTAATCAGCTGACTGCCTGCTACCAGAAAAACCGTCATGATGACCGCAGAGATGACCACCGTACACAAAATCAGCTGTTTGGCGGAAAAACAGGCTTTCTGTTCATCCCCCTTGCCCAGATACTGAGCGGCTACCACTGCGCCGCCGGTGGCCAGCGCGGCAAAAATATTGATAATCAGAACACTGATTGAATCCACCAGCGATACGCCGGAAACCGCCGCTTCCGAAACACTGCTGACCATGACGATATCGGACATACCAACCAGAACCGACAGGATCTGTTCGATGACCAGAGGAATAATCAACTGCTTCAGTTTTTGATTTGTAAACACATACCTCTCCCCCTTTTGAACTTGATGATTATACTCCTGACAGCCTCGAAAAACAATGTTATGAATGATTAAACGAATTTCCTGAATCCGGATGACTTGTATTTTTTCTCAGTCCGTGTACAATCAGGCTCAGGAGGAAAAGTCATGAAAATATTTGCCAATCACGCTCACGTTTTCCGCAAAGATCAGCGCGAAGACGGTACAGTCGACGTCCTGTTGGAAACGATGGAACAGACCGGAATTGACCGCGCTGTCTGTTTCGCCCCTTTTTATGAGTGGGGGCTGGACTACAATCCCAATCTCTGGCTGAAGCAGCAGCTGTCCGGACATCCGGAACTGACCGGTTTTGGTGTCGTAGACATCCATGGCGTCGATCTGACGCAGCAGGTGGCCCAGATCAAGGAACTGGGTTTTCGCGGCATCAAGCTTCATCCCAACTTCCAGAAATTTGCGATTGACGGACCGGAGGCTTTTGAAGTCTACCAGGCAGCCCAGGAATATGGTCTGTTTCTGACCTTTCATACCGGTGTGCACTGGTATCGGCTCAAAGACGCCCATCCGCTGCTGCTGGATGAAGTTGCCTGGCATTTTCCGCAGCTGAAATTCAGCATGGAACATGTCGGCGGCGCCTGTTTCTTCAACGATGCGCTGGCGGTCATTCTCAACAACCGGGATGAAAACAGCGGTCAGTGCAACATTTATGCCGGTCTGACCAGCGTTTTTGACAACGACCGCAATCGCGCCTGGTATCTGAATCAGGAAAAGATGATGACGCTGCTGCACATGATCGGAGATGAACTCTGTCTGTTCGGACTTGATTTTCCTTATAATCAGGCGCCTTTGATCCGGCAGGCTCTGCAGGCAATTCAGGATCTGCCTATCAGTGAAGAAAGCCGGCAGAACATTCTGGGTGCTAACCTGGCCCGCGTGCTGGATCTGCCGTTGTAAGCGAAGGATTGCGGGTGGACCGGCAGCGGTACAACGCTTATTTTCAGTCCTGGAGTCGCTGTTTCTGTTCAATATATCGAATCATCGTAAGAACTGTTTTCGCTCTGTCGTTGACAGGCAGAACTGAATTTACTTTAATTTATTGATAGAACATTTTAAGAAATACATTCAAAAAAGACAATGCGAACTGACAAGCTAATGGCTCTGCCGCATTGTCTTTTCCTATTCTCTTTCTCTGCTTTGCGCTACCGTCGCCCACGTCTGGAATAACGTCTGCGCCGTTCCGCAGCCAGGCGCTGTCTTCTTGTTTTACGGCGATGATGCAGCAGCACAGCGATCAGAAGAATCAGCAATCCCGCTAGAACAATCAGAGCGGCCAGGATCACCCGGGTCCAGTCAACGCCGTTGTCCGCCATGGTCATCACTTCTGTCGGCGCCTCTTCTTCATACCGATTGGCTGTCTGAGTGCTGACAACAACAAACTGTCCCAGCTCTTCCGTCTGAAACGTCAACGTCGAAGCGCTTTGCTGTGTTGGCATTTGGATAACATCTCCATCCTGAAGACGCCAGACGGTGACCTTTTGCGAGCTGTCCACCACCTGCGGAAGACTGACGGTCACTACCAGAGCGGATTGCAGCGAAAGCTCATTGAAATTCCGCCAGCCTTCCAGAACAAAGCTGCCGCAGAGCTCACTGCCGCTGTCCTTGCTAATCCGGCTGACCTGTTGCGCCAGCGATTCCGGCAACGTATTCTCTTTCCATCGCAGCCGGATCGTCTCTTTCAACCACCGGCGAGCTCCCGGGTTTTCCTGTCTGACTGCCAGACTGAGGCCAGAAACCGCAAAACCTGGATCCTGTGACTGCAGCACCAGCGAACGCTGCCCCTGCAGCAACGGGTTCAGCAGCGCGTCAAACAAGCGAATCTGCGTCCAGGTCAGCGACTGGATTGGAGTCTGGTCAAAGCGTTCTTTCTGAACTGCCAGCGCCTGCCGCTGCGACTCGCTCAGCGAAGAAGGCTCCGCTGTTTCCGTCAGTGTCTGCATTTCAGCGATGATGGAATCCTGCAGCACATTGATCTGATCAGAAACCATAATCCCATAGGCGGTGCTGACCGTTCCCACGCTGACGGTCACCTGCTGTTCGCCTTCCTGATTCATATCGAACCCGCTGACCATGGACGTCGTCAGGCTCAGATCTTCGCTTGTCCCATCCTGATAGAACACGCGGACCACCCCGCCGGACAGATCAATCCGCGCCCCCAGCGCCAGCTGCACCGGCGGCAGAGTGACCATTTCCAGATGATCAATGATACGGTATGTTGCCCGCTGCACCCCATCTCCCTGATCCTGCCACCCGGCAAACACGCTGCCCGGTTTGGTTGGCACCGGCGCATGTGGCTGCGTCCCGACCAGCGTATCGACCACGATCTGGCTGCCGCCCTGGGTAAAGGTCCCCTCACCCGCGTCAAAAACAGTGCTCTGATAACTCAGCGAGCCCATTTTATCAGCGCCCATGATCAACTGAAAGGCGGAAGCCGGCAGATAGCCGACACACTCCTCAAACCGGTAGCTGTAATCCTCCGCCAGCGCCGCTTCACTTTGAATTTTGTACCAGGTGCCTTCTTCATTTTCCACTTTCTCCAGCAGCACAAACGACAGCGGCGCGCTTTTGCCGGTCGTATACAGTACGGAAGAGGATGCGGAAGGCTGCTGCATTACCGACAGACTTTCATATTCGGTATGCAAGCCCAGCGCCAGCCGGTCGCGATCCTGGCTTCCCAGCGCCTCGTCCACTTTCATGTAATACGACGCAGCCTTCTCACCCCAGTACGGATCAGAAGCATAGCTGACATTCATTCCGCTGGCCTTGTCGCCGAAAAAGCCGCCGTGATACTGAAATTTCGACGGATTGAGATAACTGCCGGATACATAGCTTTTCGCATGGGCGAGAATTGATCCGCTGAGCTGAAAATAACGTCGGGCATTGGCTTCCACATCGCTGTCATAAGCCGCATGACCAAACAGATTATTGCGGGTAAAACTCAGCGAACTGCGTCCGGAAGCCGTCTCATTCATCGACAGCGCCAGCATCATCATCGCATTGGATCCATACAGATGCTGAGCCTCAAAGAAAGCGGATGCCTGCTGATAATATAACGACTGATTCAGCGTATCATGGACGGAATTGCGATCCCGATCGCGATAAGTAGTGATGGTTTTATCGATTCCCAGCGCATCCTGAAAATAGCTTTCCAGCTGCTCGGCGCTGATCCAGGTCAGCGACCGGTGCGGCAGATACTGATAGTAAAAATAAAACGGCTCGGAAGGGTTGACGGAGGACGCTGTGGATCCGGCCTGCGCATCCTGAAGCATGACAGCCGCGTCTTCATAAAAGTAATGCCCGTCATAGCTGTACAGCGTTGAATACGACTGCAGCGCCACCGGCGCTTCGCCCAGATCGATCATCGTTGAATAACGGGAAGAGGACAGACTTTCTCTCAGCTGATGAACCAGTCTTCCGCTATGAAGAGTATAACAGCTCAGATTGCCGGCCTGCGACAGCGGCACCAGCGTCACCGCCTCAGCGCTGACCCGGCCTCGGACACCGGCGATTTCAAAACGAATCTGACCGTTTTCCAGATCGCTTCCCAGATACGCTCCATCCGCTCCATAACAGCCGTTGAGATAACCGCTTTCGCCGGTATCCAGATTGATGTATTCGGTGTTGACCGTACATCCTGGCGAACTGAAAAACACGATTCCCTGTTCCAGCGCCAGCCAGCGGCCATCCTGCCGAAGCCCCAGCTGAGTCTGTCCGTCATCCTCCTGCCGGTGCTCTTCAAAATAATCCGCAGCCTCCTCCAGCGAGGAAAAAGTGGCAAGCACCGTCTCCGTCTGGGCGGAGAGGGCCACCGCCTCAATCGAACCGCTTTGTGCCTGCACGGAAACCGGAATCAGCTGCAGCAGCATCACCAGCGCGATCAGAAGGCTTCGCCATCCTCTTCTCTTCATCGCCTTCCCCTCCTGTCTTTATTTCGTATTGTACGGTGTTTCGACCTTTTTTTCAACCGAAAAGGAAAGCGTCTTTCCTTCTGCCTTGCCGCCGTAAAGATCCTGTTGATTTTTCTTGACTTCCGTTCAGTCATTTCGTAAAGTGAAAACCGACAGGAGGGTTCATTATGGAAAAAACATCACGGGTTCAGGTTAAGCCCGGCATCCAAAGAGAGGTGCTGATCGCGGAAGGTTCTCTTTTGCAGGCGCTGATCATCTTTGACCGGCCTTTGAAAGATACGCTGCATTCTCATCCTCACGAGCAGTGCACTTACGTGCTGGAAGGTGAATTCGAATTCATCGTCGGCGATCAGACGGTGATCCGCAAGGCTGGCGAGTCCATCTATCTGCCTTCCAACGTGATGCATTGCGCCAACAGTCTGACTCCCGGCAAGCTGCTGGACACCTTCACTCCGATCCGACAGGATTTCCTGTAATCAAAAAACGTCCTGAAAAGGACGTTTTTCTATATCCACACCGCGTCATCCAGCTGCACATCGCCACCGCCGCCTTTGCGAATCTCCATCAGCACCGCTTTGGCTTGCGAACGACGTCGGTCATACACCGGCGTCAGTCTCCGTAACTTCAGCGGCGAAGCATGTAACGCCACGATGATATCAGCCAGCCGGCTGGCACGATGCACCATGTACATCCGGCCCTTGTCTTTTAACAGCCTTCCCCCGGCGGCAAACAACACCGGCAGCGTACAGCTTTGTTCATGCCGGGCCGCATCCAGAAACGAACTTTCATCCGCCGGCTGCGGCAGCGCGGGAAAATATGGCGGGTTGCAGACGATCACATCCACCTCTTCCTGACGAAAATCCGCCACATCGGCACAAATCACCCGGGCATTGTCCACCCCGTTAAGACGCAGATTTTCCCGCGCCAGAGCGCAGGCTTCTGCCAGTTTGTCAATTCCGATCAGAGCACGCGGATGAAACCGCGCGGCATACAGCATCAAAGCACCGTTGTTGCAGCCGATATCCAGGACGGTATCCGCCGGACGGATAGTCATGTACTCGCCCAATAGCGCCGTATCGGTATTGATGCAGAACATATCGCTTCGCTGAAACAGCGGCCAGCCGCACCCCGGCAGCCAGTCCTGCCGCAGTACCCCGGCCGGACAGCCCAGCCTTTCACTTACAGTTTGAATTTCCATTCCGCCGTTTTGCGGATCCTGAACCAGAACCGCGACCCCTTTCCTTCTTCGCTTTCCACGCCGTATTCGGCATGATGGCTGTCCAGAATCGCCTTGACAATCGCCAGTCCCAGTCCGGTGCTGCCGCCGGCCGCCCGCTGATACTGCTTGTCAATCTTATAATAACGATCCCAGATGTACGGCAGATCTTCTTTCTTGATGCCCTCGCCTTCATCCTGCACTTCCACCGAAACCCACTCGCCTTTCTCATAAGCCCGGACGATGATCTTGCGGCCGTCGCCGGTATGTTTGAAGGCGTTGGACAGGAAGTTGTAGATGACCTGCCCGATTTTGATTTCATCCGCCGTCATCATCAGCGTTTTCGGACATTCGACAATCAGCTGGAAATGATGTTCATCGATCATCACCTGACAAAGCCGGACAATATCCTGAATTTTCTGCGACAGAGAGAAAGTGCTCAGCTTCAGCTGATAGCTGCCGGACTGCATCTTGGACAGCTCCGCCATATCGCTGACCAGATGATCGAGATAATCGACTTCCCGGACGATGACATCCAGGTGTTCCTCACGCTTGAGCGGATTGTCTCCGGAAATATCATGAATCATCTCCGCATACGCCTTGATCATCGTCAACGGCGTTTTGATGTCGTGAGAAACGTTGGCAATCAGATCGCGGCGCAGCTCGTCCACCTTGCTGAGCTTGGCGGTCGCATCGTTCAGCGTGTCCGCCAGGCCATCCAGTTCACTGAAAGAGCCGCCGTCAAAATGCACGTCGTAATGGCCTTTGGCCAGTTCGTTGGCCGAGTGTTTCATCTGCACGATCGGCCGGGAAATTTTATTGGAAATGAACAGGGAAATCACGATGGAAAAAAACAGTGTGGTCAGCGACAGAACGACAAACTGATCCTGAAAAATCGTCAGCGTGGAATCCAGCGGTTCCAGCGGACTGTTGACAAACAGGTAATAATTGACCAGATTGGCCTGGACCCGCCGTCCATACAGAATCATTTCCTGATCGCTGCGCTGATTGGACAGAACCTCCGAAATCTCTCCATCATTAGCCAGTAACAGCTCTTTCATCGGCGTTCCGTTTTCCAGCGGACGAAACTGCAGATCTCCCAGGATCACCAGCTGATTGAAGATACAGGAGTCGCCCAGCGAATCCGAATTGTAAACAACCTGTCCCTCATCGTTATAGATGACCGCGCAGACGTTGTTGTTGATCGCAAACTGCGAAGCTTTTTTGGTAGCGTCCTCATCCATCCGCAGGTTGTCGATGACATATTCCTGGATCGTGGAAGCGACCTCCTTGATCGCGGAAATCTTGTTGCTGCGGTAGTAAGGCCGGATCAGAAGCAGCTGCGCGCCTCCGACCAAGGCTAAAATTCCGGCCGCAAACAAAATGAAATACAGCCAGATATTGAATTTGATACCATGAACATCAAGCTTCAAACTTGTACCCCATACCGCGGACCGTTACGATAAACTTGCGGTACTGCTTCAGATTATGACGAAGCATTTTAATATGGGTATCCACCGTCCGGTCATCACCGAAATAATCGTAATCCCAGACCTCTTCCAGCAGCTTCATCCGTGACAGGGCGATATTTCTGTTTTTAACCATGTACAAAAGCAGGTCGATCTCCTTGGGCGTCAGATTGGCCTTCTCATGATCCACCATAACCGAGCGACCTTCCACATTGATTTCCAATCCCTCAAAGCGCAGAATTTCGCTGTCCTTGCTGCGGAAACGTTCCAGAATGACCTTGACGCGGGCCATCAGCTCCTTGGGCGAAAACGGCTTGACCACATAGTCATCCACCCCCAGTTCAAAGCCGAACAGCTTGTCATATTCCTCCTGCCGGGCTGAAAGCATGATGACCGGGACCTGCTTGATCTTTTTGATCTGCTTACAGGCGGAAAAGCCATCCAGCTTCGGCATCATAATATCAAGAATCACGCAGTCAAAATCTTCTTTTTCGATTTTCTCCAGGGCTTCCAGTCCGTCGCTGGCCTCTTCTACTTCATAGCCGTTGATCAGAGCGTATTCCCGGACGACCTCGCGGATTTTCTGTTCATCATCGACGATTAATAATCGTGCCATTTTCTCGTCCCTCCAGTCCTTGTTTCAGTCTACCTGTTCATTGTGAATTCTGCGTGAAATCCCGATCCAGCGGACGCAGCCGGTTCACCAGGCAGGAATTATCCCGCTCCCGGTCAATTCGGCCCTGAAAAAACAGGTATTGTCCCTTGTTCAGAAAAGCGGCGCAGCGGCTGTATACCCGCGGCATCACGACCAGATCGATCTGCGCGGTTTCATCCATCGCGCTGACAAACGCCATCAGATCCCCCTGCCGGGTTCGATGCTGACGCACCCGCTGCACACACACAAAGCCCTCGACCACTCCGCCGCGCTCCAGCAGCGTGACCAGCGTCTCGCTTTGAATCCCGTATTTCTGCTTGATCTGCAGAATCGGATGCGAACAGAGATAAAATCCCAGCGCTTCCCGCTCCCGTTCGCTGCGTTCCAGCGGATCCTCCCGGACCACCGTCATCACCGGACGGGATACCAGCCCCAGATCAATGCGGATCTGACCGCCGACCTCGATTCTGACCAGATCCCCGTAACTGATCGCCTCATCCAGAGAAGCTCTCAGACTTTGCCGGTTGGCGTGAAATTCATCCAGCGCGCCGGCATCGATCAGAGCCTCGATCATCTTGCGGTTAAGCCGGCAGGTCAGCGCCCGCGTCACAAAATCATAAAAATCCTCGAACGGCCCCTGCTGCTGGCGCTGCTGCAGCAGTTGACCGCAGGCCGCCGAGCCGATGTTCTTGATTCCCAAAAGCGGATAGCGAATCGCCTGATCCTCGATCACATAACGCATTTCGCTGTGATTGACGGACGGCCCCAGAATCCGGACCTGATGCCGGCGGCATTCGTCGATGTATTCCGCCGTTTTTCCTTCCGCTCCGATCACGCTGCTCAATAGCGAAGTATAGAATTCCAGCGGGAAGTTAGCCTTCAGATAAGCCAGCTGATAAGCCAGCAGGCCATAGGCAACCGAATGCGATTTGTTGAAACCGTAATTGGCGAATTTCAGGATCTGTTCATATACCTGGCGGGCCAGTTTTTCATCATATCCCTGCCGCAGACAGCCGCTGATGAATTCCTGCTGCAGCGACTGCAGTTCCGCCGTTTTCTTTTTGGACATCGCCCGGCGCAGCACATCCGCCTTGCCCAGGGAGAAACCGGCCATTTTCTGCGCGACCTGCATGATCTGCTCCTGATAGATCATCACCCCATAAGTGCTTTTCAGAATCGGCTTCAGATCGGGATGAAGGTAATGGACTGCCGAAGGATCCTGACGGCAGCGCAGATATTCCGGAATGTTTTCCATCGGTCCGGGACGAAACAGTGCGATCGTCACCACGATATCGTCAAAACAGACCGGCTGCACGCGCCGGATCAGATTTTTCATGCCGTCGGATTCCAGCTGGAAAATTCCAACCGTGTCCACATCGCGGATCAGACGGTAGGTTTTTTCATCATCCAGCGGAATTTTCATGATGTCCAGCGGCTGACGCTGCTGCACACGCCGGACGATCTCATCGATGATCGTCAGATTTCTCAAACCGAGAAAATCCATTTTGATCAGTCCCAGCTCTTCCAGATGTTCCATTGTATACTGCGTCGACACCATATCCGGTTCAATCCGGATAACCGGACAGACCGTATCCAGATCCGCCCTGGACAGCACGATCCCGGCGGCATGCGTCGAAACATGGCGGGGCAGACCCTCCAGCCGCAGCGCAATCCGAACCAGTTCCTCATAACGGCGATCGGCGCTGACCATCTGGCGAAACCGCGCCGACTGCTGCGCCGCCTTGTTCAGCGTCATCCCGACCCCAAAAGGCACCGCCTTGCACAGCATGTCCACATCGCGCAGCGGCAGATCCATCACCCGTCCGACATCGCGCAGAACCTGTTTGGCTCCCAGCGTGCCAAAAGTCGCGATATGAGCGACATGGTTTTCGCCATATTTTTCCGCCACATAGCGAATCACTTCATCCCGGCGCTGATCCGGAAAATCCGTATCGATATCCGGCATGGTAATGCGTTCCGGATTCAGAAACCGTTCAAACAGAAGCCCGTATTTCAGCGGATCGATATGCGTAATTCCCAACACGTAGGCTACCAGCGAACCGGCGGCACTGCCCCGTCCCGGTCCGACATAAATGCCCTGACGGCGGGCAAACCGGATAAAATCCCAGACGATCAGGAAATAATCCTCAAACTGCATTTTCAAAATGACGTCCAGTTCCTGTTTCAGCCGTTTCCGGTAAGCCGGATCCTCCCGCCCCTCCAGCCGTTTTTTCAATCCTGCCAGACACAGCTGCGTCAGATACTGGCGGGAACTCACACCCTGGGGGCAGGGGTATTGCGGCAGCGCGGTTTTCTGCAGCTGCATCGTCACGTTGCAAAGCGAGGCAATATGATCGCTGGCCTGCAGATCTTCCGGATCGTACAGCTGACTCATCTGCTGAGGTGAACGCAGAAAACGGCCGTTGACCGCCGGCAGCGTTTTGTCCTTCAGCGTTTTGCCCAGCCGGATTCCGTTGACTACCTTATACAGCTGCGCGTCCTCTTCCTTTTCATAATAGATTTTGGAAAGCGCCACCGTAGGAATCTGCAGCGAAGCGCAGACCTGTTTCAAAAGCTTGTTTTTTAACCGCCAGAAAGAAGCGTCATTGTAGGAAATCGCAAGGTAGAAAAACGGCAGCTGACGCTGCAGCCACTGCAGTTTTTCACTGAGTCCTTCGCGGTCTTCCTGGATGCACTCGCTTTCGGCGAACCCGCCCTCGCCATAAACAAGGACAATCAGATGATCGAGAAACGGCGCCAGCTGTTCCATCGTAATCTGATCCGTGTGAGAACACAGCAGACTGGACAGATGAAGCAGACCGCGAAACCCTTCGTCATCACGGGCCAGTACCGTCGCCGCGACCACCTGCTGTTCCAGAAGCAGCGTCAGTTCCAGTCCGAAAATCGGCTTGATATTTTCCCGCTGACAGCATTTCCAGAATTCCATCGCCCCATGCAAAACATGGCGGTCCGTCAGCGCAATCGCTTCATAACCCAGCTGACGGGCGCGGCTTGCCAGCTGAGCGATAGACAACGTGCTGTCCAGCAGCGTATAACAGCTGCGCGCATGCAGATGAACACTCATCCGGCAATCCTCCTTTCTTTTTTATTTTACCACAAAGCCATCGCTTCAGCCAGACTCCCTCCCTTCGCCTTACGCTTCCCGCGCCGTCGGAAACAACGGTTTACAGCCGTTGAAAACAGCGGTAAAATAGAAGAAAGCGAAGAACAATACAAGGAGTGAAGATCATGAAAATAGCCTTTGTGACCGACAGCGGTATCGGCAAAACCGCACAGCAGATGGCCGCTGACAACATCATCAGCCTGCCGCTGCAGATCAGCGTGGACGGGCGCAATCTTCAGGATATGGAAGAAATTGACAAGGATCAGCTGATTGCCCTGCTTCATCAGCAGAAAGATCTGGCCACTTCCCTGCCTTCGCTGGGAAGAATTCAGGAATGCTTTGAAAAGCTGAAGGCGGAAGGAACTGAACTGATCTTTGCCGTTCCGATCTGCAGCGGACTTTCCGGTACGATCAGCGCCATGCAGTCGATGGCGCAGCAGCTTGATCTGCCAATCATCACCATAGATACCTGCGTCACGGCAGTCGTTCAGGAATATCTGATCCGCACCGCCAAACAGATGGCGGAAAACGGCGCCTCTGTCGAACAGATTCAGGCGGCCTGCGATCAGGTCATCGCCTCGACTAACACCCTGATTCTGCCCAGCGACATGCAGCATCTCAAGCGCGGCGGAAGGCTGACGCCGCTGGCCGCCACGCTGGCAGGACTTTTGAAAATCAAGCCCATCCTGCAGATCAACCGCGCCACCCACGGACGAATTGATGTCAAAGAAAAGGTCAGAACCTATACCCGGGCGCTGGAAAGAGCCGTGCAGATCATGAAGGAAGATCCGATTGACGAGCATTATTCCATCACTGTCGCCCACGTTGACGCGCCGCAAACCGCCCAACAGCTGGCAGCCATCATTCACCGCACCTTCCCCAACGCCCAGGTACAGGTGATCAAGCTGGTCAACGTCGTCGCCGTACACACCGGCCTGAACACTCAGGCTATTCAGTATTTCCGAAAACTGGATTCGGCCGCATAACCGCGGCCTTTTTTCATGTGAAGAAAAAGTGAAGGCTTTGTGTGAAATCGTGTGAATCTTGTCAACATCTATTTACATTATGGAGGTTTCCGCTATAATGAGTCTCAAGAGGTGATCCGGATGGAAGCAACGATCCGCCAGGTACTGGAAGAACTGTTCAGTGTGCAGCCGTTGATGCTCAACCGTTCGCTGGGCATTGTCCAGAAAGAAGAATACAGTCCGGTACAGATGTATGTGCTGATCACATTGCTGGCGCATGGGGAAATGACGTTATCCGAATGCAGCCGCCGCACCAGAATCTCCAAGCAGCAGCTTTCCAAGCTGATCGATTCTCTGCAGGCCCGGCAGCTGGTCACCCGCAGGACCAATCCGGCCAACCGGCGAAGCATTCTGCTTTCCGTTCCCGCTCAGGGAATGAAAAAACTGATGCAGTATAAGGAAAAGCAGATTGAACAGCTGACGCCGCTGTTTGCGCAGCTGAGCGAAGAAGACCTCTGTGCATTGAAACAATGCTTCAGCGAGCTGCGCCGCATCCTGTGCAAACTTCAGCCAAAGGAGAACGATAACCATGCTTGAAAAAATGAAAACCACCCTTCTAAGGTTCATGCAGGGACGCTATGGAGCGGACCAGCTGAATACGCTGCTGCTGACGCTGGCCGTCCTGATCACCCTGCTCAATTCGCTGACGCTGCGCTCGGCCATCCTGACGCTTCTTGCCGACATTCTGCTGATCTGGACGATCTTCCGGATGTTTTCACGCAACACCTGGAAAAGACGGAAGGAAAACAATCGCTATCTGGAACTGACCCGGCCCGTCCGCTCCTGGTTCTCACTGACCCGGCGCCGTCTGACCGACCGTGAGCACCGCTATTTTGTCTGCCCGCACTGTCATCAGAACGTTCGCGTTCCGCGCGGCCGCGGCCGGATCGAAATCACCTGTCCGCGCTGCAAGACCACGTTTGAAAGAAAGTCGTAGGTGAATCATGAACGCGATTATCCTTTTTATCCTGTTTCTGCTCCTCTTTCAGTTTCTGGCGCCGTTTCTGTATGCCTATCCGCTGCTGGGATTGG
Organism: uncultured Holdemania sp.; assembly: GCA_904395815.1. Lineage (GTDB taxonomy): Bacteria > Bacillota_I > Bacilli_A > Erysipelotrichales > Erysipelotrichaceae > Holdemania. Next base: position 14,809 of record CAJFOC010000018.1, read on the forward strand.
TAGTCTGGCTGGCAATCATCGCCTGGGTGATCTATGGCAATGTCCGCCGCCGCAAAGCGTGGCAGAATCAGCAGCAGCACTACCAGCAGCCCTTTCGTGACCAGCAGGAAACCTCTTCCTCGGAATCCTTCCGCAGCAGCTCACAACGTCCTCATGTCGATGAAAAAGATATCATTGACGCGGAATACACAGAACGGGAAGTGAAATAAGTCCGCCCAGGACTTTTTCTTTTGTCCTCTTTCACGCCATTCCGGCATAGCCTTCGCCGCTCTTTCATACACTGCAAATAGCTAAAGGGAGGAAAGTATGGAAACGACAGAGATTTTGAAAAATATTGGTGAAAGAACTGGCGGCGATATCTATCTGGGCATAGTCGGACCGGTCAGGGTAGGAAAAAGTACTTTCATCAAGAAGTTCATGGAAAAAGCCGTCATTCCGTATATCGAAGATGAATACGAAAAAGCACGGATGATCGATGAACTGCCGCAGTCCGGGGAAGGCAAGACGATCATGACAACCGAGCCCAAATTCGTGCCGAACAACGCCGCCACCATTTCATTCGATGACGGCTTTACGGTCAAAGTACGGCTGGTCGACTGTGTCGGTTTTGTGATCCCTGAAGCCAAAGGCTACAAAGATGAAAATGGAATGCGCATGGTCCATACTCCATGGTATGACGAGGCGATTCCGTTCAACGAAGCGGCCAAAACCGGAACCCAGAAAGTGATTCAGGATCACTCCACCATCGGTATCGTCATCACCACCGACGGCACGATTGCCGATTTGCCGCGGGAATCCTATATCGAAGCGGAATCCGAAGTCATCAGCGAACTGAGCGATATCGGCAAGCCGTTCATCATCATCGTCAATTCCAGGGATCCGGGGGCGATCGCCTGTCGCAGCGTAGTGGAGAAGCTGCAGGAGAAAACCTCGGTTCCGGTATTGGCCATGGCGGTAGACCGCATGGATGAGCATGATATTCACGCGCTGCTCAGAGAGGCCCTGTATGAATTTCCGGTTTCCCAGATCGATGTGGAAATGCCGAAATGGGTTTCCGTTCTCAATGACGAACACTGGCTGAAGCAAAGCGTCAATCAGTCCATTGAAGAAAGCATGCGGACCATCACCAAGCTCAGAGAAATTGAAGGAATCGTCGATCTGCTCAATGAGAATGAAACCGTGGAAAAAGCCAGCCTGGCCTCCGTCGATACCGGCAAGGGCATTGCCCTTGTCAACCTGCAGATCAAGGCCGGCCTGTACAATCAGGTGCTCAAGGAGATCATCGGTCACGATATCAGCGACAAGGCGCAGCTGATGCAGATGATGCAGGAATTCGCAGAAGCCAAACGGGAGTACGACGCCGTCAGCAGCGCGCTGAAAATGGTTCGTCAGACCGGGTATGGCTTCGCCTCCGCCGCCTTGCAGGACATCCAGCTCTCCACCCCGGAAATCGTCAAACAGGGCGGACGTTATGGGGTGCGCATCAAGGCGGTGGCCCCTTCCATTCACATGATCAAGGTCGATGTGGAAAGCATGTTTGAACCGATCATCGGTTCCAGGGAACAAAGCGAAGAACTGGTCAGTTACCTGCTGCGCGATCAGGAAACCGATCCGCAGGCGATCTGGGAATCCGACATTTTCGGACGCAAGCTGGCCGACATCATCAAGGATGGCATGAATTCCAAACTGTCGATGATCCCGGAAACCGCCCGGATCCGGCTGCAGGG
>CAJFOC010000019.1 GCA_904395815.1 uncultured Holdemania sp.
AAGAAGAGCAAATCGCCTATTACCGCGATTTCAAAGCCCGTCAGTCTACCAAAATGATCGGCGAGAGTCTGGAACAGCATTGTGAAAATGAATTCAACAAGCTGCGCGCCACCGGCTTTCAGCATGCTTACTTTGAAAAGGACAACGACGCACGCACCGGCAGCAAAGGCGATTATATTTACCGCGAACGCGATGAACAGGGGAATGATATCATTTCCATCATGTTCGAAATGAAAAACGAGCAGGATCAGACCGCAACCAAGAAGAAAAACGAGGATTTTCTGAAAGAGCTGGACAAGGACCGCAACGAAAAGCATTGCGAATACGCAATACTGGTCTCCATGCTGGAACCGGACAGCGATCTGTACAATACCGGCATCGTCGACAAATCCCATCGATATCCGAAAATGTACGTCATCCGGCCGCAGTTTTTCATCCCGATGATCACCCTGCTGCGCAATGCCGCCATGAATACGCTGCAGGTCAAGCAGCAGCTGGCGCTTGTTCGAAGTCAGAACATCGACGTTACTCACTTTGAAGAAAACATGCAGCGCTTCAAAGACGGATTCCGTCGCAATTACGAGCTGGCCAGCAAAAAATTTCAGACAGCCATTGAGGAAATTGACAAAACCATCTCTCATCTTCAGAAAACCAAGGAAGCGCTGATTTCCTCGGAAAATCAGCTGCGGCTGGCCAACAACAAAGCGGAAGAGCTGACGATCAAAAAGCTCACCCGCAACAGCCCCAGCGTAGCAGCGCGGTTTGCCGAACTGAAGACAGAGAAAAACGACGAATAACCCCGCGATAACTCAAACCCCTCCTGACGGAAAAGAAAAAAGTGCCGAAGCACTTCATTCTGTAATTCCGTCAGGATTTTTCTGCTGGAAATTCCAGGAATCCCGGCACATTTCATCAATTCCATACTGAGCGCTCCAACCCAGCAGCTTTTTGGCCTTGGTTGTATCGGCGTAGCAGGACGCAATGTCTCCCGGCCGGCGAGCCATGATCTTGTAAGGAATTTCCTTGCCGCAGGCTTTGGCAAAGGCATCTTTTACCTGCAGTACAGAGTAACCATGACCGGTACCGAGATTGACTGCCTCCACTCCCTTGTTTTTCATGACATAGTCCACCGCCTTGATGTGACCCAGCGCCAGATCGACGACATGAATGTAATCCCGAACGCCGGTTCCGTCCACCGTGTTGTAGTCGTTGCCCCAGACCCGCAGAAATTCACGCCGGCCGGTAGCCACCTGAGCGATATAAGGAACAAGATTGTTCGGAATTCCGTTCGGCGTCTCTCCAATCAGACCGCTCTTGTGAGCGCCGATCGGATTGAAATAGCGCAGCAGCATGATGCTCCAGTCGGTATCAGAAACAAAGACGTCGCTCAGAATGCGTTCGATCATCAGTTTGGTTGAACCGTATGGATTGGTCGTGGACAGCGGAAAATCTTCGGTAATCGGCACTTTGTGCGGATCCCCATACACTGTCGCACTGGACGAGAACACAATCTTCTTGCAGCCATGTTCTTTCATGACTTCACACAGAATCAGCGTTCCGGTCAGGTTGTTGTGATAATAGGTCAGCGGGATGGCGACCGATTCCCCCACCGCCTTCAAGCCGGCGAAGTGAACGACCGCTTCAATTTCATTTTCATTGAAAATCTTTTCCACTGCCGCTTTGTCCAGCAGATCATTTTCATAAAATGCAGGCCGTTTGCCGGTAATCTTCTCAATCCGGTTGATGACCTCACGGCAGGAATTGACCAGATTATCGATAATGACGACATCATAGCCTGCGTTGATCAGTTCTACTGTAGTATGGCTTCCGATAAAACCGGTTCCGCCTGTGACCAAGATACTCATATTCAGTTTCCTCCCTTTTTCTTTATTGAACCAGCAGCCGCATCAGATCCTGCCAGGTAACAAAGACCATCAGTGTCAGCACCATTGCCACGCCCACCGCAGTAATGCCTGCTTCCAGTTTTTTGTTCAGCGGACGGCCCATGATCATTTCCACCAGCGTCAGCAATATCCGGCCGCCATCCAGAATCGGCAGCGGCAGCAGATTGAAGACGCCGACATTCAGCGACAGCAGCGCAATCAGCAGAATGTAGTTCTGCAATCCGAGGCTGGCCTGTTGCTGGGTTACCTGATAGATTCCTACCGGTCCGGACAGATCTTCAAAACCGATTCCTCTGATCAGCCGGCCTACCGCTCTTACCAGTTCTCTGGATGTCTGCATCATGTACTGACCACCATAAAACCCGCAATTGAGCAGCGTGGCTTCCACATACGTGGAAGAAGGAATGCGGATACCGATCATCCAGCTCTGCTGCTGTTCATCATAAACCGGAGCGACTGAAATTTCAAGCGTCTCTCCGTTTCTTTCCACCGTGTAGGTCATGGATTCCGTATTGCCGGTGGAATAGGTCAGAATCTCATAGAAGTTATCCGGCCGCACGACCGTGCCGTCGGCAAACTCCACTTTTTTAATGACATCGCCGGTTTCAAAGCCAGCCGCTTCCGCCGGTGAATTCTCAACGACACCGTCAACTACCGGCGCCGGCGGAAGATTATATCCCCCGTTGATCAGGATGATGGCGGAAAAAATCAGCCAGGCCAGAACAAAGTTCATCACCACGCCCGCCAGCATGATGACGATCTGTTTCCAATGCGAAACGCCTTTGATCGTCCGCTCATGCGGCACGCCTTCAAAAACGCTGCCTTCCTCCCCGGCCATAGCCACATAACCGCCGATCGGCAGCGCTCTGATCGTAAACGTCGTTTCCTTGCCCTTAACCGCCCACAGCTTCGGTCCCATTCCGATCGAGAATTCGCCGCAGTAGACGTTAAAACATTTGGCAGCGATCAGATGACCCAGTTCATGCACGATGATGATCACTGACAGCAGGATGATAAAATAAAGAATTGCCATGCTCAGGCTCCTTTCAGTTTCATTGTTACATATTCACGAGCCTGCTGATCAGCGGCGAAAATATCGTCCAGCGACGGCTGCGGATGGTCAGGCAGCGTCCGGCAGGCACCGATCACCAGCTCCTCAATCTCCAGAAATGAAATTTTCCCCTCTCGGAAAGCCAGATTGGCTTCCTCATTGGCGGCATTCATCACCGCCGGCATGGTCCCCTGTTTTCTGCCTGCTTCATAAGCCAGCCCCAGCAGCGGATAGCGCTCCATATCCGCCGGCGCAAAATGGAGCGTTCCGGCCGCAGCCAGATCCAATGGCTGACTGTTATGCAGCGGCAGACGGTGCGGATAGCTGAGCGCATACTGAATCGGCAATCGCATGTCTGCGCTTCCCAGCTGCGCCATCACCGCATGATCCTGAAATTCCACCAGCGAATGCACAAGGCTTTCCGGATGGATCAGAACGTCGATATGATCAAAATCCACGTCAAACAGCCAGTGCGCTTCGATCACCTCAAACCCCTTGTTCATCATCGTCGCACTGTCAATGGTAATTTTGGCCCCCATCGACCAGTTGGGATGCCGCAGCGCCTGTTCCACCGTCACGCCCCTGAGCTGCTGACGCGTCCGATCACGGAAACTGCCTCCGGAAGCGGTGATGATCAGCCGGCTGACTTCACTGAGCCGGTTTCCCTGCAGACATTGAAAAATCGCCGAATGCTCGCTGTCCACCGGCAACAGCGCAACGCCGCAGCGCCGGCAGGCTTCCCTGACCATCGCGCCGGCGACAACCAGCGTTTCCTTGTTGGCCAGCGCGATATCATGATGATGCTCAATCGCATTGAGCGTCGGTTTCAGGCCGACAAAGCCGACCAGAGCGTTGACCAGCACTTCGTAGTCCTCCCGCTCGCTCAGCGCGATCAGCCCTTCCTCTCCCCACAGCCACTGCAGCTGTGGATAATCCTGCTGCAGGCTTGCCGCATCTTCCTTTCGGGCAACGCAGACCGCGCGCACCGAAGGCAGGCGCCGCAATACCTCGCGCAGCCGGGCAATGTTGGTTCCGGCGCTCACGGAAGTAATGACAAATTCTTCAGGATGGGCAAGACAGACGTCCACGGTCTGCATGCCGATGGAGCCGGTCACTCCCATAACACAGCATCGTTTCATCTTACACCACCAGCGCCAGAATCAGCGCAAAATAGAGAAGATTGAACAGCAGGCTGTCGATCCTGTCCAGCACCCCGCCATGACCTGGCAAAAAGGACCCGAAATCCTTGATACCTACTGTCCGCTTAATCAGACTGAATGCCAGATCGCCGATCTGTCCCACGACCGCCAGCGTGGCAGAGGCAAACAAGGCCATCGGCAGCGACATCGACGGCAGCATCTGCCAGGCAAACACAAACGAAATGATCATCCCGCACAGCCAGCCGCCAATCGCTCCTTCCACCGTTTTTTTCGGCGAGATCCGTTCAATCAGCTTATGCCGTCCGAAAAATACGCCGCAGAAATAGGCGCCGGTATCGGTGCAGTACGTCGCCAGAATGACATACATCATCATCCACGAATCAACCTGATAAATGGTGATGATCGACCGCACCGCCATGGTAAATATCGTCATCATGGCGAAAATCAGCGTGATATCGCTGAGCCGGGTATGCTTTTCAAAGATAGCCAGCGCAAACAGAACAACCAGCGCCGCCGCCAGTCCACCGCCCAGCATCTGCGGTGAAGTCCGCGACAGCAACACCATCGTCAGAATCAGTCCGGCGATCAGACTTTTCCGATAAGGAAGCGAAAGACAATGCACGATTTCATAGCTTCCGGCGACGATGCAGAACAGCATCAGCAGATCCATGCTCCAGCCGCCCAGAATCAGCGGCGGAAGAACAACCGCCACGATCAGCAGCGAAGTCAGGATACGCTGTTTCATTTCAGGCCTCCGAAACGGCGCTCCCGTTTCTGAAAACGCTGCAGGCATTCCTGAAACCGCTCCGGAGTCAACTCCGGCCAGGCTTCATCCACAAACATCAATTCTGCATAAGCGAGATCCCATAACAGAAAATTGGAAATCCGATACTCGCCGCTGGTGCGGATCAGAAGATCCAGCGGCGGAAAGGCAGATGTCATCAGATACTGTCCAAACTGCGCTTCTTCAATCTGCAGCGGCGCTTTTCCCGCTGCGACATCCTGAGCGTATTGCTGCGCCGCCAGCACGATTTCACGCCGTCCGCCATAGTTCATTGCGAAATTCAGCGTCATGCCGGTATTGCCGCGGGTATCCTCTATGGCTGCCTGCAGTACCTTTGCTGTTTCTTTGGGAATCTGCTCCATTTCGCCAATCATCGTAATCCGGATGTTCTTTTCCATCAGTTCCTTCAGAAAACGTTTGAAAAAAACCGAAGGCAGCTTCATCAGATAACCGACCTCCTCCTCAGGACGTTTCCAGTTTTCCGTCGAGAAGGCGAAGACCGTCAGCACTTCCAGTCCCAGATCATTGGCCGCAATCGCAATATTACGGACATTCTCCACACCCTGACGATGACCAGCCGTGCGCGGCAGCCCCTGCTTTTTAGCCCAGCGGCCATTGCCGTCCATGATGATGGCCACATGTCTTATTTTCTCTTCCATAAAGTCGCTCCTTATCAAAGAAGCCCACCGCAAAGTGGGCTACCGGTTAAATCGTCATGATTTCCTTTTCTTTTTCTGCGGCGATGCCGTCGATCTTCTTGATCATTTCATCTGTCTGTTTCTGAATCTTTTCCAGACAATCCTTTTCTGCATCTTCCGTCAGAGAATCGTCCTTTTTCGCCATGTCGTTGGCCTCACGGCGCAGATTGCGGACGCTGACCTTCGCTTCTTCCGCCATCTTGGACACCTTACGGCACAGATCCTTACGGGTTTCCTCTGTCAGCGACGGAACATTCAGACGGATCATTGTACCGTCGTTCTGTGGCACCAGACCGAGATCCGACTTGTTGATCGCCTGTTCGATCGCTTTCAGCGAACTGGAATCATAAGGCTTGACCACCAGCTGACGGCCCTCGACTACCGTAATGCTGCTGATTTGGTTGATCGGCGTCGGGCAGCCGTAATAGTCCGCCTCGACATGATTCAGCATGCCGGCGCTGGCCCGTCCGGTCCGGATCGTTTCCAGATTGGATGCAAAAGCGTCCACCGCTTTCTGCATTTTGGTTTTGCTGCTGTCCAGTATTTCTTTCATCATTGTGGTTTTCCTCCCTTTTCTACCTTGGTGCCGATCACATCGCCCATGACCGCCCGCTTGATGTTGCCTGGCTGATTCATATTGAAGACGATCAGATCGATATCGTTATCCATGCACATGGAAGTTGCGGTCGTATCCATCACCGCCAGCCCTTTCTGGATCACCTCCATGTAGGTCAGATGATCATAGCGCTCCGCCTGCGGAAACAGCTTCGGATCTGCGGAATACACGCCGTCGACGCCGTTTTTCGCCATCAGGATCACATCTGCCCGGATTTCCGTCGCCCGCAGCGCCGCCGTGGTATCCGTTGAGAAAAACGGACTGCCGGTTCCGGCGCCAAAGATAACGACCCGGCCCTTTTCCAGATGACGAATTGCCCGGCGGGCGATAAATGGCTCCGCCACCCTGTTCATCTCAATCGCGGTCTGCACCCGGGTCGGAACATCCACCTGTTCCAGCGAGCTCTGAATGGCCAATGCGTTGATGACGGTTGCCAGCATGCCCATGTAGTCGGCCTGAACCCGGTCAATTCCCATCTGCTGCGCCATTTTGCCGCGGATGAAATTGCCACCGCCGACAACGATCGCCGTTTCCACGCCCAGGGCATGAATTTCCTTGATCTGCAATGCCAGCGATTTCAAAATCTCGGGATCAAAATTGTTTCCCTGACTGGACAGAGCTTCTCCGCTGAGTTTGAGCAGGATACGCTTATACATAAATAGTCTCTCCTTTTCATCAGAAAACATTTCTGCGATTTCTTCTTTATCAGACGTATTTTACCATATCCGCCCGTTTTTTCCTAGTCCTGCGTTGCACTTCATTCATTGAATCCCGCATTGCAGTCTATGACACGGCGTCCGTTTCCACGCCGCTTTTCTGCGCCGAATGGCGGAAAAAGTCTTTTTTTTAATGTCCTGACTGATCTTTCGCTGCCGCCTCGCTCATAAAAAAACGGAAAAAGCTCAGCGCTTCTTCCGTTTATTTTCTGTCTTACTGTCCGATCTGCTTCGCAACTTCCTCAGCGAAGTTCTCTTCCCGTTTTTCAAGACCTTCACCGACCGCATAGCGGACAAATCCTTCTACCGAAGTGTTCGCTTCCTTCAGTACCTGCGCTACCTTCAAATCTGGATTTTTGAAGAAAATCTGATCTACCAGGCACATTTCCTGCAGCGATTTGCTCAGGCGGCCTTCCACGATTCCCTTCAGCACCTTTTCCGGTTTGTTGCTGAGCGATGCGTCGTTCTTCAGAATTTCCATCTGGACATTTCTTTCTTTTTCGATAATTTCCGCCGGCATATGTTCACGAGAAACATAGCTTGGGCTCATCGAAGCGACCTGCATCGCCATATCTCTGGCTACTTCCGCATTGTCGCTGTTTTTCAGCACGACGCAGGCGCTGATTTTTCCACCCATGTGAATGTAGGTGCCGAACACATCGCCATCCGCTTTTTCCATAATTTCAAAGCGGCGCAGCGTAATCTTCTCTCCGATCGTTGCCGTTGCGTCGATCAGCTTGTTCTCCAGCGTTACGCCGTCGACATCCAGTGCCAGTGCTTCTTCCATCGTCTTTGGCGCCGCTTTCAGAATCGCCGCCGCCGCAGTGTCGATCAGATTCAAAAACTGTTCGTTTTTCGCAACGAAATCCGTCTCCGAATTGACCTCGATCAGGCAGGCGCGATTGCCTTCCGCAACAACCCGGGTCAGTCCTTCCGCCGCAATCCGGCCCGCTTTCTTCGCCGCCTTGGCAATGCCTTTTTCACGCAGCCAGTCGATCGCTTTTTCCATATCGCCATCGCATTCTGTCAGCGCTTTTTTGCAGTCCATCATGCCGGCGCCGGTTCTTTCACGCAGTTCTTTGACTAAAGCCGCTGTAATCGCCATGCTTATTCGCCCTCCTTTGCAGCCGGAGTATTGTCCGCTGCCGGTGTCTCTGCCGCCGGAGCAGCAGCAGTCGCTGCCTTTTCAGCATTCTCACGGCGCGGTGCAAAACGCTTGTCGCCGAAACGGTTTCCGCGCGGACGGCGTTCCTCGTTTCTCTGACGGCGGCGGCGTTCGTTTTCTTCCGCCTGCTGTTCCACGTTGATGATGACATCCTTCATTGTGATATCCTCAGCGTCCTGATCTTCCTGATAAGCGTACGACAGCAGTCCGCCCTTGGTTTCCACAATCGCATCCGCCAGCACGCCGATGATCAGCTTAACCGAACGAACCGCATCGTCATTGGACGGAATCGGATAGTCGACTTCTTCCGGATTGCAGTTGGTGTCCACCATCGCAAATACCGGAATGCCCAGTTTCTTCGCTTCCGCTACCGCGTTGTGTTCTTCCTTCGGATCGACGACAAACAGCGCATCCGGCAGCTTCTTCATTTCCTTGATGCCGCCCAGGAAGTTTTCCAGACGGGCCTGTTCCTTGCGGATCATCGCAATTTCCTTCTTCGGATACACATTGATCGTTCCGGAAGCATCCATTTCCTCGATTTCCAGCAAACGCTTGATGCGCTTTTGAATCGTACGGAAGTTGGTCAGAATGCCGCCCAGCCAGCGCTGATTGACATAGAAAGATCCCGAACGCAGCGCCTCATCCAGAACTACGCTCTGAGCCTGCTTCTTCGTGCCGACAAACAGCACCTTGCCGCCGCGCTCCGCGATCGCCTTCATCGCCTGATAAGCTTCCTCCAGCTTCTGCTGCGTCTTCTGCAGGTCGATGATGTAAGTTCCGTTTTTGGCTGTGTAAATATACGGTTTCATCTTCGGATCCCAGCGACGGGTCTGATGTCCGAAATGAACACCGCTTTCGAGCATTTTACGCATAGATACAACTGACATTTTTTTATTCCTCACTTTCCGTTATATCCTCCATCACTTCCAACACTGTTCACTCATTGCTGAGCACGGATCAGTGAATCCATGATGTGTGTCGTGCATCCGCCAGAGCGAATGCCATGTATTAATATACCATAAGGCACCCCCGGATTCAATCCCGAAAGTGCCTTATTGAAGCCGTTTCTGATGCTTTTTCCTCCTCTTGCGCATGCGGATGCGCCTGATCAACCGATTTCTTCAGCCGATCCATGGTGACATGGGTATAAATCTGGGTTGTGGACAGGGAACTGTGTCCGAGCAGTTCCTGCACCGAACGCAGATCCGCACCGTTATCCAGCATGTGCGTGGCAAAGGAATGGCGCAGCATATGCGGATGCAGCGGCTGATTCAGCCCGGCACGGATCCCGGCCTGTTTTAAGATCTGCTGGACCGCCCGCGTGGTCAGCGGAGCTCCGCGCTGCGAGACAAAAAGAACACCGTGCTCCTGTTTCATAAAACGGGGCCGGGACTCGCTCAGATAACGCTGCAATACCTCCTGCAGCCGCCGGTAAAACGGAACAATGCGCTGCTTGTCGCCCTTACCGGTCACCTTCAGCATTCGCTCCTGCAGATCCACCTCGCCTAGGCGCAGACCGCAAACCTCGCTGACTCGCAAGCCGCAGGCATACATCGTTTCCAGAATCGCCCGGTTGCGCAGCTGCGCCGGATCTTCCAGCTGAAACGAATCAAACAGCTCGTTCATCTGTTCAAAATTCAGAAACTGAGGAATAGCGCGGGATGTTTTGGGAGAATGGATACCGCGGACAGGATTGTTTTTGATTCCCCGATACCGGTTCAGATAATGATAAAACGAGCGCAGCGACGAAAGCATCCGGCTGAAGGAACTGTCGCTGATCCGGCCACGGGTAATATCCCCGGAGCGCAAAAGCGTAATATAATCAAACAGACAGCTTTTATCCACCTTTTCCAGATCATCCACTCCCCGCTTACGCAAAAAAGCAGTGAATCGTCTCAGATCACGCCGATAACTGTCAGCCGTGTTCCGGGAGCCGCTGCGGCGGGCGACCATGAACTCGACAAAGTCGTCTACCAGCTGATCCAGATCATCGCTGCAAGTTACGGTTTCTGCCATGACAGTGTACTCCAGAACCGCTGCAGTTCAGCCAGCGCCTGCTTGCCATACGCTTCTTTCCGTTCACTTTTCTTCACCGGGCTCAGCAGCGGAAGAATGCCGAAATTCGCATTCATCGGCTGAAAATAACGGGCATCGGCATGCGTGATGTAGTGAGCCATGGCGCCGATCATGCAGGTGGAAGGAAACGGCTGCGGCGAAAGCCCCTGAACCAGCCGGGCGCATTGAATTCCGGCATTCAGCCCGCTGGCGGCCGATTCGATGTATCCTTCCACCCCGGTCATCTGCCCGGCAAACAGCAGATCCGCCCGTTTTTTTGTCTGCTGAGTCGGCTCCAGCAACAAAGGCGAATTGATGTAGCTGTTGCGGTGCATGACGCCGTAACGAACGATCACGCACTGCTCCAGCCCCGGAATCATCCGCAGGATTCTTCGCTGTTCCGGCCAGGTCAGATGCGTCTGAAAGCCGACGATGTTGTACAGGCTGGCCGCCGCGTTGTCTTGTCTGAGCTGTACAACGGCATAGGGCCGCGGATGACCCGGTCTTTCCAGTCCTACCGGCTTCATCGGACCAAACAGCAGCGTCTTTTCTCCGCGCCGGGCCATCTCCTCAAACGGCATGCAGCCTTCAAAGTAGATTTCCTTCTCAAACTCCTTCAGCTCAACAGTCTGAGCGTGGATCAAAGCATCATAAAACGCTTCAAATTCCTGGCGGGTCATCGGACAGTTGATGTAATCCGCTTCACCCTTATCATACCGCGACTTATAGTACGCTTTGGAAAAGTCGATGCTGTCCTTTTCAATAATCGGTGCGGCGGCATCGTAGAAATAAAACGATTCCTGCTGCAGAAACTCCCGGATGGAACGGCTTAGCGAGTCGCTGGTCAGCGGTCCGCTGGCAATGATGCAGGGACCCTCAGGAATCTTCTGCACCTCCTGGCGAACGACGGTAATTCGCGGATGAGCGCTGATGCGTTCGGTAACGGCACGGGAAAACCTCTCCCGGTCCACGGCTAAAGCGCTGCCGGCCGGCAGGCGATGCTCATCCGCCACCTGCATGATCAGCGATCCCAACCGGCACATTTCCTCTTTCAAAACGCCGACAGCATTGGTCAGCGCGTCTGAACGCAGCGAATTGGAACAGACCAGTTCGGCAAAATCGCCGGTTTTGTGCGCCGGCGTCATCCTGACCGGCCGCATTTCCACCAGTCGAACCGCCACATCACGCTGTGCCAGCTGCCATGCCGCCTCACAACCAGCCAGTCCGGCGCCGACGACCGTAACCTCAGTCATCTTTCTTCGCTCCCCGCCGGCGGTAAGCCGGACGTTTTTCGCCTTCGATGTTTTCAATATGACGGCATTTCGGAAAATTGGAACAGCCGAGGAAGTAATTGCCGTAACGGCTTTTGCGCTTCAGCAGTTCGCCGCCGCATTCCGGACAGATCTTTCCGGTCGGCTCCGGTTTCTCCTTGGCCGGATCTTCAATTTTACGGGTATACTTGCATTCCGGATAGTTCAGACAGCTGATGAACTTGCCGAAGCGTCCCTGCCGGATCACCAGTTCGCCGCCGCATTCCGGACACTGCTCGCCAATCTTTTCCGGTTCCATCTTCTCCATGTTCTGATAAGCGTTATCGACCAGCGGTTCAAACTGATCGTAAAACTCCCGGAGCGCCTTGACATGATCCAGATCGCCCTCCGCGATTTCATCCAGTTCGTTTTCCATGTTGGCGGTATATTTCACATTGATGATCTGACTGAAGTACTCATCCAGCTTTTCGCAGGTCAATACTCCCTGTTCGGTCGGAAAGAATACCTTGGTCTTGCTGGATTCCGTCGCTTTGTCCAGCGTCACATAACCGCGCTGCTGAATCGTATCGATGATCATGGAATAGGTGGAAGGACGCCCGATCCCCTGTTCTTCCATTTCCTTGATCAGCCGGGCTTCCGAATACCGTAACGGCGGTTCGGTAAAGTGCTGATTGCCCTGCAGCGACAATGGCGTACACTGCTGTCCCTCGCTGAGCTCCGGCAGCACCACATCCTTGCTCGTCTCGTATTCCGAGACCATTTTCAGATAGCCGTCGAAAGCCAGCTGCGTTCCGCTGGCATTGAAATCATACCCGTTGACCGAAAGCACGACGCTGACTGTATTGCTTTTGGACGGCGCCATCAATGAAGCCACGGCGCGGGCATAGATCAGCTTGTACAGTTTGTACTGATCGGCGGTCAGATATTTTTTTACCTGCTCCGGAGAATGATCCAGACTGGTAGGACGGATCGCCTCATGCGCGTCTTGCGAATTGTCGTCGTTTTTAACCTTGTATTTTCCCAGATATTCCTTTCCGAACTGCTGCACGATATAATCGTGAGCTGCCTCAATGAACAGATTGCTCAGCCGGGTGGAATCGGTACGCATGTAGGTGATCAAGCCTTCGCTGTGATCTCCCAGCTCCACCCCCTCGTACAGCCGCTGTGCGATCTGCATCGTCCGTTTGGCGCTGAACCCCAGCTTCGTGGATGCTTCCTGCTGCAGCGTTGAGGTGATCAGCGGCGGTTTGGCTTCTTTTCGCCGCACCTGTTTTTTCAAAGAGGTAACGGTGAATTCTCCCTGACAGGCGGCCAGCGCCTGATCCGCTTCCTCCCGGGTATGAATTTCCGCTTTCTTGCCGTTGATCTTGGCCAGCGAAGCGCTGAATTCCTTCTGCTGCTCCTTGAATTTGGCATCCAGCGTCCAGTATTCCACCGGAACAAACGCCTTGATCTGTTTTTCCCGTTCCACAATCAGCTTCAACGCGACCGACTGCACCCGCCCGGCCGATTTGCTGCGAATTTTGGATTTGAGCAATTTGGACAGCTTAAAACCGATGATCCGATCCAGAATACGGCGCGTTTCCTGTGAATGCACAAGATCCATATCGATCTTACGCGGATGTTCAAAGGCATGCAGCACCGCATCCCGGGTAATTTCATTGAAAACTACCCGGTTGTTCTGATCGGTATCCAGATTCAGCTCGCTGGCCAGATGCCAGGAAATCGCTTCCCCCTCCCGGTCAGGGTCGGTCGCCAGATAGACATGATCTGCCTTCTTGGCCTTGGCTTTCAGTTCCTTGACCGTTTCTTTTTTATCGTCGCTGACCGTATAGGTCGGCTTGAAATTATCGCTGATATCCACTCCCAGGCCATCCTTGCCTTTGATCGCCAGATCCCGGATATGTCCTTTGGAGGAAACGACTTCATAATCGCTTCCCAAA
The DNA here is from genome assembly GCA_904395815.1 of uncultured Holdemania sp. GTDB lineage: Bacteria > Bacillota_I > Bacilli_A > Erysipelotrichales > Erysipelotrichaceae > Holdemania. The sequence continues at coordinate 13,364 of CAJFOC010000019.1, forward strand.
TATTTTTCAATCGTTTTTGATTTCGACGGTGATTCCACAATGACCAGGTTCTTCATCGTCATCCTCCTCACTGGTTCTGTTCTTTCTCGATTACAATATCCTATATTGCCATAACTTGTTGGAAATTACAAATATCTTTTCAAAAACCCGCAGATTTCACATTTTTAGCGGCAGAGCGCCTTCACAAAGCAGAAGATTGCAGCCGGCCCCGGCCGGATCCTGGTCGGGATAAGGCAGGCAATACACCGATTTTCCCAGCTCCAGCGCTTCATTGACGGTCAGCATCGTTCCGCTGCGGCAGGTGGCCTGCATCACCAGCACACAATCGCTCAAAGCGGCGATCAGCCGGTTGCGCCAGGGGAAATGATGCCGCAGCGGAGCGGTGAATCCCGGATACTCGCTGAGAATCAGCTGACGGCAAGATTGCGGCTCATACAGATCCCGGTTGCTCAGGGGATAAGGTCTTTTCAGACCACAGCCGGCAATGCCGATCGTTCTGCCGCCAGACCGCAAGGCGCTGCGGTGCGCGCAGCCGTCAATCCCGGCCGCCAGTCCGCTGACAACCACTTTTTCCCGCAGCCGCAGACAGACCTGTTCCGTCGCCTGCAATCCCCGCGCAACCGCCTTGCGTGAACCGACAATGCCGACCGACGGACAGGATGCCAGGCTCAGATTGCCGCGATAAAACAGAATCCAGGGCGGAAAACGCAGCTGCCGCAGACGGGCAGGATAATGGGGATCCGCCCAGGTAACAAATTGTTCATCACCTGGGATTGCAGGGGGCTTCTCCCCGCGCCGCAGCGCTTCGGTCATCGCCTCCCATTCACCATGATAGCGATGAGCCAGGGCGTGAATGGTTTCTCTCATAGCATAACCCTCCTGTCCAAGATATACGCAGAGTTTTTCTCTTTCCTGAAAACAGATCGTAAAAAAAGGATCCCGGCGAAAAATTTTCAGTCGAGATCCAGAGTCAGCTGACATCGCCGGGCTACCGGACCGTATGTCATTCGATAGATGGGAAGCAGCGGCAGCTGCTGCAAGACCGCCAGATGTTCTCGGGTCGGATATCCCTTATGACGGCGAAACCCATATTGCGGATAAAGATGATCATAGCCCATCATGATATGATCGCGAACGACCTTGGCCAGAATGCTGCCGGCGGCAATGGACAGGCTTTTCTGATCTCCCTTGACGATCGGTATGACCGGTTTGCCGCAATGCGGCAAGGGCATCGCATCTGTCAGCACCGCTTCACAATCCAGTTCGGCAGCGATCTGTTCCATCGCCTGCTGCGTAGCGCGGTAAATGTTCAGTTCGTCAATCTGCCGCGGTGAAACGATGATGATTTTCCAGCTTTCAGCCTGCTGCACAATACGCCGAAACAGCTGAAGCCGCTTTTTCTCGCTGAGCGCCTTGGAATCGTAGATTTCATGATCTTCCGTACCGGGCGCAAATACCACGCCGGCAACCACCAGCGGTCCGGCAATCGGTCCCCGGCCCGCCTCGTCAATCCCAACGACCCGCTGATGACGCTGCCAGTAAGGCAGCTCATACTCATATCCGGCTTCCTTATTCATCCGGCTGCTCCCAGCTGATCGGTCCCAGTCTGTCATTTTTCAGCTCCGCCAGCAGCGTCTCCATCGCCCTTTTTTCATCCGGCTCCCCGCGGCTGTTGACAAAATGACGGGCTTCTGCAATCTGGCTGAGTATCTGCCACGGCGATTCCGCCAGCGATTCCAGATAATACCGTTCCTTCAGTTTCTGCGGACAATGCGCCGACAGCCAGCGCAGCGCATAATCCGCCACTTCCTCCTGCGGCAGAATTTCCTGACGGATGGCGCCGGTCAGCGCCAGATGCAGCCCCACCGTTTCTTCTTCAAATTTGGGCCACAGCACCCCCGGGGTATCCAGCAGTTCCAGATCCCGATTTAACTTCACCCATTGCAGCGCCCGGGTTACTCCCGGCCGATCGGCCGTCTGGGCAATTTTCTTACCGGCCAGCCGGTTGATCATAGTGGATTTGCCAACATTGGGAATGCCGGCCACCATAGCCCGGATTGCCCGCGGCCGGATGCCGCGGCGCGCCATACGCTCCAGCTTCTGCTGCATGACTTCACGGGCGGTCTGAGTCAGCTCGCCGACAAAAGCGTCGTGTACCAGATCCAGCGCCAGCACACGGGTCTGCGGACCGCTCAGCGCCTCGATCCATTGCCGGGTTATCTGCGGATCGCCCTTATCTTTTTTGGACAGGATGATCAGCCGCGGCTTGTTCTGAATCAGTTCATCGAGCATCGGATTGCGTGAAGAACGGGGAATCCGGCAATCACGCAGTTCAATGACCATGTCGACCAGCTTCAGACTTTCCTGCATCTGACGCCGGGCCTTGGCCATGTGGCCGGGAAACCACTGAATTGCGGTTCTGGCCGGTGATTTGTGATCCATATTCCTTACCCTCCTTCTTTTCTTTTCAATAGATGCCAAACCACTGAAACGGAAACAGCACAACAACATCCTTGGCTTTGATCTGATCCAGCTTGAACGCTCCATAACGCCGTGAATCGCTGGAATACGGCCGGTTGTCTCCCATCAGAAAGACCTCATCCATTCCCAGCGTAACCGGTCCGAAATCCGCGGTAAAGCTGCCCTCACGGCTCTGACTGGCACGATATTCGCTGTCCAGAAACGGTTCCTCTACAACCTCGCCATTGATCAGCAGCTGATCTTCGCGAACTTCCACCGTTTCCCCAGGCAAACCGATGACTCGCTTCACCAGGTACTCATCCCGCTCTTCGATATAGACGATGGCGATGTCAAAACGCTGCAGTCCCTGCAGACGAAGCGTCAGAATATTGGAAAATCCGACTGAGCCATCGTGAAGAATCGGATACATCGAATCGCCTTCCACCCGTACCGGCCGGATCAGAAACTGCGTACACAGAAATACAGCAACGGCGCTGATCAGCAGCATTTTGAGAAAATCCAGAATTTCTTTTCCCCAGTTGACAGACTCCTTTTTCTTTTCTTCCATGCCGGAACCTCCTGTTGATATAAAGAAAAAGCCGGAAACTTCCGGCTTCGACTAGCGAATTTCCTTGATACGAGCAGCTTTGCCGGACAGACCGCGCAGATAGAACAGCTTGCTTCTTCTGACCTTACCTCTGCGGACAACCGTAATCTTATCAATGATCGGCGAATGCAGAGGGAACGTTCTTTCCACTCCGACACCGCTGGAAATCTTCCGGACGGTAAAGGTTTCGGCAATGCCGCTGCCCTTTTTGGCAATAACCAAGCCTTCGAAAGCCTGGATACGGGACTTGTCGCCTTCTTTGATTTTGACGTCAACCCGCACTGTGCATCCCGGACGGAAATCAGGAATGTCCTTGCGGAGCTGATCTCTGGTGATTTCATTGACTAAATTCAGATTCATGTTCCTTCTCCTTATCTATCTGTTGATCCGGTGTTCATTCATTCTCTGGAATCAGCGGAACACGGACGCTATTAAGCTGTATTACTATAACACAAGACGGCCGGTTATTCAACTGTTTTTTCATCTGGAAGAACGTTTTCTTCCTGAAGCACTTCCTCCATCAGACGTTGTTCTTCCAGTGTCCAGACACGGTTTTTTAGCAGATCCGGCCGGACCCGAAGCGTCAGCCGCAGCGACTCTTTCAATCGGAACTGACGGATTTTTTCATGATGCCCGGAAAGCAGCACTTCCGGAACACGATGTCCCTTATAGTCTGCCGGACGAGTATATTGAGGGTATTCCAGCAATCCGTTTTCAAACGATTCATCCAGATGGCTCTGTTCGGTAATGACCCCGTCTACTAACCGTGTCACCGCATCGCTGATGACCATGGCGGCAATTTCCCCGCCGGTCAGCACATAGTCGCCAATGCTGACCTCGTCATCGACAAACTCCCGAATCCGGGCATCCAGTCCTTCATAATGTCCGCACAGCAGAATCAGATGCTGCTCCTGAACCAGTTCATGCGCCATGGCCTGATCGAACCGGCGGCCGGTAGGTCCCATCAGCAATACCCGGCTGTTCTCTGTACGAAGGCTGTCCACACAATCCAGCACCGGCTGGCATTTCATGATCATTCCCTGGCCGCCGCCAAAAGGGTATTCATCCACGCGGCGATGCCTGTCGTCGGTAAATTCCCGGATATCCACCGCTTCCATCTGCACAAGCTCTTTCAGACGGGCCTTTTTGATGATGGACGTATTCATGAATCCGTCAAACATTTCCGGAAACAGCGTCAGAATGGAGATTCTCATAACAATCCCTCGATCGGCTTCAGCGTAATGGTCCCCCGCTGCAGATCCACCGCCTCAACAAAGGCTTCCACATAGGGAACCAATGCTTCCGTACCGTCAGGCTTACGTAAACGGATCAGGTTGTGAGCCGCGGAAGACTCCATCCGCACCACGGTCCCCAGCCGCTGACCTTGCGGATCCAGCGCCTGAAGTCCTTTCAGCTGAAAGAAATAATACGATCCTTCAGGCAGCGGAGGCAGCGAATCCTGATCTACCGCCAGCAGTGCGCCCTTCATGAATTCTACCTCGTTGATATTGTCATAACCGTCAAAACGAATCAGAAACATTCCCTTGTGTTCTCTGGCTGAGGCGACCGTTACCGCATGCCGCTGATTTCCTGTTCGCAAAAACAACGCTCTTCCCGGCGCAAAACGTTCTTCCGGAAAATCGGTATCGGCGATGACCTTCACCTCGCCCCGGATTCCAAACGTGTTGACAACCCGGCCGATAATCAATTCTTTCATGCCGCTCACTCCCTTCTTTAAAAAAGGATGCCGGCGCATCCTTTTCTCAATACGATTCGAATTTAACCGTGATTCGCTTATGCTGAATCCGGGCCGGAATATTCATCAGCTGCCGCAGAGCCGAAGCCATGCTTCCCTGACGGCCGATCAGCCGGGCAACATCCTCGCTCTTGGCATACACCACCAGCAGAATCTCGTTATCATTCAGACTGGGCAGAGTTTTTACCGTGATGCTCTGCGGATCTTCCGCCATCGGCTTGACCAGATTCAGCAGAACGTTTTCCAGATCGATTTCAGCCATGTGTTACTTCGCGTTTTTTTCTTCGTGGAAACGCTTCATGAGTCCTTCTTTGGACAGGATGTTGCGAACGGTATCCGAAGGCTGAGCTCCATTCTTCAGCCACTTCATCGCCAGCTCGGCATCGACTTTGACCGTTGCCGGATTGGTTGTCGGATTGTAATATCCGATCGTTTCAATCGAACGTCCGTCTCTTGGGAAGCGGGAATCCGCCGCCACAATTCTATAAAACGGAGCCTTCTTGGCACCCATTCTCTTTAAGCGCAGTTTTACAGCCATGTGTTCATTCCTCCTAAAAATTACTCACTCATCATACCACAAAACCTTATCCTGTCAAGCATTTTTACTTCACACCTTCAATTTCGGTAAAAAAAGTCTGCGCTGAGTTCAGCACAGACTCCTATCAAATCCGGTTACCACTTGCGGCGGCGAGGGTTCAGCGGCACATTCATGCCCCGCTTCGCTCCCATCAGCGCATTCATGTTCATCTTGCCGCCTTTCTGCATCCGCGCCATCTGTTTCATCATCTGCCGGGTTTTCTCAAACTGATTGATCAGCGCGTTCACCTCCTGAACGCTCGTTCCGCTGCCGGCCGCGATTCTTCTTTTGCGTGATGCGCGCAGAATCGACGGATCTTCCCGTTCTTCCCGGGTCATGGACAGAATGATCGCCTTGGAACGGTTCATCTGCCGGGTGGTCTTCTCATCATCCATCTGGGAAGCAAACTGATTCAGACCCGGAATCAGCTTCATGATGCTGCCCAGCGATCCCAGCTTCTGAACCTGTTCCAGCTGTTCCAGCATGTCCACCAGCGTGAACTGACCTTCCATCATCCGCCGGGCGCTCTTTTCCGATTTTTCAAGATCCATCTTTTCCTGAGCCTGCTCTACCAGCGTCATGATATCGCCCATGCCCAGAATCCGGTCCGCCATCCGATCCGGATAGAAGACGTCGAGATCTTCCATTTTTTCACCCAGACCGACAAATTTGACCGGCACCTGCGTAATGGAACGCACCGACAGCACGCCGCCGCCGCGGGAATCTCCATCCAGCTTGGTCACAACCAGACCGGTGACATCCAGCCTCTGATGGAAAGCCTGAGCAACGTTGACGATGTCCTGACCGGTCATCGCATCCACCGTCAGCAGAATATCGTCAGGTCGGGCCAGTTCCTTGATCTGAGCCAGCTCCTCCATCAGCTCTTCATCGATATGAAGACGGCCAGCGGTATCGATCAGCACCGTATCCGCGCCGATCTGCGCCGCATGCTCAAGTCCCTGCCTTACCGCTTCCAGCGCTGGGGTCTCCGTTCCCAAAGTAAATACTTCCGTATCCAGCTGCCGTCCCAGCGTCTGCAGCTGTTCAATGGCGGCCGGACGGATAACGTCCGCGGCAATCAGCATCGGCCGGCGGCCGTATTTCCGTTTCAGCAGCGATACAATTTTTCCTGCTGAAGTCGTTTTGCCGGTACCCTGAAGACCGACCATCATCACGACGGTCATCCCTGACTTTTTAAAATTCAGCGGTACTTCCTTTTCTCCCAGCAAAGTCACCAGCTCATCGTGAACAATTTTAACCACCATCTGCGAAGGATTCAGCGAAGTATACACTTCCTGACCTACCGCCTTTTCCTTGACCCGGGTTAGAAAATCCTTGACGATCCGGTAATTGACATCCGCTTCCAGCAGCGCCAGACGCACTTCCCGAAGCATGTCGTCCATGTTTTTCTCTGTCAGCCGGCCTTGGCCGCTGATATTTTTAAACGCTTTGTTCAATCGTTCTGTCAATGATTCAAAAGCCATCGTTTTCTTCCTTTCCACCGTTTCCGCTGTCCTGTTTATTATATCAGGAAAACAGCCGCAAAACATCCTTTTCCCCGATTTTCCAGTGGAAACCATAAAAAACAACGGCGGCAGTGTCAGCCGCGGATCGGTAATTGGATATGAAATTCAATGCGCCGGCCCTGCGGCCGCGCTCCGATCTGTCCGCCATGCATTTCCACAATGTCGCGGGCAATGGCCAGTCCCAGCCCCGCCCCGCCAGTCTGCGCACTGCGGGCCGGATCCGCCCGGTAAAACTTTTCAAACAGCTGATCTGCCTGCGCCTGGCTCAGCTGAGGACCCTGATTGGCAAAAATCAGCCGGACCTGATCCTTTTCGCGATGCATTTCAATATCAATGTCTGTCTGCGGATCCGCGTAAGCCAGCGCGTTGCGCAGCAAATTGTCAAAAACCCGCGCCAGCTTGTCGCGATCCGCCGAAATGACAACCCCCTCATCCAGCCGCATCTGGCAGCGATTCTGCTTTTCCTCAAACAGCGGATAAAACTCATCGGTCAGCTGCTGAAGCATCATCGTCAGATTCACCGGTTCCCGACTCAGCGTCTGTTTCTGCAAGGCAAACCGGGTAATATCAAAGAATTCGTTGATCAGCGTCTCCAGCCGCCGGCTTTTGTCCAGCGCAATCTGAATGTACTTCTGCCTTAGCTCATCGCTGATCTGTTTTTCATCATTCAATAGCGACAGATATCCGATCACCGAGGTCAGCGGCGTTTTCAGATCATGTGCCAGATAAACGACCAGATCATCCCGTTTCTGCTGTTCCGCCGCTTCTTTCTGTTCCGTGCGCAGCGCTTCAAATTTAATGGAATTCAGCTGATCCTCTATTTCCTTGAAATCCGCCGGCAGGCTCACCAGCCCCTCATCCTTGTTGAAAACCTGATTGATGGAAGTAATCATCTGTTCCAGATAATCCGATGTTTTGCGTATGGAAAGATAAACAACCAGCATGATGGCCGCCGCTCCGGCCAGAATCAGCAGAATCTCCTTGTTTCGAACACAGAAATAATACAGATCGCTGTCCAGAAAAAACACCAGATTGGCAAGAAAATCGTTCAAAATCCCATCGATCAGCATCAGTGCCAGCATCATCAGCATAATGGCGCCGATGATCTGCACCGACAACATGAGAAACAGCCGGATCTTGAATCTTCTTAGACTATTTTTCAATTTTATACCCCATTCCCCAGACCGTTTTGATAAACTTTGGATTCCGCGGCTGTTCATGCATTTTCTCACGAATTCTGCGAATGTGGACCATCACGGTGTTATTGGACTCAAAATACTTTTCCTTCCAGATGCTTTCAAACAGTTCCTGCGAGCTGATGACCTTGCCGCGGTTTTCGCAAAGCATCTGCAGAATGGCAAATTCTGTCGGCGTCAGATTCAGCTTTTCGCCATACAGACTGCATTCATGCGTGTTCTTATTCAGGATCAGTCCCTGAAAATCAATGACGCTGTCGTCCAGACGGCGGGAATTGTACTGCGTATAGCGCCGCAGCTGCGCCTTTACCCGGGCCGTCATCTCTACCGGATTGAACGGTTTGGTGATGTAATCGTCAGCCCCGATCGTCAGCCCGGTAATCTTGTCAATGTCTTCTGATTTGGCTGTCAGCATGATCACCGGGTAATTATAATGGCTGCGGATTTCCTCACACAGACGAAATCCGCTGATATCCGGAAGCATGACATCGAGAATCGCCAGATCAAATCGCTGGCTGTGGATGTCTTCCAATGCTTCCGAACCGCTGAAGACAACCCGGGTCTGCAGACCTTCATTTTTCAGATATACCGAAATCAGCTGAGCAATCTCGGGATCGTCGTCAACGATCAGAACCCTTTCGTTCATCGACTGTTCCCTCCCGTTTCCGCTTTCAAGTATATCGTATTTCCGACAGAGCGACAATCGACAAATTCTTAAGAACTTCCAAAGCTCAGACGAACTCTTCCCGCAGCGCCCCAGCGGCAGATTGCGGCTTGACAGAGATAAAGGAAACTTTTTCCGCAACGATTTCCGCGTTGTAATAAACCTGTCCTTCCTTCGGCTCATAATTGTTCGCCTGCAGCCGTCCTTTCACCGCGATCACGCTGCCCGGAGTCAGAAGATCACAACAGGTCTCCGCAATTCCCCGCCACAAAACCACGCTGAACAGATCCTGATCATATTCGCCGTTGCTGTTGCGAAATCCGCGGTCCACCTCCAGCAGCATCGTCGCGATTTTTGTTCCGGCGGAAGTAACCCGAATCTGCGGCACCTCTTTGACCTTGCCCACCAATACCGTAAAATTTAACATGCGTTGTCCTCCTTGCTGCCCTCATTATGACAAAACCGGCCCGTTTCGGCAAAATGGAATATTTGATGCGATAACGGACCGCAGCCGGCAGAAAAAAACGCAAATTTGCCAAAAGAAAAAGGAGAAGTCAAATTTTCTCCTTCTGTTCATTTTCTTTTCGTCTATTGTGACTGAGTTCGCGGCGGACAGATTTCCACCAGGCTGTGGTGGGAGAAATCCAGCGTCTGCCATGCCTGAAGGAGCGTCTGCTGAGTCAGTCCCTCGATCATATCCAGCGTATCAAAAAAGCTGACGCCGTTGAACTGATTGCGCACTACCGCCACCGCAATGTCCTCCATGTTGTTGAAAGTCCGCATCGCTTCGCCATAATAGCGGCGCTTCAGCAGATCCAGATTTTCAAAGCTGATCTGACCGCAGTGCTGCAGCTGCTGCTGAATGAACGCTTCAAACTGACGGGCATCCTCGCTTTCTCCGCAGAACATCAGCAGCGCGTAATCCTTACCCAGATCGATTTCATAGCTGAAATAATCATTGATGATTTTTTCATCCAGCCAGGTCTGATATTCCGGATTCATCGTGCTGAAATGCGCTTCCAGAAGACACCGCAGCGCCCATTCCGTCCGTACCCGCTCCAGCGCGCTGCCGCTGAAAGGCTTCAGTTTGTAGGCGACGCTGACCTTGCGCGAGGTGACATCCATCGCAATCACGGTATGCGTGCTGACCACCTCGTCTGGTTCCGGCTGCAGATACCGGCTGAGCTTCCTCGCTTCCGGAAACGATTTGCGCCGCTGATTCTGCTCTACCCACTGCAGCAGCTGCTCAGGATCCTGCGGACCGGCGACAATCAGCGTCATCCTTGAGGGATGATAATTCAGCGCGTAGCACTCCTGCAGCATCTGCCGGCTCGTCGCATTGACGCTCTGTTCATCCCCGCCGATATCCCGATTCAGCGGATGATGGTGATACAGCGCCTTGAACGTTTCAAAAATCAGCCGGCTGTCCGGTATCTGCAGATACATCTTCAGTTCCTGATTGATGATCCCTTTTTCCTTTTCTACCGATTCCTCGCTGATTTTCAGATCCTGTACAAAATCCAGCAGCAGATTCAGCGGTTCGTACAGATCCTGCCGGCTTGTCGTGAAATAATAACACGTTTCGTTATACGAGGTAAACGCATTGACATTCGCTCCCATTCGAGTGAAATCTTCCATCACGTCGCCCTCGTCGGACTCGAACAGTTTGTGTTCCAGAAAGTGAGCGATGCCGCTTGGAAACGTCACCTTCCGGCCGCTGTCGTCCTGCTGGCAAAAATCCAGAGCGCCATAAGGCGTCGCAAACACCGCCGCTGAACTGACAAACTGTGGTTTATGCCAGAAAATCAGCTGCAATCCGTTATCCAGCGTATGCGTATACCACGTCTCATCAAAACGGGTATGAACTGTTTTCTTCATGGTCCCCCTCCTTCTGGCACAAAGCAAACACCGCCTTAAGCGACATCTGCGCAAACAAAGCCATGATCTTCTGCCGGCTGACCTGTCGGATCGCGGCGATCATCTGATCCAGCGTCTGATGACATCCCAGCAGAACGTTCTGGTATTCCCGGTTGATGACGGAATGCGGATCGTCCTGGGAAGCCTGCAGCGACTGGATCAGCATCGTCTTGCCCATTTCCAGCATTTCCTCATCGAAATCCCCGTCCGCCATCCGCTGACGCTGCTGTTCGATCAGCGTCTGAACCTGCTGCAGCTGAGCCCGGTCAATGCCGGTGCTCACGCTCAGTACGCCGTCATAAGACAGGACGGAAGAATAAATCGAATAGCAGAGGCTGCGTTTTTCCCGCACCTGCTGAAACAGCATCGAAGTCGGCAGCTGACCGAAAATGCAGTTACCGGTACGCAGCGCCCAATAATCTTCGTCCCGCAAGGTAACCCCGGTTGGATACATCATCACCAAAGTCGTCTGATCCATTTCACGGCTTTCCCAGCCGCTCACTTTGTCCTGCCGCTGCAGCGCGTAGCAGCAATCCACCATTCCCTGTCTGTCCGGCAATGGGAAATGCTCGCGCACACAGCGGATCACCTGATCCTGATCAGCCAGACCCTCAACAAAAATATCAAGCCGGTCATGAAGGATCATGTCCTCATACGCCTCGCTGACCTGCTGCAGCGTGATTTTCTGCGCCTGTTCCATGTCCGGCAGCATGCCGATGCCCAACGGCTGTCCCTCGGCCAGAAGCTGCCCACAGCGCGCGGCGGCGTAGGAAGAAGGATTGTCATGGCGGCGCTGAATCATCGCTTTCAGATTGATCATCGCCTCATCATAAACCGCCGAAGACAAAAGTCCGTTTTCTTTTAACGGATGCAGCAGAAACTGCGACGCCAGCGCGATCTGCCGTTTCAGCAGCTCACCGCCGACATATTTCTCATTCAGCGCCCGAATACGGAATTCCAGCACCTGCGCGCGGCCGCAGGTTGTCGTCCGGCATGAAGCCGAAGCGCCATACAATCCGTCCAGACAGCGCGAAACCTCCTGTTTGGTTGGATATTTTTCACACCGGTCCGCCAGCATCAGCGCCAGCAGCGTCCGGATCCCGTTATCCGGTTCCTTCAGTTCGTGAATAAATCGGAAAGAAATCAGAACATCCTTGAACTTCCCGGTTTCCAACAGATGAAGTTCAATGTTGGAACCCAACGTTTCTGTTTTCATGATCGTTCCTCCTCTGGTTCATAGTATATCCCACATTCAACCGGAAAAACAGAAAATCTTTGCGAATCCCCTTCCGTCTTTTTTCACCGGCCCCCAACAAGATGTTTGAAATCAGCGTTTTTTTTGCTATGATAGAAAACAAGAAAAAGAAAAGAGGAACGACATGGAAACGGAACTTTTTCTGCGTGAACAGGAAGATCAGTCGCTGCTGGTCATCGTGGACATGATCCAGGGTTTTGTCTGCCACGGCGCGCTGGCCGATCCCCGCATTCACGCGATTACCCCCAAACTGCTGAGCACAATCAACGAATATGAAAAACGCCGCTTTCCGATCATCGCCTTCCGCGATGTCCATCCGGCCACGGCCCGGGAATTTGCCAGCTTTCCTGCGCATTGCGTGGAAGGCAGCGAGGAATGCGAGCTGATCGAAGAACTGAAGCCGTTGTCCGGCCACTGGTTCGATCTGAAAAAGAACTCGACCAACGGCTTTTTCCAGCCGGACTTTCTGCCTCTGTTTCAGAGTTTTTCTTCCCTGCGTTCGGTGCTGATCACCGGCTGCTGCACGGATATCTGCGTGCTGCAGTTTGCGCTGTCGCTGAAAGCCTATCTGAACCAGAACGATCTGGATATTGAAGTATTGGTCGCCGCCGATCAGGTCGCCACCTACGACTCCCCGATCCATCCGGCAAACGACTATCACAACTGGGCGCTGAAACTGATGGCCAACGCCGGAATCCGCATTCTGAACAGCTGTCAATGGGAGGACTGAACGATGAACCCGAATGAACTGATGCTGCTGACCGATTTTTATGAATACACGATGTCCTACGCCTACTTCAAGGAAAACAAACATGAGGAAATCGGTTATTTTGACATGTTTGTGCGCAAAATTCCCGACGGCGGAGGATACCTGATCGCCAATGGACTGCACCGCTTTATCGAATTTATTCAGGATTTTCATTTTACAGATGCTCAGATCGATTATCTGCGCAGCACCGGTTACTTTGACGAAGACTTTCTGACCTATCTGAAGAATCTGAAGATGGATATCGATGTCTGGGCCGTTCCGGAAGGCACGCCGGTGTTCGCCAACGAGCCGCTGGTCACCATCCGCGGCAAGCTGATCCAGGCGCAGATTGTCGAAACGATCCTTCTTGTCTTTATCAATTACTCCACCCTGGTCACCACCAAGGCCAGCCGGATTGTCGCCGCTTCCCGCGGCCGGGCCGTGCTGGAATTCGGCAGCCGCCGGGCGCATGGAATCGATGCCGCAACGGAAGGAGCGCGGGCCTGCTACATTGCCGGTGCCCGCGGAACAGCCTGCACGCTGGCCGGTCAGAAATATGCCGTACCGGTTTCCGGCACCGTAGCGCACAGCTACATTCAGCTGCACGACAGCGAATACGAAGCCTTCCTGCAATACGCCCGGGTTTCTCCGGATAACTGCGTTCTGCTGGTCGATACCTACGACACGCTGCATTCCGGCATTCCCAATGCGATCCGCGTCGCCAAGGAATACCTGATCCCTCATGGCTACCGCCTCAAAGGAATCCGTATCGACAGCGGCGACCTCGCCTATCTTTCCAAAAAAGCCAGAAAAATGCTGGATGCCGAAGGTCTGACCGATACGCAGATCGTGGTTTCCAACAGTCTCGACGAATTTCTGATCGACGATCTGATCATGCAGGGAGCCCGCATTGACAGCTTCGGCGTCGGTGAAAACATGATCACCGCCAAAAGCACGCCGGTACTGGGCGGCGTCTACAAAGTCTGCGCTCATGAACGTGACGGCGTGATCATCCCCAAAATCAAGATCAGCGGCAACGTTGAAAAGCTGACGAATCCCGGCTTCAAAAAAATCGTCCGTTTCTATGATAATGACGACGGCAAGGCCATCGGCGATGTACTGGCATTGCGGGATGAGGTAATCGATGAACACGAATACCTGCTGTTTGATCCGCAAGCGCCATGGAAACAGAAACGCATCCGGAATTACACTGTCCGTGAGCTGCAGGTTCCGATCTTTATCGGCGGTCAGCTTGTCTATGACGTTCCTTCCACCGAACAGGTCAAACGCTATTGTCAGCAGCAGATGGATACGCTGTGGGATGAAGTCAAACGACTGCGTTATCCGCATCGCTACTATGTCGACTATTCTCAGACGCTGTATGATCTGAAGCAGAAGCTGATCGAAGAAAATACCATGAAAATATAAAACCGCTTCTCCCTGTTCTTTGCGATACAGGGAGAATGTTTTTTTATCCGCCCTTCAGCGGCATGACCATCACAAAAGCCCGGACAGCGACAATCTGTCCGGGCCTGGATCTGATAAAGGAAAGCGTTTCCGGCAAGCCGTGTTTTTCTACCGTTTGCCGGCGTCGTAGATCTCTCCGGCCGCTTTCGGTCCTACCGATTTACCGGCAAAAATAACCAGCGCAATGACCGTCAGCACATACGGAATGCAGCTGAAGAATTCAGACGGCATCAGGTTGAGAATCGGAATCATGCTGGCATACACGCCGATTGTCTGGGAAAATCCAAAGAAGATACCGGCGCCCAGCACGCCCCATGGATTCCATTTTCCGAAAATCAGCGCGGCAATGGAAATGAAGCCGATGCCATGAATGGAGGAAGCGGTGTATTGCGTTCCCGAAGTCAGCACCAGGATCGCTCCTGCCAGCCCGGCAAACGCGCCGGAGACCAGCACGCCCGTATACCGCATCCGCATGACGCTGATTCCCATCGAAGCCGACGCCTGCGGATTCTCACCGCAAGAGCGCAGCCGCAGGCCAAACGGCGTTTTGAATACGACATACCAGGTCACCAACACCAGCACAAAGGCGATCAGCACCGAAGGATAAACGCCCTTGAACATTTCACCGACCACCGGAATATCCGCCAGCAATGGAATCTGCCGGATTTTGGAAATTCCGCGGACAAAAGTCTGCGTCCGCTGCTGACCGAAGATGATCTGGCACAGATAAATTGTCAGACCGCCGGCCAGCAGATTCAGCGCCGTTCCGGCAATGGTCTGGTCAGCCCGGAAATTGATAGCCGAAACGCACAGCAGCAGACTGTAAATGCAGCCGGCAATCATGCCGACAACGATGGCAATCCAGGGCGCCCAGGCCCCCAGCGCGGTCGGCTCCAGCAGCACGCAGACCGTAGCCCCGGCAAAACCGCCGACCATCATCATGCCCTCCAGCGCGATGTTGACAACGCCGCTGCGTTCTGAAAACAGGCCGCCCAGCGCACAGATGATGATCGGAGTCGCCACCATCAACGTACTGGGAATCATCTGGAAGATCATTTCCATAATCAGGCCCCTCCTTTCGGCGAACGGGTTTCGCCTTTTTTCATTTTCCCGCGAATCTTGGTCAGGTAGTACTGAATCGCAACCTGCAGCGCGACAAAGAAGACGATGGAGCTGGAGATGATTTCTCCGATTTCCTTAGGAATGCCGCTGGCCTGAAGCAACGGCTGCGTTACTTCCAGAAGACCGAACAGCAATCCGGAAAGCAGAATGCCGATAGCGTTGCAGCCGCCCACCAGCGCGACGGAAATGCCGTCAAATCCATAGTTTTCCGCCGCCGTCATCACCCGGCCATAGCCGAAGGTTCCCTGCAGGATAATCGCGCCGGCCAGACCAGCCAGAAATCCGGAAATCATAATCGACAGAATGATGCTGCGATCAACCTTGATCCCGGCAAAGCGAGCTCCCTCCTTGTTGAATCCGGTGGCTCGCAAACTGTATCCGAAAGCCGTTTTCTCCAGAATGAACCAGTACAGAATCAGACACAGGATCACGACGATAAAGCCCCAGTGCAGACGGGAATTGTTGGTCAGCGATGCCAGAAAAGGACTGGCCAGCGACGCGTTCTGAGGAATGTTCACAGTTCTGACAACCGTGGATCCCGGCAGATTCCGCAAGAAATAATTCGCTCCGTACAGCGCCGTATAATTCAGCATGATTCCGGTGACGACCTCGGAGATATTGCACTTGGTCTTCAGAATACCCGGAATGAAAGCCCACAGGGCGCCAGCCAGTCCCCCGGCCAGAAGACAGACCACCGTTCCGATCACCGGCGGCATCGGTACAAGAATGGCCACGATACAGCTGGCCAGACTGCCCATGATGACCTGCCCTTCCGCACCGATGTTGAACATACCGGTACGATAGGCAAAGCCGATCGCCAGACCCGTCAGAATGATCGGCATGCTGGAGACAAGAAATTCTCCCGGATAACGCAGATTCACTCCGGATCCGGCTTTGCCCAGATCGATGCCGGTAGCACCTTTGAGCAGGCCGGTAAACAGGGCTCCGACATCTTTCCCCGAAACCAGCAGAATGACCACGCCCAACAACAATCCCAGCGCAATGGCGATCAGAGGAATCAGAATTTTATCCTTTTTGTTCATGCGTGTCCCTCCCCTGCGGCGCCGGCCATCATCAGACCGAGCTCTTTTTCATTGGTTTTCTCCGCATCCACCACACCGGTAATGCGGCCGTTGTACATCACGGCGATGCGATCGGAAAGGCTGAGAATCTCATCCAGCTCAAAAGACACCAGCAGAACGGCCTTCCCCTTGTTGCGTTCCTCGACAATTCGCGCATGAATCGTTTCAATCGCGCCGACATCCAGTCCGCGGGTCGGCTGAACAACGATTAGACAATCCGGTGAACGATCGATCTCACGGGCGATGATCGCTTTCTGCTGATTGCCGCCGGACATGCTGCGGGTAATGGTTTCCTTTCCCTGCCCGCTGCGGACGTCAAATTCATGGATCAGCCGGTCAGCATAATCGTTGATCTGACGAAAATCCAGGACGCCATGACGACAAAACGGAGCGGTGTCATACGCGTGAACGATAAAATTTTCCTTCAGCCGGAAATCCAGAATCAGACCATGCTTATGACGATCTTCCGGCACATGCCCCAGCCCGGCGTCAAAACGATGCTTGATCGACGCCTGCGTGATCGGCTTGCCGTTGAGTCGGATCTCTCCGGACTTGCTGGGCATCAGTCCGGTGATCGCATAGACCAGTTCGGACTGCCCGTTGCCGTCAATGCCGGCAATCCCGAGAATTTCTCCCGCTCTGACCTGCAGACTGACATCCTGTACCGCCGGAATGCCGCGGACGTTGTTCACATGAAGATGCTCAACCTCCAATACGGCTCCTTTCGGCTGCTGTTTCGGCTTGTGGACGTTGAAATCAACCTCGCGGCCCACCATCAGCTCCGCCATTTCCTTTTCCGAGGTCTCCGCAACGTTCACGGTCCGGATGCAGCGGCCCCGGCGCAGAATGGTGCATTCATCCGCCGCCGTCTTGATTTCCTTCAGCTTGTGCGTAATCAGCAGAATCGTCTTGCCTTCACTGGCCAGATGCTTCATGATCCGAATCAGTTCTTCGATTTCCTGGGGTGTCAGCACCGCTGTCGGTTCGTCAAAAATCAGAATATCGGCATTGCGGTACAGCATTTTCAGGATCTCCACCCGCTGCTGCATGCCGACGCTGATGTCCTCAATTTTCGCATCCGGATCAACGTCCAGGCCATAGGCTTTGGACAGTTCACGGATCCGCTTTGCAGACGACTGCGTATCCACCGTCCCCAGAGGGCCTTTCGGTTCCCGGCCCAAAATGATGTTTTCGGTCACGGTAAAATTGGAAACCAGCTTGAAGTGCTGGTGAACCATGCCGATCCCCAGTTCGTTGGCTTTGTTCGGATCCGTAATTCTGACCGGACGGCCATTGATCCGAATCTCTCCGCTGGTCGGCTCATACAGTCCAAACAGAATCGACATCAGCGTCGATTTGCCGGCTCCGTTTTCCCCCAGCAGAGCGTGGATCGTTCCCTTTTTGACCCGCACGGTGACATCATCATTCGCCCGGATCCCAGGGAACTCTTTGGTAATGTTCAAAAGCTCAACTGCATATTCCATAGCACCACTCTCCATTGATGTTATTATAACATGATCCCTCTTTTGTTTTTGGTATGAAAATCGTTAAAACCCGCGATGAATCACAGCTTTTTCTCTGTGTGAACGACATCCCCTTACAGAAAAGCTCCTCCTGTTTTTTCAGCAGAGGAGCTTTGTGTATCCTTCCGTAACCGGTTAGTTTGTCGATCCGTTAGCGATGGTCGGTTCCGCCGAAACCACGATTTCACCCGACTTGATTCTCGCTTCGTACTCCTGAATGACCGCGATCTGATCATCCGTCAGGTTCCGTCCCGGAGTCAGTTCTGCGCCAACGCCGTCATCTTCCAGCGTGAAGGTCACTTCGCCGCCTTCAAAGGTTCCGTTGAGCACCGATTCGGCCGTCATGTAGGAAGCCTGATCGACACGCTTGATCATCGAGGTCAGGATGACCGATTGGCCGTTGTCCATCATACCGTCTTCATACTGATCCTTATCGACGCCGATCGCCCAGACTTCGCCGCCGCGTTCCTTGGCTTCCTTGATCACGCCGTTGCCCGCTGCGCCGGCTGCCTGATAAATCACCGTCGCGCCGGCGTTGTACTGCTTCACCGCCAGGCTCTGACCGATCGAATCATCAGAGAAGCTTGCCACATAGTCAACATAAATGGTAATGTCCGGATTGACTGCCAGAACACCCTGTTCGAAACCTGCCTGGAACGCACCGATCAGCGGTCCTTCCATACCGCCGATAAAGCCGACGGTGTTGCTGCCGTTTTCCGTAGCGACCAGACCCGCGGCAACACCGACCAGGAAGGAACCCTGTTCCGCCGCAAACGTCGCGCTGACAACGTTCGGATTATCCGCCACTTCGTCGATAAACAGGAAGTTGCGATCCGGATAGTTGCCGGATACCGTCGTAATGGCTTCAGCAAACAGATAGCCCGTCGCAATGATCAGATCATAGCCCTCATCGGCAAAGGTGCTCAGATTCGGGATGTAATCGGCGTCCGAGCTGGACTGCAGGTACTGAATGCAGTCAGGGGAGAGATTGTTGTCCTCGGCAAAGCGGGTCACGCCTTCCCAGGAAGACTGATTAAAGGACTTGTCGTCCACTCCGCCGGTATCGGTAACCAGGCCGATCCGGACAGCGCAGGTGGAGTCTGTAGAATCTGTCGGTGTTGGCTCCGTACTGGAAGAACAGCCTGTCAGCAGACCGGCAGCCATCGTCAGAGCCAAAGCAGACTTCAGCAATTTTTTCATTTTTCTTTCCCTCCATTGCTAAGCGCAAGCTTTGCTTACATGTACAGTTTAACAGGATGTAAGCCCTTTCGTCAACACGAATTGTTCACGGGAAATTCAACATTTGTTCACAAACCGAAAAAAAAGCAGTTCGGTCTGTTGCCCAACTGCTTCGGATCTTTTCGTTTACTGCGGCTCTTCTTCCGATTCCGTTTTTTTGATGTAGACATCCCGCGGCTTGGAGCCCTGTACCGGACCGATGATGCCGCGTTCCTCCAGCACATCGATCAGTCGCGCCGCCCGGTTATAGCCAATGCCGAAACGCCGCTGCAGCAGCGAGGTGGAAGCTTTCTGCGTATCAATCACGTACGCTTTGACTTCCTCATACAGAGGATCATCCTCGGCTCCCAATACCGCTGTGTTTTCGTTGCCATCCACCCCTTCCAGGCGGATGAAGGCGTCTTCGTAGCGAGGCTTCTGCTGTGCGGATACAAAATCGGTAATCCGCCGCACTTCCTCATCCGTAACATAGACTCCCTGCAGCCGGATCGGCGACGGTTCGCCGATAGGAAAATACAGCATGTCCCCATTGCCCAGCAACCGTTCCGCGCCGACATGATCCAGAATCGTCCGGGAATCAATGCCGCTGGAAACGGAAAAGGCAATGCGGCTTGGAATGTTGGCTTTGATAATGCCAGTAATGACATCGGTGGACGGCCGCTGCGTCGCAACGATCAGATGAATACCGGCCGCCCGGGCCAGCTGGGTGATGCGCTGAATGCTCATCTCCACCTCTTTGCCCGCCACCGCCATCAGATCGGCCAGCTCATCGATAATAACGACCACATAGGGCATTGGCGACAGCTTTTCCTGCGGGGAAGAAGCCAGTTTCTCGTTGTATCCGGCGATGTTGCGGACGCCGGTTTTGGCAAACACCTCATACCGGCTTTCCATCATCATGACGATGACTTTCAATGCCCGGGCCGCTTCTGCGCCATCCGAAATCACCGGACCGATCAGATGCGGAATCTGACGGTACGGGGTAAATTCAACCTTTTTCGGGTCAATCAGAAGCAGCTTGACTTCTTCCGGCGTCGTGCGCATCAGCAGCGAAGTAATGATCGTGTTCATGCAGACCGATTTGCCGCTGCCGGTCGCTCCTGCAATCAGCAGATGCGGCATTTTGTCCAGCTGACAGAACACACCCTTGCCCATCAGATCCTTGCCCAGCGCCAGCAGCAGCTTCCGGTTCTTTTTCTCGGCAGGAATCTGGCTCATCAGCTCAAGCATCCGCACTGGCGTCGTTTCCACATTGGGAATTTCAATACCGACGGCGTTGCGGCCGGGAATCGGCGCCTCGATGCGGATATCCCGGGCTGCCAGTTCCATCTTCAGATTGTCGGAAATGGCGTTGATGCGCGATACCTTGACGTTGGAATCCGGTCGGATCTCAAACTTGGTCACCGCCGGACCGATATGCGTTGCGACCAGCTGTGCCTTGATTCCGAAATTGCCCAGCACCTCAATCAGCTTGCGGCCCTTGATGGATGCCGCATTCTGATTCATCGCCGAACCGGAGCGTGACGGAATATCATCCAGCAAGGCATTGGAAGGCAGCGTATAGCCCTGAGCCGGATCCGCTTTTTTCGCGGTTTGTTCACTCTGCGGCTGCAACACCGCCGCTGCCGCCGGTTTTTCCGGTTGCGGCTTTGCCGGTTTGGATTGCGGTGTTTCCTGCTCGTCCGGCGTCAGAAACAGCGAACGGCGGGCGCGGGGATGATCGTCCAGTTCCACAGTGCCGATGTATTTTCGTACCGGCTCCTCCTCTTGCGGCATCTCCGGCTGCGGCGCCGGCTTTTTTTCCTTGCGCGGCCGGGCCGCCGGACGGCTCTGCCGGAAAACGGTTTTCAGTTTCTCCCATGCCGAACGGTATACTTCGACTCTGATCATCAGCAAAGCCGCCAGCACAAACAACGCAAAGATGACGATCACCGTCCCGGTCCGGTCAAACAGAAGCGAACAGATCGAATAGAGTACCGCTCCGAATACCCCGCCCTGCGCGACAGTAGTGGAGGGAGAAGAAAAATGTTCGGCGGTATGCGACAGATATTCGCTCAGCACGCTGAATCCGCTCAGCGTCGGATCCTGCGGAATGGCAGACCACAATAGCAGTCCGATGAACACCGCTGCTGCGGCAATCAGCGTCTTAACGGAGAAAGCGGGAAACTTGCGTCCAAAAAGAACAGCCAGTCCCCCGATCAGTAATAATCCGTAAACTACTCCGTAATACGTTCCGAACAGATATCTGACCGTCATGGTCAGAAATTCGCCGACAATGCCCAGCTGCAGCGCGGCGATCAGCGTGACCGTGATGACGGCCAGCGCCACGACATAGCGCAGAATTTCACTGTCCAGCGCATTCTTGGACGATGAAGACTTTTTCCTCGATTTGGTTTTGGCCACCCATCATCAGCTCCTATTCCGTGACGTTGATTTCAACGATCGCCGGCAGAATCATCGGCCGCTTGCCGGTTTCCTTCAGCACGTATTTGACAATCCGTTCCTTGGCTTCCATCCGGGCAGACGCGTTTTCATAACGTTTCTCACGCACCGCTTCTTCAATCGTCCGCTCCATGATGCTGCCGATTTCCTTGACGATGTGATCCGCGTCTTTCAGATAGATCACACCCCGGCTCTGCACATCCGGACCGCCGATCACTTCCTTGGTCCGGTGATTGACGACGATGCCGATGATGATCGCCCCGTCGGTGGACAGAATCTCACGATCACGCAGCACCATGCCGCTGACATCCAGATTTTCATTGCCGTCAATCATGACGTCTTCCAGCGTCAGCTGATCGGCGGTGGACTTCAGCACGCCATCTTCAAACTTGGCGATCTGGCCATTGTCCAGCACCAGAATTTTATCCGCATGGAATCCCATGTTCAGCGCGATATTGGCATTGGAAACCAGCTGACGGTATTCTCCCTTGATCGGCATGTAGTAACGCGGCTTGAACAGATACAGCATCAGCTTGAGATCTTCGCGCGAAGCATGCATGGAATACACCTTGCGTCTGTCCAGCGTCCGAACCCGGACTCCTTCCTTGTACAGTTCGTTTTCCATGTTGGTCGCTTCCAGTTCCGTTCCCGGAACAATCGGCGAAGCGATGATAACAGTATCCTCCTCCGCCAGTTTCAGCAGGCTGTCTTCTCCCAGCGCCACTTTGTGCATCCGTTTGAATACCTGATCGCCGGATCCGGAAACGATGATCACGACTTCTTTCAGATCGTTATGAAATTTGTTCTTGGCAATTTCCAGGCCGACCGGCATCCGGTAATAGCCCATCTTCTCCACTGCCTTCAGCATCGCCCGCAGTTCGTCATCATAAAAGACCACCTTGCGGTTGTATTTGTTGGCCAGCTCAATAATTTCGATAATCCGGTACAGATTCTGATGATACGTCGTAATCAGAATTCTGCCCGGCGCCGTTTCAAACGTCGGCTCCACAATTTCCGTAATGCGGTGATGCGGCGCGGAATGCCCCTCCCGGTCCGCGCCGACCGATTCGGTCAGCAACGCCAGCACGCCGCGCTTGCCGATTTCCGCCAGCGCCGTGATGCTGCAGGAAAAGGCTTCGTTGCTGATATCGTAATCCACGATAAACTCGCTGGTATAGACTACCGCTCCCTGCGGCGTATCAATCGCAAACCCGCAGCCATCGGCAATGGACTGCGTCATTCCGAAAGTCCGGATCGTCGTTTTGCCCAGCTTGAAGGAACCGTTCCGCTTGATCCGGTGAACCCGGACATCGCGCACCCCTTCTTTTTTCAGCATTTCCTCGATCAAAAGCGCGGTCAGCGGCGTCGCGTAGACCGGCGCCTTGATGTGTTTCAGCAGATTCGGCAGCGCCGCCATGACGTCGTCATGCGCATGTGAAATAAAAATTCCCTGAATCCGCTTCTGGTTTTCAATTAAATATTGGAAGTCCGGAATGATCATCTCAATACCGAGCTGATCTGACGATTCCGGATATTTCAGTCCCGCTTCGATGACAAAAATGGATTCTCCGACCTCGACCACATACATGTTCTTGCCGTCTTCATCCAGTCCGCCCAAAGCAAACAGACGTACCTGATCCATGATTTATCCTCCTGTCCGTTTTTATTGATGATGCTCTGTCTTTCAGCGCCGACGCATGTTCTTCCTGTTCCGCCGAAAAGCGCTTGAACAAGCGCTCGGAAAAACTCATGATCATTTCATCGGCAGACAATCTTCGTGGCTCAACTATATCACATCAGACCGGTAAATTCAATCTTTTTGCGCTGCCGCTATCTGACGTCCGTTGAGCGACCAGGAGCGAATCTCAGTGATTTCCACATCGACAAGATCCCCGGGCCGGACATCCCCGGCAGTGAAATTGACCAGCTTGTTGGTTTCACTGTACCCGCTGAACACCTGATCGTTCTTTTTGGACGGACCATCCACCAGCACACGGACCGTTTTGCCCAGATACGCCTCGTTGCGGGCATGGGCATAGAAAGCGATCTTGTCATTGAGCTGCTGCAGGCGGCGATTTTTCACATCGATCGGAACGTTGTCCGCCATGGCGGCGGCCGGCGTTCCCTGACGCGGTGAATAGATGAAGGTAAAGGCGCCGTCAAAACGGCATTCGTCAACCAGACTGAGCGTCATCGCAAACTGTTCTTCGGTTTCATTGGGAAAACCGACGATGATATCGGTCGTGACCGCGCAGTTGGGGATACGCTGACGGATCTTGTGAAACAGCGTCAGATATTCCTCACGCGTATAGCGCCGCCCCATCAGTTTCAGAATCTCGCTGCTGCCGGACTGCACCGGCAGATGAATCGAAGGCATGATGTTATCGAAGGAAGCGATGGCCTCGATCATCTCATCGGTAAAATCCCACGGATGGCTGGTTGTGAAGCGGATGCGGTCGATGCCGGTTCTGGCGCTTTCCCGCAGCAGCTCGGCAAATCCGCTTCCGCCCCTGTCCTTGCCATAGGCGTTGACATTCTGTCCCAGCAAGGTCACCTCACGGTATCCCTGCGCTTTCAGCTCCCGGATTTCGGCAAGAATATCCGCCATATCGCGGGAACGTTCCCGACCGCGGGTATAAGGGACTATGCAATAAGTACAGAACTTGTCACAGCCGTACATGATGTTCACCCACGCCTTGTGAGAGCCAAAACGCCGTACCGGCAGATTTTCAATGACTTCTCCTTCCCGGGAGAAGATCTCAACCGTGCGCTCATGACTCATCGCCGCCTGCATCAGCAACTGCGGAAGACGGTGAATGTTGTGCGTGCCGAAGATCAGATCGACCTGCGGATATTTCTTCAGCATCAGCTCCACCATGTCCTCTTCCTGCGCCATGCAGCCGCAGACGGCGAAAATCAGATCCGGATTCTGCCGTTTCAGCCGCTTCAGCGCGCCCAGTTCGCCGATGACTTTATCTTCCGCATTTTTACGGATAGCGCATGTGTTCAGCAGGATCAGATCCGCTTCTTCTTCCTGATCGCAGGCGGTATATCCCATGGCATCCAGAATGCCGGCTATCGTTTCTGAATCCCGTTCGTTAGCCTGACAGCCATACGTGTGGATCAGATATTTTCTCCCCGCTCCCAGCATTCTGGCCTGCTGGGGAATCGCAAACAGCGCCCGTTCAACGACAATTTCCCGGCGTGTTCGTTTCTGCGCCTCCTTCAGTGAAGGAAGCTTCCATTCCTGTTTCATTATACTCCCTCATTTCAAGTAACGTGGCTATTATAACAGGAAACGTCCGCTTCATGCAATGAATCCGTGAACCGATCGTCCTGCCGTAAAAAAAGAAGACGACCCGCGTCTTCCTTTTCATCGCTCATAGGCGAAGCTATTACTGAGAAATTGCCGAAACCGGGCAGGTCGAGACGCAAGCGCCGCAGTCGATGCATGTTCCCTCATCAACGCCGGCTTTGCCGTCATCACCCAATGCAATTGCTCCTACCGGACAAACACCTGCACAGGCGCCGCATCCGATGCATGTATCTTTTTCTACTTTTGCTGGCATTTTGTCACATCCTCCTTCATGGGTTTATTATATCATGCTTATTTTTTTTCAACAATAAGTTTTATCGCAGTTCTTTGCTGGCCGTCGATCATCAGTTCCATGAACGCGGGAATGCAGAACAGCTCGATTCCGATCGGCGCGACAAAGCCGCGGGCAATCGCAATGGCCTTGATCGCCTGATTCAAAGCGCCGGCGCCGATCGTATCCATTTCCACCTGGCGGTGTTCCTTCAGCAGGTTCGCCAGCGCTCCCGCCACGGAATTGGGATTTGACTTCGTTGATACTTTCAATATTTCCATAAAATACCCCTTTCTTCTAACAGGATATGTGAGAAAAAAGGGGTTTATGTTATGGCCGGATCTGAATCCGTTCCACTTTGACCGCGCGGCCAGATATCGGGTCGATTTCCGCCCAGACTCCGCACAGCAAAGCCGGACCTTCCGCAACCGTATAACGTGTTTTCTGATGATGCAGCACCCGATTGATGACCTCGTTTTTATCCCGGCCCAGAATGCTGTCAAAGGCGCCGCACATGCCGGCGTCGCTGATGTAGGCACAGCCGCGGATCAGCTGCTCATCCGCAGTCTGAACATGCGTATGCGTACCGGCAATCATCACGCAGCGATCGGCAAACACCTGAGCGAACGTCTGCTTCTCGCCAGTTGTTTCGCCATGAAAATCCACGAACCACCAGTCCGCTTCTTCCTTTTGAAGCACCCGCTGCATGGCGCTGAACGGACTTTCCGTCACGTTATCCATAAACACTTCGCCGCAGACATTGACCATGCCGATCCGCCGGCGGCCCACCTGCGCGATTCTGACGCCGCATCCCAGCTCCGTCGGATCCAGATTCAGCGGCCGGATCAGCCGGTCCGCCTCATCAATAAACAGGCGCAGCTCGCTTTTGGAAAACGTGTGGTTGCCCATGGTGATGTAATCCGCACCGAAATCCAGCAGCTGATGATAAATCCGGCGGGTGATTCCTTTGCCATGCGCGGCATTCTCACCATTCACAATCGTCAGATCCGGCTGTATCCGCTCTTTTAAAGCAGGCAGGTGCTGCTGCAGCACCTGCCTGCCCGGAAAACCGACGACATCGCCGATAAAACAGATCCGCATTATTTGGCCAGTTCGCTGGCTCGCGTTTCGCGGATGACCGTCACCTTAATCTGGCCCGGATAGGTCAGTTCGGCTTCGATCTTATCCCGGATTTCACGCGCTACCCGATGACAGGCAACGTCATCGACTTTCTCAGGAACGACCATGACGCGGATTTCACGGCCTGCCTGAATCGCATAGGTTTTCTCAACCCCTTCAAAGCTGTTGGCAATGCTTTCCAGCTGTTCAAGACGGTTGATGTAGTTTTCAAAGCTCTCATACCGGGCACCCGGCCGGGCAGCGCTCAGCGCATCCGCCGCAGCGACCAGATTGGAGATCAGTGTTGTCGGCTCCACATCGCCATGATGTGACTGAATCGCGTTGATGACCACCGCGTTCTCGCCATGTTTCTTTGCGACTTTGGCGCCCAGTTCGACATGGCTGCCATCCATCTCGAAATCCAGCGCCTTGCCGATATCGTGAAGCAGACCAGCCCGTTTGGCCAGCGCCTGATTCAATCCCAGCTCCGCCGCCATCATTCCGGCCAGATACGCTACCTCCATGCTGTGCTGCAGTACGTTCTGTCCATAGCTGTAACGGAATTTCAGCCGTCCCAGAAGACGGACAAGTTCCTTGTCAATCCGTCCGATTCCCAGTTTAAAGACCGCTTCCTCACCGGTTTTGACAATCGTATCGCTCAGCTCGTTCGTTACCTTGCGTACGACATCTTCAATTCTTCCCGGCTGAATCCGGCCATCCCGAATCAGGGTTTCCAGCGCCTGACGGGCAATTTCACGCCGAATCGGATCAAAACAGGAAATCGTAATCGTTTCCGGTGTATCGTCGATGATCAGATCCACTCCGGTAGCCTGTTCGATCGCTTTGATATTGCGGCCCTCCCGACCGATAATCCGTCCCTTCATCTCTTCTGAAGGAAGACCGACTACCGATACCGTCCGTTCAATGGTTTCTTCCTGAGCATAACGCTGAATTGCCAGCGCGATGATATTGCGGGCGGAGTCTGACGCCTTGGAACGGGCTTCTTCCTCCCTCTCCCGGATATAGACGCTGACCTCCTTGTCCATTTTCTTTTCTACCGCATCCATCAGTTCCTTCTTCGCCTCATCGGCGCTCATCGAAGCGATGCGCTCCAGTTCGACGATCTGGTTGTCAATTTTGGCCTGCAGCTGTGCTTCCATTTTATCCAGTACATTCAGTTTCTCTGTGATCTGGCTGTTTTTGTGTTCAATCTGTTTTTCTTTAGCCGTCAGTGTTTCATCACGAAAATTCAGGTTATCTTCCCGACGAGTCAGTTTGTTTTCTTTGTCCTGAATCTCCTGTTTCCTCTCCTTGACTTCCTTTTCGGCAGCCAGCTTCAGCTCATACGCCTGGGTACGACCGTCCAGCACCGCCTGTCTGGCTAAGTTTTCAGATTTAATTGCAGCTTCTTCCAAAAGCAGTTTGGCTTTCTGCTGATCACGATTTAAGCCTAACCGCGACGCAATTTTCATCACAATTACGCCGACAGCTATTCCGATAATACCAGATATCATGGACCAAACAAGAGTATTATTCATATCTTATTTCCTCCATAACCTTATCTGTAGAGCGTTAACTCCTTTATAATCATACTTTAATTTAACCGTTTTCACAATAACCTAGCCCGGAATTTCCGCAATTTCTTCCTTTTTAATCCTATACCAATTAAAAAAGCAGGATTACTCCTGCCCTGAATGAAACAGCTTCTGTTTGATTTTTTCTGTAATTTCCGCATCAATTTCCGGATTGGCTTTCAGAAAAGCCCGCACGGCTTCACGTCCCTGGCCGATTTTCTCGCCGTTATAGGAATACCAGGCGCCGCTCTTATTGATGATCTCGTTAGCCTCGCCCAGAGTGACGACCTCGCCGATATGCGAAATGCCTTCGCCATACATGATCTCGATCGGCGCAACCTTAAATGGCGGCGCCACCTTGTTTTTGACAACCTTGACGTTCACCTTGTTGCCGACGATTTCCGAACCGTTTTTGATGGCCTCGCTGCGCCGGACATCCAGCCGCACCGAAGAATAGAATTTCAGCGCCCGGCCTCCCGGGGTCGTTTCCGGATTGCCGAACATGATGCCGACTTTTTCACGCAGCTGGTTGATAAAGATCGCCGTACACTGGCTGCGGTTCATCACCCCCGCCAGCTTACGCATGGCTTTGGACATCAGCCGGGCCTGAAGACCAACGCTGGCATCTCCCATCTCGCCATCCAGTTCAGCCTGCGGCACCAGCGCCGCAACCGAGTCGATGACGATCAGATCAATCGCGCCGCTTTTGATCAGCAGTTCAGTGATCTCCAGCGCCTGTTCGCCGCTGTCCGGCTGAGAAAGAATCAGATCGTCGATCATGATGCCCAGATTTTTCGCATACATCGGGTCAATGGCATTTTCCGCATCGATAAACGCAGCGCGGCCGCCCTTCTTCTGACACTCAGCGATGGCATGCAGCGCCAGCGTCGTCTTACCGGACGACTCCGGTCCGTAAATTTCAATGATGCGCCCCTTCGGATAACCGCCGATTCCCAACGCGTAATCAATGGCAATCGAACCGCTGCTGATCGCATCCACTTCCACGCTGGCGCGATCCCCCAGTTTCATGATTGATCCTTTTCCATACTGTTTTTCAATCTGTTTTAATGTGTCCTGCAGCAATGCATCCTTGTCTTTTTCCGCCATATCCTCATTTTCCTCCGCTATTTCGCTCTATTGTGATTATACGTCCTGAACGCTGTTTTCCCTTGCTTCCCGCTGAGCATTTTCGATCATCTGCAGGCACCGCTGCGCTGTCAGTTCCACGATCTCACGGCGCACAGCGTTACGGTCTCCGCTCAGCTGATCCGTCCACGTCAGACACTGATCCGGCAAACGCACGGCCGTGCAGATCATCCCGGCCGGTTTTCCCTCCAGCACGGCAGGACCGGCATTGCCGGTAAAGGAAACGCAGACATCGCACTGCATCACTGCCGCGCATCCCTCCGCCATCGCTCTGGCCGTTTGTTCGCTGACCACCCCATAACGGCGGATCAGCTGTTCATCGACGCCGGCCAGCGTCGTTTTCATCGCCGTCCAATAGGTGACAAGACCGCCTTTGAAAAACGCTGATACCCCTGGAATTTCCGTCATCGATGCGGCAAACAGCCCACCCGTGCAGCTCTCGCAGCTGCACAGCGTCCATCCCTGCTTCAGCAGCTGCTGCGCCAGCGGGATCAGACTATTTGCTTTCAAAGATATAATCCTTCATCTGGTTGAAATAGGAAATCCCGCTGGCCAACGAGGTAAAAGCGGCAAACCACAGCAGAAAATCCGATACCGGCAGACGGACCAGCTCAAACGGCAGATTGTTGAGCAAAATGAAAATCACCGCCAGCATCTGCACCACTGTCTTCACTTTGCCAAGATAGCCGGCCGCCATGACCACGCCGTTGCTGGAAGCGATCATGCGGATGCCGTCCACGATCGTATCCCGCGCCACCATGATCAGCACCGGCACCACCGGAATCACGCCCTGGGCCGCAAACAGAATGAACATCGTCGTGACCAGCAGTTTATCCGCGATCGGGTCGGCAAATTTGCCGAACGTCGTAACCAGATTGTTCTTGCGCGCCAGATATCCGTCAAGAAAGTCCGTAAAGCTGGCGACGCAGAACAGCACCAGCATCACCACATTCACCGCCGACAGCGAGACAAATCCAAACTGCAGCGCCGGCACCTCGATGCCTACCTGCGCATAAGGGAAGATGCCGATCAGAATGATCACCGGAATCAGCACGATCCGCATGACCGTCAGTCGATTGGGAAGATTCATGGTTTAGTCTCCTTTCAGAACGAAGTTGATCCGCTGCCCTCTTGTCTGCGAGGCCACCGACGGATCCAGTTCTACCTGCTGTCCGTTCAGTTCAATCACGTTGTTCAGCACAATGCCGAAATGAATGGTCAGTTTCAGATCGCTGACCGCGCTGCGGGTAATTTCAATGCTCTCATTGGCGTGATAGGTCGCGCTGGCCGGATTGTCCGTCGCGACATCGTTTTCATACACCCGAATCCAGGTATCCTGGCCAAAGGTCACCCGCAGCGTAATACTTTCCTGTTCTCTCCAGCCCCGGATCTCATAGGTGGATGGATCTCCCTGAACCATCGTGACCGTCAGCGGCGAACTTTCCTGCAGAATCTCCGGAGTCGGTTCCGCTTCCTCGCTTGGCTGCGGAGTCACGTCCGCTACCGGAAAGGAAGGCTCCGGTTCATTGTCGGAAGACAGCCACTGCGGTACCGCCCGAAACAGCACCACGCCCAGACAGACGACCATCACCGCAATCACCGCCAGCAATGAAATCAGCGAGTAATCGATCTTCTTCTTTTCTTTTTTTATGGTCCCGGACGCCCGGCTGATCTTTTTTTCAATGCTGGACTGCATCTGTTCTCTTTCCTGAATCGCCTTGATTGAAAGCGTCTGTGTGAACTGTTCCAGATCCTGACTCAGCTGATCCCGCATCGGTTCAAAATCCAGATACAGCGCCTGACAGTAAAAACGAACGAAATAGCGAACATAGGACAAATCGTCTTTAAAGAATTCCAGGTCGCCTTCCTCCAGCGCATTCAGCTGCGCCACGGAAATCCGCGTTTTATTGCTCATCTCTTCAAGGGTATAGCCAAGTTCTTCCCGGCGTTTTCGCAATGTAGCACCAATTTCTTTCATCAGCTGCACCTCTTTATTTTCATATCGGCATAATTATATCAACAGTTTTTTCAATTGTAAAACAGGAAGTGCCCCAAACCGGCAATCAAAAAAGATGAAAATTCGGCAGCGTCCGGCCTGCTCTGTCAATTTAACACAAAGTTGAATCATTTTCAAGTTATTTCTTTCATTTCAGAAAAAAAGAGCTGATCGCTCAGCTCCTTTTTTGCCTTCTATCCTGTAAGCCATGTTCTGTTCCCTGCCCCAGGGCTGGGTGGCAACCATTTATCTACATCCTGGCGGATGTCCTTCGGCGCTTTCATTTCAGCGCACAAAGATTCCCCTACCAAATTTGGGTTTCTCGCTTGCGGGGTTTATCGCGTTCCACTCCGCAGGTTTCCCCGCGGACTCCGTCACTGTGACACTTTTAAAGATCTCGTCCATCACTTCCCTGCAGGAAGCCTTAGGATTCGATCAGCCGTCAGCTGGCAAACTGCCCGGTCTTATGAATTGGACCGGCACAAACACTACAGTCATCGCAGACTGTGCGAGCATGGACTTTCCTCTGATTTTGGTTAAACCAGCGATTGCCCGGATAGAAATTCAGTCGTTCTGTCTGTTTTTATAGACTTCCTGTTCGAGACGGGAAAGCCGCTTCAGAATATCCACCTGACTGAAGGACGCCGGTTCCGCGTCTTCCATCGCTTTCTGCCGGCTCTGCAGTTCGATGATTTTGGCTTTCAGCGAGGCGTTGCTGCGCTCCGAAGCCATCAGCTTCTCACCCAGCTCCCCGATCTTACGCTCATATGTCTGATAATCCTGAATGACCAGATCCAGAAAATCGTCCACTTCCGCCGGAGAATACCCTTTGAAATCGACGTGGAATTCCTTGTCCAGAATGGTCTGCGGTTCCAGATTGAGTTTGTTTTCCATCTCCAACACCTTCCGTCTTTCTTATTTTCGCAGAACAGCGCCGAAAAAGCAAGTGTTCCGTAAAAACCGTTTTTCCCGCTGCCGTCTGCTTTCTGCCGGCGGATCAACGGCGTTGCCGCCCTGCTCTGCAGCCGAAACCGCCCGCGCAGTCATTGTGCGGTCATTGTGAAGAACTTTACGAATTTGTTACAAAACCGAGGTATTTCTAGAAAAATAATGCGCCGTTGTATATAATAGATGAAAGGTGATGCTATGATTGGTTATCCAAACGGAAAAGTCAGAACCGTTCAGTGCCCGGCGGCCGTCAAACAGTCTGCCGGCCGGCGGGGAATGTCTCTGGAGCATGATTTGAACCTGAGCAACGAATACTATCTGCAGACAGACCGGGCAGTCATTCACAAAAAGCCGACGCCTCTGCAGATCGTAACGGTCGATTATCCCAAGCGCAGCGCCGCCAAAATTACGGAAGCCTATTTCAAAGTTCCTTCCACTACCGATTATAACGGAGTCTATCGCGGCAAAGCCATCGACTTTGAAGCCAAGGAAACACGATCCAGGACCTCCTTTCCCTTTTCCAGTCTGCATCCGCATCAGGTCGATCATCTGGAACGGGTGATCCGCCACGGAGCCATCGCCTTTGTGATCGTCCGTTTTGTCCTTCTGGATGAAACGTATTATGTGGAAGCCGGAAAAATCGCCGCTCAATACCGGCACTCCGGCCGCAAGTCACTGCCTTATTCCTGGTTTCAGCAGGAGGGAATTCTGATTCCATTTTCCCTGACGCCACCTGTGAACTATCTGCGGGTGATTGACGAACTGTATTTTAAGGAGAAGTGAGAGCTATGAATACGACGCAGAAACAGCCGCCGAAGAAAAAAGCGGCGGCGCACAGAAAGAAAAAAAGAAAAGTCAACGCCAAAAACATGGCGACGGTCATCGTTTCGGTGATCGTGATCCTCGGGCTTCTCGGCACTGCCGGCGGTCTGGTGACCATCGGCGTCATGCTGCAGGATGCCCCGGAGATTGACATCAACAATTTCGAAAGTACGGAATCCACTCAGATTCTGGACAAAAACGGCAACCTGATTCAGGATGTCGGTCAGCAGATCCGTACCAACGTCAGCTATGCGGACATGCCCAACTCGCTGATCGATGCCTTTGTCGCCGTGGAGGACAGCCGCTATTTCGAACACAACGGTTTTGACCTGCCCCGTTTTGCCAAGGCTTTCCTGGAAAACCTGAAAACGCTGAGCTTTTCTCAGGGCGGATCCACTTTCACGATGCAGCTGGTCAAAAACACCTATTTTACCAATGACGAAACCGGTGAAGTGGCTTCCCGCAGCAGCCTTTCAGGCATCAAGCGAAAAGTGCAGGAAATCTATCTGGCAATGCAGCTGGAAAGCCAGACCAACAAAAAACGGATTTTCGAGCTGTATCTCAACAAGCTGAATTTCGGCGGCAGCGGCAACATCCGCGGCGTGCAGAAAGCGGCTGAATACTATTTCGGTAAGGATGTCAGCGAATTGAATCTGAGCGAAAGCGCCTTGCTGGCAGGCATCATCAACCGGCCTAACGCCTACAATCCGTTCAAAAATCTCGATTACGCGACAGAACGGCGGGATACCGTGCTCAACCTGATGGTACGGCATGGATACATTACGGAAACCGAAGCCGCGCTGGCCAAATCGATCAAGGTGGAAGATCTGCTGGTGGACAGCACGACCGGGATCAGCGGCGAGGGGGAAGGAACGCCGTATCAGAGCTATGTCGACGCGGTCATTGCCGAAGCCAAGGAGCTGACCGGTATGGATCCGACTGTGGTTTCCATGACGATCTATACCGCGATGGATCCGGATGTTCAGGCTCAGATCGACGACATCCAGGCTGGCAATACTGATGTGCAGTTCCCGGATGATCTGATGGAAATCGCGATCGTATCCATGAACAATCAGACCGGCGAAATCGTCGGCATCGGCGGCGGCCGCAATTATGCCAGCGGCGGAAGTCTGCTGCTGAACCACGCGACCGATCAGTACAAACAGCCGGGTTCCTCGGTCAAGCCGTTTCTCTCCTACGCGCTGGCCTTTGAAAATCTGGGCTGGGCAACTTCCCATACTGTTACCGACAGTCCGTTTGTCTATGCCGGAACGACCAAGGTCGTCAAAAACTTCAATAATCGATACTATGGTGAAATTCCGCTGACTTATGCGGTCGGCAACTCGCTGAATACTCCGGCGCTGAAAACCCTGCAGGAAGTCATCGATACGATTGGCAGTGCCAAAGTAGTGGAATACCTGCAGAATCTTGGCTTCAGCCGGGTTACCTCGGACGATTTCAACGTTGGCTATGCGATCGGCGGCTCTACCTTTGACGTCAGCTGCGTGGAGCTGGCCGGAGCCCATGCCACCATGATCAACGGCGGCGTGTACATCAAGCCGCATACGATCACCAAAATTGAATTCAAGGACGGTACCGCACCGGTCATTCCTGACTCTTCCGGAACGCAGGTCATCAGCGAAGAATCCGCCTACCTGGCCTCTCAGCTGATGTACGAAGCCGTTTATGGTCCGTATTCCAACTACATGCAGATTCTCAAGCGCAGCTATCCGGTCTACGGTAAAACCGGCACAACGGACTGGGGAACCGATGGACTGCGCTTCAATATCCCGGAAGGCGCGGCCAAGGACAAGTGGATGGTCGCTTCCACTTCCAAATATACCAACGCCGTCTGGGTCGGCTACGAAAAGGGAATCAAGGATCAGGATACGTATTTCTCCTCCGCCAAAAGCCGGCTGAACATTCCAGGCAACATTTCCAAGCTGATGCTGGATGTGCTGCATGAAGATGAGGAGGATCCGGCGGCCATCACTCAGCCGGATGGTATCTCGTCCATCACTCATATCAAAGGGCTCTATCCATATACCGCCCCATTGGAAGGGATGGACAGCAGCTTCATCACCACCGGTCTGATCAAGAAAGAATACAACAAGCTGGCCGATCCGCTGCAGGCTTCTGTCGAACCGATTTCTTCCTTTGACGCCACGATTTCCGACGGCAACGTCCATCTGACCTGGAGCGAATATCCGGATACCAGCAAGCTGACCGTCGCGCCGAATGTCAAGGATATGGGTATTGAAGTCGGCGGAAGCTGGGTTTCCGCGCCAAACTGTCAGGTCGCTTTCGACTGGACATGGGTTTATGGTCCGATCCGCTACAAAGCGGACATCACCATTCAGGACTACTCCGTGACGGTAACCAGTGAAAGCCCTGCCTTTGATCAGCCGCTGGAAGTCAAGCCGGGCGATACCGTGCAGGTTTGCGGATATTACGCTTATGAAAACATGGATTACCGCAGCGAGCAGATCTGCAAGGAAATTCAGGTGGAAGACCGTGAAATTCAGCTGACCATTCCATCGGAAACGGCAACCCGGGCTGAAATCGAAAGCTGGGCGGAAGCTAACGGAGTAACCGTAACCTTCACTGAAGTTCAGGATGAAACCAAAAAAGGAACCAATGAAATCATCTCCAACGGCGCCAAGGTCAACGGTACGACGATGACGTTCATGCAGTCGACGCTGGATCAGGCCCGCTTTGCGGTAACGCTTTACGTTGGCGTTACCTGCGGTGAAAATGCCTCATTGGTTAACGGACAATGTGCCTGCAATACCGGATACGAAGGCGATCCGATCAAAGGCTGTACGGCCAAGCCAACGCCAAGCCCGCAGCCAACCCCGACTCCAACCCCGACTCCAACCCCGACCCCGCCAGAAAGCGGCGACAGCGGTAACGGTGAAGATCAGGGAGAATAAACAACTTCAGGCGGAGGAATACCATTCCCCCGCCTTTTCTGATACAATGAGGACAAAAGGGGCTGATGATAGTGAAACTGGAAGAACAAATCCAGGAATTAGTCGATGACGGGCAATTTCAACAGGCCCTGCTGGAGCTGGATGCCAGCGAAAGCATGATCCACGACAAAGCCTGGTATTATTCGGAAAGAGGATGGATTCTGGGATTGATGGAGCGTTATCAGGAGTCGTTCTGGAATCTGAACCGGGCTTTGAGTCTGGGACAGAACGATGCGGGACTGCTTTCCCAGCTGGGCTGGGTTCTGAATAAAATGGAGATGCACGATTCGGCGCTGGATTACCTGCGTCAGGCGGAGAAAAAAGGCCGGGATGACGCCTGGCTGTATCGGGAAAAGGGATGGACGCTGACGCAGCTGGATCAGTTTGAGGAAGCGATCGGCTGTTTTGAGGAAGCCCTATATTTTGAACCCAATGACGGCTGGTGCCACGCCCAGATCGGATATTGCTACAATCACATGGATCAGGTTGAACAGGGAAAGCAACAGCTGCAGCGGGCTTTTGTCCTGGGGTACACAGATCTGTGGGCGCTGAAGGAATACAGCTGGTCCTGTTCTCAGCTGCAGCTGCTGGATGATGAATACGAACTGCTGAACAAGCTGCGGGAAAGCGAGCCGGATGATCTGTGGATTCTCAATGAACTGGGGTTCTGCTGCAACTCGCTGAACAAGCCGGAAGAGGCGATCAGCTGCCTGAAACAATCCATTGAGAAACAGCCGGAAGATTCCTGGAGTCATTGCGAAATCGCGCGCAGCTACAGCCTGAACAATCAGCCGGAACTGGCGCTGCAGCATCTGGAAACCGCGCGCCGGTGCGGGCGTCATGACGCCTGGATCGAGGTGCAGATCGGTAACGTTCTGGAAGAGCTGCAGCGTTTTGACCAGGCCGAAGCCCAGTTCAAAAAAGCGCTGGAACTGGATCCGAATCACATTTCCGCTCTGTCCCATCTGGCCTACCGCTACTCCCAGGACAACCGCTCCGAGCTGGCGCTGCCATTGCTGCAGAAAGCGCTGGAACTGGGCCGCAACGATCCCTGGATTTATGCTCAGCTCGGTTATGATTATTCGGAAACCGGCGAATATCAGAAAAGCGTGGAAGCCTACCAGCAAGCGGTGGAAGGACATCAGAATCCCTTCTGGGTCAAGACCCAGCTGGCGTGGAATACTTCGGCAGCCGGCGACCGGCAAACAGCGCTGAAGATCTACCAGCAGCTGCTCGACGAACAGCCTGACAACGGCTGGGTGTGGGCCCAGATCGGCTGGAACCAGCTGCGAATGGATCAGCTGGAAGCTTCCTGTCAGGCTTATGAACGGGCGCTGGCGACCGGAATCAATGAAATCTGGATCTGGAGCGACTGTTCCTGGATGTACCATCTGCTGCACCGTTATGAACGGGAGCGGGAATGTCTGAACAAGGCGGCCGAACTGGGCCGGGATGATGGCTGGCTGCATTACCGGATGGCAGATTCTTTCTGTCAGAGCGAAGAATACGATCTGGCGCTGACGCAGCTGGATCTGGCGGAAGAAAAAGGCGGAAAGGACATGGAAATTCTGTCTCTGCGCGCCTGGATTTACGGTCGGAAAAAAGACAGCGGACAGGCGCTGCAGCTGTTGGAAGAGGCCGTTTCCATGGGTCGGGATGATCTGTGGATTTACAATGAGAGAGGCTGGAATCTGACGCAGCTGAACCGGTTTGAAGAAGCCCGGACGATGTTTGAAAAAGCGCTGCAGCTGGACCCGGATGACGGCTGGATCCACGCTCAGCTCGGATACACGCTCAGTCATCTTCATCTGCCGGAAGAAGCGCTGAAAGAACTGGAAAAGGCCCGCTCGCTGGGATTTGAAGAGCTCTGGAGTCTGCGGGAGAATGTCGCTGTGCTCTCTGAGCTGCGGCATTACGAACAGGAATCAGCACTGCTGGAACAGATGTCCGTACTGAAGCTGGATGACACATGGCTGTTAGGGGAAACCGGTTTCTGTCTGAATCAGCTCCATCGCAGCGAGGAAGCTCTGATTTATCTGAACCGTTCCCTGCAGCTGAACCCGGACAATGCCTGGACCTATTGTCAGCTGGGTGTTTCCTATAAGA
Source organism: uncultured Holdemania sp. (assembly GCA_904395815.1). GTDB lineage: Bacteria > Bacillota_I > Bacilli_A > Erysipelotrichales > Erysipelotrichaceae > Holdemania. The sequence goes on from CAJFOC010000019.1 coordinate 51,215, forward strand.
ATCTGGCTGATTACGCACAGGCGGAAGCCATGCTTAAAAAAGGCATTGAAATGGGATTTGATCAGCGCTGGGCGCATTATCAGCTGGCCGAAGTGTATCAGCAAACAGATCGATACCGTCAGGCACTCGCTGAAACTGAGCTGGCTTTTTCCGAAGACGAAAAAACCGGTTCCGAATACCACTGGATGCTGGCCCGCAGTCTGGGACCCGCGGGTGAACACCGGCAGGCTCTTCATCATCTGCGGCAGATTACCGACTACGATCAGGCTGCCCTGAACGAGGAATTCGGCTGGAATTACAGTCAGCTGCAGATGCACGACAAAGCGCTGGACTACTTCCGCCGCGCCTACCATCTGCGCAAGGAAAAAAGCGGCTGGCTGCTGACGCAGATCGGTTATACCGAAGGCTGTCTCGGCCATTCTCTCAAAGCGCTGCAATACCTGCAGCAGGCACTGAAAATAAATTACCAGACGCCCTGGTTTCATGCGGTTCTCGGCTACAATTACTGGAAAGCCGGTAAGGAGGAAGAAGCGCTGCGCTGGCTCCGGCAGGCCCGGCAGGAAGGCTGTCATGAGCCCTGGATGGATCAGGCGCTCAAAGAACTGGAAAAGCCCCGTCCGTTTTCCGGTTTCTTCCGAAAAAAGAAAGGTTGACTGAATAAGCAAAGGATAGTGATTTTCTCCATTACTATCCTTTTTCATTTCGGCGATGATCCGTTTCGTTGTATGCGGTTCTGTGATACGGCTGCCTCTTTCCAGAAGTTCAGCGTGGAATAAACAAAAAAGGATGAATCAGACATTTCCGATTCATCCCGATTTTCTTTGGAAAAACTTAAGGCTGGATGGACACGGTCTTGCCATCCGGTCCCGGAGTTGTTGTCAGGTACTCGGCGATTTTCTGCCGGGCATCCGGTTTGCTTGGACGGCAGGCAGAGACATTGCTGACTTCGCCAGCGACCATGGCAGCCGCCATACCGGAGCAGCCCGCATAACCACAGCTGCCACAGTTGTATCCCGGCAGCATCGCGGTGACCTTTTCCACCCGTTCATCCGTTTCCACTTTGAATACATTGGAAGCAATTCCCAGAATCAGTCCGAGAACCGCTCCGACCACAAACATCATGACAATTGCTGTAATCATTCTTCTTTTTCTCCTTCTGTCTGTTTTACAGGATGATGCGCGCATGAGGTAATCCTGCATCCCTCACACTCTGCTTTGAGATTCTCGCATCCTTCCGGCGCCGGAGTCCTGCTGTTCAGCACATACCCTACAGCAAAGAACGCTCCCAGTCCGGCCAGCACCAGAATCGCCGCCAGCATCAGATCAGACCAGTCCCGCAAAACCGCTGAAAGCCAGAGCCATCAGCGCCGCTACGATCAGTGCGATCGGATTGCCCTTAAACGCATTCGGGATATCCGCCGCATCCAGCCGTTCACGGATCGTGGCGAAGATGTAAAGAACCAGAGTAAACCCGATAGGAATACCCAGGGAATACACAATCATTTCCGGGAAAGTGAAACCGTTGCTGATGTTATCCAGCGCCACGCCCAGAACCGCGCAGTTAGTCGTAATCAGCGGCAGGTAAATCCCCAGCGATTTGTACAGAGCCGGAGAAAATTTCTTGATGAACATTTCTACAAACTGAACAAACGACGCGATGATCAGGATAAAGGACAGCAGGTCCATGTATTCCAGACCATTTGGTTCAAGAACAAGATAGTACAGCGCATAGGTCAAAAGCGAAGCGCCGAAGATAACGAAGATGACCGCAGCGCCCATGCCCAGAGCCGAGCTTTTGTTCTTGGAAACACCCAGAAACGGGCAGACACCCAGAAACTGAGATAAAATGACGTTGTTGATCAGAACCGATGAAACAAACAGGGTAAACAAGCTGGACATGATTATTCAGCCTCCTTTTTCTTGGCCTTCGCTGCCTGCGCATTCTTGATGGCCACCATCGCGGCAGCCAGAAGCGCAAACGTCAGGAAAGCTCCGGTCGGTGTGCCAAACATCGAAATCGTAAACGATTCCGGAATCAGGCGAACCTCAAAGACCAGCTGATTCGTAAACGGATTGGAGAAGTTAACGACGCCGGTAGCAAGAATCTGACGGATCAATGACATCACAACCAGCGCACAGGTATAACCCAAACCCATTCCCAGTCCATCCAGCGCGGAATCAAGAATTCCGTTTTTGCTGGCGAACGCTTCAGCACGGCCCAGAATGATGCAGTTGACAACAATCAGCGGCAGAAAGACGCCCAACGCCGCGTCAATGGTTGACGCATAAGCCTGAATCAGCAGCTGAATGCACTTGACCAGCGCCGCAATGACGACGATGTACACCGGAATCCGGATTTCATCCGGAATGATTTTCCGCAGCATCGAAATAATCACATTGGACAAAACAAGAACGATAATTACCGAGACACCCATTCCGATCGCGTTGTTCAGCGATGTCGTAATGGCAAGCGTGGAACAGCATCCGAGATACAGTCCGAATACCGGATTTTCGCGGATGAAGCCCGCTGTAAAGTTTTCCTTACGATTCATTATTCATCCACCTCATTCCTGACTGGCCGCAAAGGCTGCGCTGACGGCCTCGATCGCGGAATTGCTCGTATAGGTCGCACTGCTGACCACATCCGCTCCGCTGATCTGATCCAGCGAAGTCATTCCCACAAAGCCGGCCAGATATTCTTCATTCACCTGATCGCCGATGCCTGGC
>CAJFOC010000020.1 GCA_904395815.1 uncultured Holdemania sp.
AGGATCTGGAAGAACTGGTTTTGAATGTGTTGTTTGATCATTTTTATTATAGAGATTTCGATATGGTCAAGGCGGAGAAAACTTATGGAAGGCTGTCCATGTGCAGTAATCGGTTGCAAATTTCTTCGTTATTTATCTCAGGTTGGTTATTATATAAAGAAAAATTATTTACGGCATTAAATGTTGTGGATAAAGCATTAGCACATTTTCAAACAAAGAAAATAGCTTTTTATCTTGGAGTTCTGTATTTTACTAAAGCGATGGCGTTGTATACCGGCAATAAAGAAAACGTAGAATATTATTTTACTGAATCAATAAAATATCTGGAAAGAACTCCTGGAAAACTGGCCCGAGTTAAACTGGTCAACAATTATTTTAATGTTGGTTTTTACTATTATTTTGACAGAAACTATCAACAAGCTATCGTTTTTTTTAAGAAATTTCTGGAGAATAAGCCTTCGTTTTCTGTCCATATGCTTTATATTCTGCACTGTACAGAAGAAACAAAATGTGAAGAAATGTTTCAACTTTTGCAGAATATTGATTTAGGAGATAGAAGCTGTTATCAGATAAATGATGTTTTTTTCCGTTATTTCAAAATGAAACTGAATCATAAGAGTGAAAAATATCTGGAGAACTTTATTTTAAATGAGGTGAAAGAAGTTTTAGCTACTCGATTTCGATCCGATAATCTGATTGCCTATTTTGAAAATGAGCTGAGTAAAATTGCCAAAATAACCAAACATTATAAGAGTATTGCTTCTTTCAATAATTTTATTTCGCATAAAATTGACTGAACTGTAGTTGCTTAGCGGTTCAATCTGAGAAAGCGATTCCATGTATCAAATCATAAAAGCGTGAATTTTTTCCGGTATAATTAAGCGCGTGGAAAGGAGAATGTGATTGAAAAAGATTTGTGTAGCGCTTTTTGTGGCAGTGGCTTTAGTTGCTGTCTGTAATCCAATCAGCGCTGATGAAGTCGGGCCGGATGGTTGCCTGAATCCAGAGGATTGCATTGAACTTCTGGGATGCACCTCACCGGATTGCATGTTTCAGTAACATGTAATATTGAACAAATTCAACAAAATTTACTATGTCGGAACTTCAAAGAGAGACATCATGGGTAGACAAGAGAACGAAACAAAGTGATTGATCTTTGCTGGAAAGCGTAGTAAATCTTACCGTTGCAGGATCAGGAAAATTATAAAAGACTGAGTTAAGAGAAAACGTGCATTCAGACTGAAAATTAGCCAGTTCAGTCTGTAGAGAGAGGAGGAAAAAAGTCCTCCTTTTTTCTTTTTGCGACAAAAAAAGCGGCAGGGGATGGGATATGATCGGACCGGGAGGCGGTTTCATGATTAAAGCGTATTTGATTCGTAAGGAGTTTGGAGAGATTCTGAAATCCAATACGGCTCTGTTTTCCTGGATGGAAGGGAAAACGGGGTATGAGCGGCAGCTGGAACAGATGCTGCTGAAACCGCAGGAGGTATTTCAGAAGCTGGCGGATCGATTGAGCGATCGGGAAGATCTTTGGGTTCGGCAGGGGCGGATGTTTTACCATAATGAGCTGACCGGACGGAACAGTACGCTGGAAGTGGAACAGTTTCACCTGTTGCTCAGTGATCGGGCGGAATACCCTTTTCTTGATGAACTCAGACGGATGGAGGGGCTGCTGGTTCTTGCTGAATAACTCTTGTAAAACAGATCGAAAAACGATACAATAAGGGAGAAAATCACAAAAGATAGGTGGTGTTTGATAAATGGGAGCTAACTTTTTAAGTTCAATTGGTTTTTTAATCCTTGGACTGGTAATTGGCGGAGGTCTGGGATTCTATTTTACTCGCCGTTATTTTGAGAAGCAGCTGAAGGAACATCCTCCAGTCAATGAAAAAATGATCCGGGCCATGTTCATGCAGATGGGACGTAAACCTTCTGAAGCCCAGATTCGTGCAATCATGAAATCGATGGGACAGTAAAACGGGAAATTTCCCGTTTTTTCTTTCGGGCAGGTGACGGGAAGATGACCAAAGTGTAAGCGTGCCATAACAGCGGGCGTGGTATAATGCAGTCAGGTGATGAAGATGAAATGGATTAAGCGAGGACTTCTTCTGCTTTTGCTGGCGGCGGTCATTGCGCTCAGTGTTCTGGTGGGGATGGGATATCAGAAATATCGCGAAGCCATTGAGGAAGTGCCGCTGCAGCAGAAGGTGGAAGAGCTGACGCAGCGCGAGGATTATACGGAATACGATCAGATCAGTCCCGAATTCATTCAGGCGATTGTCGCGGTGGAGGACCGGCGTTTCTTTACGCGCCGCGGCGTGGATGTGATTTCGCTGGGGCGGGCGTTTCTGACCAATCTGTTTTCTGGGGAGGTCAGGGAAGGCGGCAGTACGATTACTCAGCAGCTGGCCAAGAACCTGTATTTTGACAACCGTCCTTCGCTGACCCGCAAGGTGGCTGAAATTTTCCTGCTGTATGATCTGGAACGGAATTATACCAAAGAAGAAATCGTGACGATGTATGTCAATGTGATCTATTATGGCGATGGGTATACTGGCGTCGGTGCTGCCAGCCGGGGATATTTCGGCAAGGAGCCGTCCGAACTGACGCTGGCTGAGGCCAGTTTGCTGGCGGGATTGCCGCAATCGCCCAGCCGGTATCAGCTCAGCACCGGTCTGCCGCTGGCCCGTCAAAGACAGCAGCAGGTGCTGCAGGCGATGGTGGAGGGAGGGCTGATTGACTCCCGGCAGTCTGAACAGGCATTGCAATGGTCGGCCGCCTATTCGCCGCAACCCTGACCCATATTATTACGCCTTTCTTACAACCCGATGAAAGCTTGATTAAATCCCTGTCCATTTGCCAGTTTGCTCGTTATAATCAGAAAGTAGGAGGAACTGCGCATGGAAATCAGGAAAATTGTTTGCGGATGGATCGGGTTCCTGTTGCTTTCAGGCTGCGGCGTCAATTCGGCCGCGGATGCGCAGCCGCAGGCGGCTGTTCAGGACGACCGGCAGGTTCGTGTTTCCAACGCCAGCTTTCCGATCGCGATCAGCGGACTGCTGGAATTGTTCAGTGAAGATGAATTCTATCCGGAACTGGAGATCTGTACGGTAACGGAACCGCAGAGCACGTTGCCGGAATCGGAAACGACGCTGTATGTCATTGAAGAACAGCCGGAAGTTCAGGCCGAGGCATCGGCGGAAACCACAGCGTATCCCCATACCTATACGTATGAGGGATTGACTGTCATTTACAACGGTCAGGATCAGCGGATCATTGAAGCGCTGCAGCAGAAATTGGGGCAGCCCTGAGGCGGCATGAGAATTTTCTTGCGGCCTCTCTTGTACGGTTTCGGGAATTGGGTTATAATATCGATGGCTTTAATTTAGTGCAGAGACACTAAGAAGGCATACACATTTTATTAGAATACGGATGCTTTTCGTGTACACCTTCAAAGCCTGTTTTTGAAGGCTTTTTTTTACCCGGAAGGAGGGGGCGCTATGAAAGATCTTCTTCAACTCAGTACGCTTTCTGTCGAGGAAATTCAGCACATTCTGGATGTCGCTGAGCTTTGCCGTCAGGGAGAAATGATCGACAGTGAGAAAGGCCGGATTGTCGCCAATCTGTTTTTTGAGCCGTCAACCCGAACCCAGTACAGTTTCAATACCGCACAGCTGAAGCTGGGCTGCAAAGTGATCAATTTCAATGCGCAGGCTTCATCGATGCAGAAGGGCGAGAGCTTTTATGATACGGTGAAGACGTTTGAGAGTTTCGGCGTGGACGCGCTGGTAATCCGTGACCGAAAGGATGAATATTATCGTGAGCTGATCGGCCGAATTCATGTTCCGCTGCTTAACGCAGGGGATGGCAAGAAAGATCATCCGACGCAGTCCTTGCTGGATCTGATGACCATACGGCAGGAATTCGGCCGTTTTGAAGGACTGAACATCGCCATTGTCGGCGATATCAAGTATTCGCGGGTGGCGCATACCAACATTGAGGTCATGCAGCGGCTGGGCATGCATTGTTATGTCAGCGGTCCGCAGGAATACCGGGACGAACAGTTTGACTACATCGATTTCGATCAGGCCGTCCGGCAGATGGATGTGATCATGCTGCTGCGGGTTCAGCATGAACGGCATGAACAGGCGATGTCCATCAGCACGCAGGAATATCATCAGAAATACGGACTGACGATGGAAAGAGTGAACACAATGAAAGAGAAGGCCATTATCATGCATCCGGCGCCATTCAACCGCGGCGTGGAGATTGCCGACGAGGTGGTGGAGTGCGAGAAATCCCGCATTTTCAAACAGATCCACAACGGCGTTTTTGTCCGGATGGCGGTGCTGAAACGGGCCTGGGAGGACTGACATGAGTTTTCTGCTGCAAAATGGCGAAGTTTATGCCAACGGCCGGATTTCCGGCATGGATGTGATGGTGGACGATCAGGGCCGGCTGCTTTTGGCGGATCGGATCGATCTGCAGAGCGAGGATGTGGATGAGATCATCGATGCTTCGGGGTTGTTGATCGTACCGGGACTGATCGATCCGCATGTGCATTTACGGGAGCCGGGATTCGAATACAAGGAGACGATCGCCAGCGGTACCGCGGCGGCGGCCCGCGGCGGTTTTACAACGATCATGGCGATGCCCAATCTCAATCCGGTGCCGGATTCGCCGCAGAATCTGAAAGTACAGCTGGACCGGATTCGCTATGACGCCCGCATTCGGGTGATTCCTTATGCTGCGATTACCCGCGGGCAGAAAGGCGTTGGCGAGCTGGTGGACTTTGACGCGCTGGCGCCGATGGTGCTGGGCTTTTCCGATGATGGAAAAGGAGTGCAGGAAGAAGCGATGATGCGGCAGGCGATGCTGAGCGCCAAGGCGAACAACTGCCTGATCGTCGCGCATTGCGAGGATGAATCGCTGCTGGTTCCCGGCGGCTGCGTTCACCAGGGGAAAAAGGCGGAAGAGCTGGGACTGGCGGGGATCAGCAGCGCCAGTGAATACACTCAGATTGAAAGAGACCTGCGGCTGGCGGAGGAAACCGGCTGTCAGTATCATATCTGTCATATTTCCTGCAAGGAATCGGTGGAGCTGGTCCGTCAGGCCAAGCGGCGTGGAGTCGCGGTCAGCTGCGAGGTGACGCCTCATCATCTGCTGCTGTGCGAGGAGGACATCAGCGAGGATGACGGACGGTTCAAGATGAATCCGCCGCTGCGTTCTGCCGCGGACAGACAGGCGCTGATCGAGGGGCTGCAGGACGGGACGATCGACATGATCGCTACCGACCATGCGCCGCACAGCGAAGAGGAGAAAGCCCGGGGATTGCAGGGCAGCGCGATGGGAGTGGTCGGGCTGGAGACCGCCTTCGAACTGATCTATACCTATCTGGTCAGAACCGGCGTGCTGTCGCTGCAGCGATGCCTTGATCTGATGAGCTACAACTGTGCGGACATCTTCGGGATTGAGGGTGGCGAGCTGGTCAATTTCGGCCGGGCGGACTTCGCGGTGTTCGATCTGAACCGGCGGGAAAAAATCGATCCGAAAGCATTTTTGTCCAAGGGAAAAAGTACGCCGTTTGCCGGCTGGTGGGCCATGGGGCTGTGCCAGATGACGGTGTGCGACGGCAACATCGTATACAGAAAGGGTATTTGATATGGATAGAAAACTGGTGCTGCAAAACGGCGAAGTGCTGCATGGCAAGGGCTTTGGCAGCCAGAAGGAATGCATTGCCGAGCTGGTCTTCAATACCTCGATGGTCGGTTATCAGGAAATTCTCAGCGATCCTTCCTATACGGAACAGCTGGTGGTGATGACCTATCCGCTGATCGGCAACTACGGCATTACCGATGAGGATTACGAGTCCAAGCTGATCGGACCGAAAGGACTGATCGTTCGGGAATACAACGACAAGCCCAGCAACTTCCGCTATACCAAAACGCTGCGGGAAGTTCTGGAGGAAAACGACATTCCCGGCCTGACGCATGTGGATACGCGCCGGCTGACGCGGATTCTGCGGGATGAGGGATCGATGCTGGGACTGATCTGCGATGAGGAGCTGCCGCAAGAAGAAGCACTGGCCAGGCTGCGGGCGTATCCGTTGCCCAAAGATCAGGTGGCGCGGGTGTCCTGCCGCAAAAAATGGTATTCCCGCTGCGCCAACCCGCGTTTTAATGTCGTGGCAGTGGACTGCGGCATCAAATACAACATCATCCGGGAACTGAACCGCTATGGCTGCAATGTGACGATCGTACCGTACAATACAAGCTTTGAACAGGTCATGGGGCTGAACCCGGACGGCATCTTTCTTTCCAACGGCCCGGGCGATCCGGAAAATGTGACGGAAGTGATCGAGCTGATCCGGCAGCTGCAGGGCAAGAAGCCGATCTTCGGTATCTGTCTTGGACATCAGCTGATCGCGCTGGCCAACGGATTGCAGACATACAAGCTGAAATTCGGTCATCGCGGCGCGAATCATCCGGTGAAAAACCTGCTGAGCGGGAAGGTGGAGATCACCTCGCAGAATCACAGCTATGCGGTCCGGATGGACCATCTCGATAATCCGGACATTGAAGTGACGCACATCAATCTGCTGGATCACACGATGGAAGGGCTGCGGATTGAAAAAGACCGCATCTTCTCCACTCAGTATCATCCGGAGGCGGCGGCCGGACCGGAAGATTCCAAGTATCTGTTTGAGCAGTTTGTCCGCAACATGGAAGCCATGAAGAAAGGAAAGTAAGTCATGCCGAAAAGAGAAGATATCAAGAAGATTCTGGTTATCGGCTCCGGGCCGATTGTGATCGGCCAGGCGGCGGAATTTGATTATGCCGGGACTCAGGCCTGTCTGGCGCTGAAAGAGGAAGGCTATGAGGTCATCCTGATCAACTCCAACCCGGCGACGATCATGACGGATACCAACATCGCCGATAAGGTGTACATGGAACCGCTGACGCTGGAATATGTTTCGCGGATCATCCGCAAGGAAAGACCGGATGCGATTCTGCCGACGCTGGGCGGTCAGACCGGTTTGAACATGGCGATGCAGCTGGCCCGCAAGGGGGTGCTGGAGGAGTGCCGTTGCGAGATTCTGGGCACGGACTTTGAGTCGATCGATCAGGCGGAAGACCGTCAGCGGTTCAAGGAACTGTGTCAGCGCATCAATCAGCCGTGTCTGGAATCCTTTGTGGCCCGTTCCATTGAGGAAGTGGTGGACTACGCCAACCGGATCGGCTATCCGGTGGTGTTACGGCCAGCCTTTACGCTGGGCGGCACCGGCGGGGGATTTGCGTACAACGATGAGGAAGTGCTGGCGCTGGGCAAAAACGCGCTGAAGCTGTCGCCGGTCAGCGAGGTGCTGGTCGAGAAATCAATCAGAGGATACAAGGAAATCGAATTCGAGGTCATGCGCGACGCCAATGATACGGCCATTGTGATCTGCAGCATGGAAAACATCGATCCGGTCGGCGTGCATACCGGCGACTCGATGGTAGTCGCTCCCTGCCAGACTTTGTCCAACAAGGAATTTCAGCTGCTGCGCAACGCAGCGCTGGCGATCATCCGCGAGCTGAAGATTGAGGGCGGCTGCAACGTCCAGTTTGCGCTGGATCCGTTTTCCTTCAGTTACTATGTGATCGAGGTCAATCCGCGGGTTTCCCGCAGTTCGGCGCTGGCTTCCAAGGCGACCGGTTATCCGATTGCGCGGGTTTCCAGCAAGATTGCCGTGGGACTGACGCTGGATGAAATTCCGATCGCCAACACGCCGGCTTCGTTTGAACCGACGATCGATTATGTGGTGACCAAGATCGCCCGTTTCCCTTTCGACAAGTTTGCCAAGGCGGATCACACGCTGAGTACGCAGATGAAGGCGACCGGCGAGGTGATGAGCATCGGACGCACGATGGAAGAGAGTCTTTTGAAGGCAGTGCGTTCGCTGGAGATCGGCGTCGATCATCTGGTACTGGAAAAATTTGATCACTGCCCGACCGAACAGCTATTGGAAAGCATCAAAACGCCGACGGACGAACGGCTGTTTGCGATTGCGGAACTGTTTCGGCGCAATGTCGACATGATGCTGATCTACGACGCGACCCAGATTGACGCCTTCTTCCTCGATAAGATTCATCATATCGTTTCGATTGAGGAACGTCTGAAGGAACATGCCGATGAGGCGACGATCCGCAAGGCGAAGCAGCTGGGTTTCAGCGACCGGTATCTGGCCCGGCTGATGGGAATCGATGAAGTGGCGATGTTTCAGTGGCGCAAAGAGCGCGGACTGATGCCGGTGTACAAGATGATCGATACCTGCGCGGCGGAATTTGACGCATATGTGCCGTATTTCTATTCGACATATGAAGATGAAAACGAAAGCGTGGTCACCGACAAGCCGTCGATCATCGTGCTGGGTTCCGGACCGATCCGAATCGGTCAGGGAGTGGAATTCGACTATTCCACCGTGCATGCCATCTGGGCGATTCAGCAGGCAGGCTATGAGGCGATCGTCATCAACAACAATCCGGAAACGGTGTCCACCGATTATTCGATCAGCGACAAGCTGTATTTTGAACCGCTGTGCGTGGAGGATGTGATGAACATCATCACGCTGGAAAAACCGGCCGGCGTGATCGTTTCGCTGGGCGGTCAGACCGCGATCAATCTGGCAAACCGGCTGCATCAGCTGCAGGTTCCGATCATCGGCACCGGCACCGAGGCGATCGACCGGGCGGAAAACCGCGATACGTTTGAGAAGGTCGTCGCTGCCTGCGGCATTCCGCAGCCTTCAGGACAGGCGGTCACCCGCATTGAGGACGGGCTGGCGGTAGCCAATCGGATCGGTTATCCGGTACTGGTCAGACCGAGCTATGTGCTGGGCGGAAGAGCGATGCAGATTGTGTACCGGGATGAGGAACTGGTGGAATACCTCAGCGGAGCGGTGCGCATCGACAAGGATCAGCCGGTGCTGGTCGACAAGTATATCCGCGGCTGCGAGGTGGAGGTGGACGCCATCTGCGATGGGACCGATGTGTTTATTCCGGGCATCATGCAGCTGGTGGAAGCGACCGGCGTGCATTCCGGCGATTCGATGAGCGTTTATCCGCCTTACTCTCTGAGCGATCGGGTCAAGGATACGATTCGCGACTACACGATCCGGCTGGGGCTGGCGATCGGAATCCGCGGACTGTTCAACATCCAGTTCATCGTGGATGATCACGATGAGGTGTACATCATTGAGGTTAATCCGCGTTCTTCCCGTTCCGTTCCGTTTTTAAGCAAGGCGACCGGGGTGGCCATGGCCAACATCGCGACCAAGGTCATGCTGGGGCAGAGCCTGAAGCAGCAGGGATATACGACGGCGGTGATGGCGGAAAAGAAGCGGTTTTATGTCAAGAGTCCGACGTTCAGCTTCTCCAAGCTGCATGGACTGGATGCTTCGCTGTCGCCGGAAATGAAGTCGACCGGGGAGGCGATCGGCTATGACGATTCGCTCAACCGGGCGCTGTACAAATCGCTGCAGGCTTCCAACATGCGGGTCGTCAACTATGGAACGGTGCTGGTCACGCTGGCGGATCAGGACAAGGAGCGGGCTATCGAGCTGGTACGCCGCTTCTATGATCTGGGCTTCAACATCGAAGCGACTTCGGGAACCGCGCAGACGCTGAAGGAGCATGGCATCAAGACGCGGGTCAAAAAGAAGATTTCGGAGGGCTCGGAGGAAATTCTTGATTCCATCCGCAAAGGGCATGTGACCTACATCATCAACACGCTGTCCACCAAGGATACCCGGACATCTCAGGACGGCTATCAGATCCGCCGCTGCGCGGTGGAAAACAACGTGTCCGTCTTCACTTCGCTGGATACGGTCAACGTGTTGCTGGATGTGCTGGAGGAAATCACCATCGGGGTTTCCACCATCGATCAGTAGGAGGAAAGTATGGCAGAGAGAATCATGGATTATCGGATTCTGAGCAATCGCCGTCTTGCCGATCAGGTGTTTGAGATGAAACTGGAAGGGGACAGCCGCTGGATTGTCAATCCCGGACAGTTTCTCAATGTGGCGATTGACAACGCGTATCTGCGCCGGCCGATCAGCATCTGCGATTGGGATGAACAGGGGCTGACGCTGATTTACAAGACGGTGGGGTTCGGTACCGGACAGATGTCGCAACGGCAGCCGGGCGAAATGCTGAACTGTCTTGTCGGACTGGGCAACGGATTCACGCCGCAGCGCGTGGCGGCGCAGCGGGTAGTGCTGGCGGGCGGCGGCGTAGGCGTGCCGCCGCTGTATGGCCTGGCCAAAACGTGTCTGCGGTTGGGAAAACAGCCGGAGGTGGTGCTGGGTTTTGCCTCGGCCAGGGATGTGTTTTATGTCAGCGAGTTTGAAGCGCTGGGAGTGAAGGTGCATTTGTGCACTGACGATGGCAGTGCGGGCATGAAGGGCTTTGTCAGCGACGGGATGATGGCTGGCGATCTGTGCGATCTTCCGTATTTTGCCTGCGGTCCTTTGCCGATGCTGAAAGCGGTCTTCAACGTCAGCCATGCCGAAGGACAGCTTTCCTTTGAAGAGCGGATGGGCTGCGGCTTCGGAGCGTGCATGGGCTGCAGCTGCCGGACGCTGACCGGCTACAAGCGGATTTGCCGGGAAGGCCCGGTATTGGACAGCGGGGAGGTATTATGGACAAAAGACTGAGTGTCAGCCTGAGCGGATGGGAGCTGGACAATCCGGTCATTCCGGCCAGCGGGACGTTTGGCTTCGGCTATGAATTCACTGATTTTTACGATATCAACATCCTCGGTTCGATTGCGACCAAAGGCACCACGCTGCATCCGCGCTTCGGCAATCCGACTCCGCGCATCGCCGAATGCGATCGCGGCATGATCAATGCCGTCGGCTTGCAGAATCCGGGAGTGGACAAGGTGATCAGCGAGGAACTGGTCAAATTGTCCGCTGTGTATCACAAGAGAATTGTCGCCAACATTTCCGGCTTTTCCGTTGAGGAATATGTGGAATGCGCCCGCCGTATGGATGCCCAGCCGATTGTCGGCATCATCGAGGTCAACATCAGCTGCCCCAACGTTCATGGCGGCGGCATGAGCTTCGGCGTGGATCCGCAGGCGGCTGGCGAGATTACCCGGGCGGTGAAGGCAGTGACCACCAAGCCGGTCTATATCAAGCTTTCACCGAATGTGACCGACATCACCGCCATTGCCAAAGCGTGCGAGCAGGCCGGAGCGGACGGGCTGTCGCTGATCAATACGCTGCTGGGCGCGCGTTTTGATCTGCGTACCGGCAAACCGGTTATCGCCAACGTCATGGGCGGGTTTTCCGGTCCGGCGATCAAACCGGTCGCGCTGCGCATGGTTTATCAGGTGTATGAGGCGGTCTCAATTCCGATCATCGGTATCGGCGGGCTGTGCTGTGCGCAGGATGTCATCGAAATGATGAGCGCCGGCGCCACGGCGGTGCAGATCGGCGCTGAAAATCTGCGTAATCCGTACGTCTGCAAGGAAATCATCGAACAGCTGCCATCGTTATTGGACAGGCTGAACATTGCATCACTGAGTGAAATCATAGGGAGGGCTCACCAATGAAAGAAAAAGACGTCATCATCGCCTGCGATTTTTCCACCCGTGCGGAAACGCTGGCCTTTCTCGATCTGTTTACCGAGGAGAAGCCGTATGTGAAAATCGGCATGGAACTGCTGTATGCCGAAGGACCGCAGCTGGTTCGTGAGATCAAGGCCCGCGGACACAAAATCTTTCTCGATCTGAAGCTGCATGACATTCCCAACACCGTTCATAAGGCGATGAAGAACATCGCAATGCTGGATGTCGACATGACCAACGTCCATGCCGCCGGAACGATCGAAATGATGAAAGCCGCGCAGCGGGCGATTGAGGAGACGGGAGCGAAAACGCTTCTGATCGCGGTGACGCAGCTGACCAGCACCAGCGAAGAACGCATGCGGGAAGAGCTGTGGATCGATCATCCGATCAACGATACCGTTCAGCACTATGCGCTCAACACGGAAAAGGCAGGCCTGGCCGGCGTCGTCTGCAGTCCGCTGGAAGCCGGTCTGGTGCATCAGGTCTGCGGTAAGGATTTCATCACCGTAACGCCGGGTATCCGCTTTGCGGAGGACGCCAAAGGCGATCAGGTGCGCGTCACCACACCGGCCAAAGCCCGTGAAATCGGAGCGGATTATATCGTCGTCGGCCGTTCCATCACCGCCAGCAGCGATCCGGTTGCCGCTTATCGCCGCTGCGTCCGTGAATTTGTGAAGGGAGAAGTGGAAGAATGAGTACCGAAAAAAACATTGCCCGTCATCTGCTGGAAATCAAAGCCGTCTTTCTCAGACCCAATGAGCCGTTTACCTGGGCCAGCGGTATCCAGTCGCCGATTTACTGCGATAACCGGCTGACGCTGTCGTATCCGCAGGTCAGAGCGGATGTGGAAGAGGCGCTTGCCCAGATCATCCGCACTCATTATCCGCAATGTGAAGCGGTAATGGGGACGAGTACGGCCGGCATTGCCCATGCCGCGCTGGTCGCTCAGATTCTGAATCTGCCGATGGGCTATGTCCGGGCCAGCGCCAAGGATCATGGCCGCAACAACAAGATTGAAGGACGGCTGGAACCGGGTACCCGGGTTGTGGTTGTGGAAGATCTGATTTCCACCGCCGGCAGCTGCATCGATGTGGTCAACGTGCTGCGCGAGGCCGGCGCTGAGGTGCTGGGCATCGCTTCCATCTTTACCTATGGGCTGCAGAAGGGGCTGGACCGGCTGGAAGCCGCGCAGGTGACCAACGTCTCCGCCTCCAATTACGATGCGCTGGTGGAAGTCGCGGTGGAAACCGGATATATCAGCGCTCAGGATGTCAGAAAACTGCAGGCTTTCCGTGCCAATCCGTCCGATGCCGGATGGATGGCGCTGTAATCGAGAGCAGGATCATGACCGCGGTCTGAAACGGATCGCGGTTTTTCTTTTGACGGGAAGAGCCGTTGAAGCAGAACAAGAAATCCGCTATACTGAAAACAGAAAAGTGAGGAAAAACAGACATGAGCAGCTTGGATCTTCATCTTCATACTTCCGTCAGCAATGACGCGGATTACAGTCCTGCTGAGCTTCTCACCCTGGCTCAGCGGCAAAACGTCCGTACACTGGCGGTGACCGATCACAATTCCGTGCGGGCGGTGGCGGAAACGATGAAACGGGGACGGCAGAAGGGAATCCGGGTTATTCCGGGGATTGAGATCGACTGTCAGTTTGAGGGCGTCAACCTGCATATGACAGCCTATGGAATTCGGATTGATGATCCGCGCTACGCACAGCTGGAACAGTTTTACGTGCAGCAGCAGCGGCACAACAGCATCCAGGCTGTCCGTCAGGTCTGTGAAGCGCTGCAGATTCAGATTCCTTCTTCTCAGCTGGAAGCGCTGAGCGTTAACGGTGTTCTGGTGCCGGAGGATCTGGCCGGCTGGCTGCTGCGTCAGCCGCAGTACATGGACGCACCGTGGCTGAAACCTTACCGTCCTTCGGGAAGCCGGGCGGACAATCCCCATGTGAATTTTTACTGGGATTACTTTGCCCAGGGCAAGCCCGGGTATGTGCCTTCGCTCAGAAAGAATGCGCTTGAGATCCTTGCGCTGATTCATCAGACGGCAGGCAAGGCCGCCGTTGCCCATCCGGGAATCAATTTCAGGGGAAAGGAAGAAGTGCTGGTCCGGCTTTTGAAGCAGGGAGTCGACGCGCTGGAGGTCTACAGCAGCTATCATTCGCAAGCGCAGACAATGCGGTTTCATCAGCTGGCTTTGGAGATGGGAGTGATGATGACCGCCGGCAGCGATTTTCATGGCCATCACAAACCGGCTATTGACATCGGCGGTATTCCATGGCTGGATGACGAAACGGAAGTGGAGCGGTTTCTGAATACGCTGGAATCTGTTAGTTGAACAGATCCCTGAACAACAGGATATTTTCTTTCAGAGAGATCCGGGGCAGGCAGACTCATGGGCTGGCAAGCGTGAATTGTAAATTGTTGATGATTTTTTACGGGCTGTTTGTTATAATAGGAAAGGCAATTTTGGAAGGTGGTTATTCAATATGGGACGAGCTCATGAAGTCCGTGCGGCGTCGATGGCCAAAACGGCCGCGATGAAATCCAAATTATATTCCCGCTATGGCAAGGAACTGTACATTGCGGCCAAGGCCGGAGTTCCGGATCCGGACATGAACCTGGGACTGAAACGGAAGATTGCGGAAGCCAAGGCCAATCAGGTTCCGGCCGATGTCATCAAAAGAGCGATTGAAAAGGCGAAGGGCGGCACCGGTGAAAATTATGATTCCTGCCGTTATGAGGGCTTCGGCCCGGGTGCGGCGACGGTGATCGTCGACTGTCTGACAGACAACACCAACCGGACGATCAGCGCGGTCAAGACCTGTTTCAACAAGTCGCATTGCAAGCTGGGCGTGGCCGGCTGCGTTTCTCACAGCTACGATCAGGTGGGGCTGTTTGTCTTCCCGTACGACGATGAGGAAGGCATGCTGGATGCGCTGATCATGGCGGAGGTCAACGTGATCGATCTGGAATGCGAAGAGGGCACGATGACTGTGACGGTGGATCCGGCTGATTTTCACAAAGCGCAGGAAGCGATCGGAGAACTGATTCCGGGAGTGGAATTCGAGGTCTGCGAGATGACGATGCTGCCGCAGGAATACGTTCAGCTGGAAAATGACGAACAGAAGGAACAGTGGAATCGCCTTCTGACGCTGCTGGATGATTGCGAGGACGTGCAGAAGGTGTACCACAACGTCGAAAGCGGAGAATAAATGAAAAAAGACGGCAGGAGCCGTCTTTTTCCTTTCCTTCGGCAGACAGCGTTTTTTTTCTCTGCTATAATGGCAGGGAAAGGAATAAAGGAAGGAAAATCAATGAAACGTGTCATTACCTATGGAACCTATGATCTGCTTCATTGGGGGCATATCCGGCTGCTGAAGCGAGCTAAGCAGCTGGGAGATTATCTGATCGTCGGTTTGTCGACCGATGAATTCAATGCGATTAAGGGAAAACGGGCATATCACAATTATGAAGAACGCAAAATGATGCTGGAGGCGATTCGCTATGTCGATCTGGTCATCCCTGAAAACGACTGGGGACAAAAGCCGGAGGACATCGCCATGTATCACGCCGATATCTTCGTGATGGGCGATGACTGGCGCGGTAAATTTGACGAGCTGGGTCAGCTGTGTCAGGTCGTTTATCTGCCGCGGACAGAGGGAATTTCCACGACCAAGATCAAAGAGGATCTGGAAAAACTGACTTAAAGAAGGATCGGTCCGCCGATCTCTTTTTTTAACAGCGCCTGACGATCCTGTTCTGGCATCAGGGAAGTGTACAGCAGCGTACTGCGGTATTCCAGTTCGCGATATGACCGGGGAACAGCGGCGAACCGGGAGGCGACAGGAACATGGCGCGCCCTGAGCTGACGCAGCACCTGCTGACCGGTGGAATTGAAAGCCAGCGGCCGCAGCGTAGTCAGCGGCGGCAGCGCCCGGATTTCATCCCAGTGAATCTGACAAAGCAGCTGCAGGCATGTTCGCTGAATGCGGGAGCGGGTATAACGGCGGCTGACGGCGGCGCTGATGAAGCTGTCCCAGTCGCCGCAGGCCAGCGCGCAGCGGGCCAGATGATGTTCGATACCTTCGGAAAACAGGAAAATGGAGCGCAGATGACGATCCGGCATGGTTGTTAACAGCGTCCGAAGATAAGGATAGAAGGCGCTGAGCGTTACGCGCGGTCCCTGCCGCAGCACCTCGCTCATCGGGGTGAAAGCTGCCAAAGCATCGTTGCCCCGCGCAAGAGCCTGCCGGATGGCTTTGGCGCTGGCGCAGCTGCCGTTGAGCGCTTCATCATGATAACCGGTCGTCCGCTGAATGGTGTGGGCGACGATATCGCTGCCCTGCAGCTGTTTCAGGTAAGCGACTCCCAGAATGTCGTTGGGCATCATTTCCTTCGCCCACAGCCCGTACGCTTTGGGGAAAGCCACGCCCTGAGCCATCGACTCCTTCAGATGATCCGGATTGATCGCCATGGCGGCCATCGCTTTCAGCTCTTCCAGGTTGTTGGTTTCCGAGCCGAATACCAGCGACTGGACGCCAGCCAGCTTCAGCAGCGTGACGGCTCCGCCGGCAAACTGGGTTGCGCTTTGGGTAGCCCAGGGATAAGGCAGTTCAATGACCAGATCCACGCCATGCTCGACCGCAGCTCTGGCCCGCTGCCATTTATCAAGAATGGCCGGTTCTCCCCGCTGAACAAAATTTCCCGACATGACGGCGATCAGCGCATCACAGCCACTCAGCCGGCGAGCCTGATCGATATGCACAAGATGACCGTTGTGCAGCGGATTGTATTCCACGATGATACCGCAGCAATGCATGACGCAACCTCCTTTGCAGCATTAGAAAAAAAGACATGTCTGTATCATCATACCACAAAGATTCGTCAAACGCTCACAAACACGGGAATCCGCTGTGCTATAATGACAGAAAATAATGACTGAGGTGAGAATATGAGCGAACAGAAAAGGGAAGCGGTGACGGTCTTTCGGCCGTCAGGTTCGCCCCGGGCCATTGTGCAGATCGCCCATGGCATGGCGGAACACCGCGGACGATATGAAGATTTTGCCCGTTTTTTGCAATCGCAGGGGCTGCTGGCGGTAACCAGCGATCATCGCGGACATGGCGATCGGGCGGCGACAGAAAAGGATCTGGGTTATTTTGATAAAAACAAGGGATGGCAGAAATGTGTTCAGGATCTGCAGGAGCTGACGCTGCAGATCAAGCAGCAGTATCCGCAGGTGCCGGTCGTGCTGTTGGGTCACAGCATGGGATCCATCATGGCCCGCAGTTATCTCAAGCGCTACGATTCCCTGATCAACGGCCTGATTCTGAGCGGTGCGCCAAACTACAATCCGCTGGCCGGGGTTGGCCGGCTGGCGGCCAAAACCGTCATCGCGCTGAAAGGCGGACGTTATCGCAGCCGCTTTCTGAATTCGCTGGCGACCGGTTCGTTTAACCGCCATATTGCCGCGCCGCGGACGGAATTTGACTGGCTGAGCAAAAATGAAGAGAATGTCGACGCTTACCTGGCAGATCCGAAGTGTGGGTTTGTGTTTACCGCCGCCGCGTTTGACGATCTGTTTTACGGCATGCAGGACATGCACGATCTGATGCGCTGGAATCTGAAGAATCCGAAAATGCCGGTATTGTTTGTCGCCGGGGAAATGGATCCGGTAACCGGCGGGAAAAAGGGGCTGGAAAGCTCGGCTGGCCTGCTGCATGACGCGGGATATCAGGATATAGAAACGCGGGTGTTCAAGGGATTGCGTCATGAGATTCTCAATGAGAAGGAAAAAGCGCAGGTTTACAGTGAAATTCTCAGCTGGATTCAGCGTAAAATCCTGAATGAAAACGATGGCGAAGAAAGCCATCCGGCTGAAGAAAATTAGGATTGACTTTAATCACTTTTTTACATATAATAGTGGCTGTTAACGAAATAGGGTGAACTATGCGTGAAATGGTCTAAAGCTGAACTGAATCGTCATGGGAATCAGGATCTTGTGATTGATGAGACTCTGACTTGGGAGCGGGATTGTTTCGCTACAGATCGTCTGCGGGAGCTGAAGAATGTCGTCGTGACGGGAAGCGGCCGCTATGACGCGTCATCTCAGCGCCTGGAGGTTGATCTGACCATCAGCGGCGAGATGATTGTTCCCTGCGCAGTGACGCTGGAGGATGTCGAGGTGCCGTTTGAGACATCGTCGACGGAGATCTTCTCGTTTCTTCCTGTGAAGGAAGACGAGGAAGAGGTGCATGTTCTGAAGGATGAGGTTCTGGATTTGCGTCCGGTTATTGAACAGCTGATCTTGCTGGAGGTACCGCTGAAAGTCGTCAAGGACGGCGCTCAGTATCCGAAAGGCGAGGGCTGGGAGGTCGTCCGTGAAGAGGAACACCGGCTTCAGAAGCGGCAGGAGATCGACCCTCGTTTAGCGAAGCTGAAAGAATTCAAAGTTCAAGAAGATGATTAGGAGGTGCTGAAACATGGCTGTACAACAGAGAAGAAATTCCAAGACAAGAAAGGCGAAGCGCAGAACGCACTTCAAGCTGGCTGCGCCGACACTGGTGAAGTGCCCTGCCTGCGGTGAATACAAACTGCCTCACCACGTATGCTCCTGCGGAAGCTACAACGGGAAATAAGACATAAAAGAACCATGCTGAACGCATGGTTCTTTTTTTTCAAGCAGCTTGAAATTAATTCAATTCCATTAAGATTCAGAACTTGAAATATTTTGATCATTATGGACAAAAACCCCTATGTTAAGCGCTCTGGCAGAAATTGGTTAACAAAATATGACAAGATAATGACGAAATATTAAAATAAATTCTTGGCATTTCGTACTCAGATGCTATAATTGTGGTATGAAGTGGCATAAAGTGGTAGATTGTGGGTGATATTCCGTGTTCATGGGTGAGTACAGGCACAATATCGACGCCAAGGGCAGAATGATCATTCCGGCTCGTTTTCGTGATGAGCTGGGCGATCGTTTTATCATTACCCGCGGTCTGGATGGCTGCTTACGCACCTATACGATTCAGCAATGGGAAGCGGTATTCGAACAGCTGAAAAAACTGCCTTCCACCAAACGGGAAACCCGGATGTACATCCATATGCTGACTTCAAAAGCAGCTGAATGTGAACTGGACAGTCAGGGACGCGTTCTGCTTCCTTCACCGCTGGTGAAAGAAGCGGCGATCGAAAAGGAATGCGTCGTGGTCGGCGTCGCCGATCACGTTGAAATCTGGGCCGGAGAGCGTTGGGACAGCTATTACAGCGAAGCGAGCGCATCCTTTGAGGATGTTGCGGAGCAGCTGACGGAGTTTCTGATATGAATTCACATGTAAGTGTTTTACTGGAAGAATCGCTGGCCGCGCTGGCGATAAGACCGTCGGGGATCTATGTGGACGGAACGCTGGGGCGGGGCGGTCACAGCCTGCGCATTGCCAGCCAGCTGACAGACGGTCATTTGTATGCCTTCGATCTGGATCAGCAGGCTATCGAGGAATCCGCGCTGCGATTGCAGCCGGTGATGGATCGGGTGACGCTGATCCACGCCAATTTCGCCGACGCACAACAGCAGCTGCAGCAGCGGGGCGTGGAAGCCATCGACGGCATGCTGCTGGATCTGGGCGTTTCCTCGCCGCAGTTTGACGATGGACAGCGGGGATTCAGCTATCGCAGCGATGCCCGGCTGGATATGCGGATGAACCAGGAGCAGGAACTGTCGGCCTGGACGCTGGTCAACGAAGCGGATGAAGTCAGGCTGCGGGAAATTCTGTGGAATTATGGCGAAGAGCCCTATGCCCGCGTTCTTGCCGCCGCCATCGTCCGCCGCCGGCAGAAACAGCCGATCGATACGACCTTTCAGCTGGTCGAAGTCATTCGCGAGGCGCTGCCGGCCCGGCAGCTCAGCAAAAAAGGGCATCCGGCCAAACAGACGTTTCAGGCGCTGCGCATCGCGGTCAATGGCGAACTGGACGCTCTGCAGCAGGGACTGAAACAGGCGATGAATCTGTTAAAGCCGCAGGGAAGGCTGGCAGTGATCACGTTTCATTCGCTGGAGGACCGCATTGTAAAAAACTGTTTCCGCGACGCTTCCAGCGTTGCCAAAGTCGACCGCCGGCTGCCGTTAAGACCGGATCAGTTGACTCAGCCGCAATTTCGGCTGATCACCAGAAAACCGATACTTCCCGGCGAACGGGAACTGAAAGAAAACAACCGCTCTCACTCGGCAAAGCTGAGAGTGCTGGAAAGGATGGGGGATGAGCATCATGGCCAGGATAGTAAAAAAGAGAAAAAGACTGAGAATTGAGGGCTTTGCCGCCATGTTTCTTTTTGTGGCTTCGGCGCTGTCGCTTTCCTCTTCTCTGTTTTTAAGAACCTATAACAATTCGCTGAGCGCTCAGCATCAGAATATTTCACGTCAGATTGAGACGCTGCGCAGCGAGAATGAAGAACTGAAAACGCAGGTTCAGAGCCTGAGCACCCGGGACAGGGTGACCGAGATCGCTCAGCAGGAGGGAATGGCTCAGAACCAGGATAACGTCGTTACGATTGCCAATACCGGAGAATGACGCGATGAAGCGAAGCAACCGGATGATGTTGCTGATCCTGATCATTACCGTGATGATCACAGGGGTGGTTTCAGCCAATGTTTTTCTCGTTACGATTGCCAAAGTGCATGCCCGCAGCCAGACCGATCTGACCGATTATGTTTCCACCAGCAACGTCCGCAGCGAGGTACAGCAGGCCCGCCGCGGTTTTATCGTTGATCGCAACGGAACCATTCTGGCGCAGGACAACGTGACCTACAACATCATTGCGATCCTGGACAAGGACCGTTTAAGCCGCAAGGGAGAAATCGCCTATGTGGATGATCCGCTGGCGACTGCCCGGGCGCTGGCGCCGATTCTGGATATGGAGGAGGCCACGCTCTACGATTATCTGACCCGGGATGCCAAACAGGTGGAGCTGGGCAACAAAGGCCGCAATCTGTCCAAGGAAACCAAGGAACAGATCGAGGCGCTGAATCTCAACGGCATCGAATTTGTCCAGACGACCAAGCGCAGTTATCCGTTAGGAACGTTTGCCTCTTATCTGATCGGGTTTGCCCAGGCGGATGAAGAGGGCGTAGTGAGCGGAAAGATGGGAATCGAGCAGTATCTGAATGAAGCGCTCAGCGGTGAAAACGGTTACCGCCGTTATCAGGCTGACAAAAACGGCAACATCCTGCCGGGAATGCAGGTGGAGGAAAAAAGCGCCGTCAACGGCAACGATGTGGTGCTGACGCTGGATCAGGGTATTCAGGAAGCGCTGGAGACCGCCTTTTTGCAGACAATGGAGGAGTTTTCGGCCGACAAGGTCTGGGGTACGGTTATGGAAGTCAAGACCGGCAAGATTCTGGGCTGGGGTCAGGCGCCGTCCTTCGATCCCAATACCACGGAAATTACCGATTATGTCAACTATGTCTCCCAGATGCCGTATGAACCCGGATCAACAATGAAAGTCTTTACCTATGCCGCCGCCATCGACAGCGGCAATTACGACGGCAGCGCGCTGGTGGACAGTTCCCGTTTCTGTTACGGAGCGACTAACCGTGAGCCGTTTCGCGTGGCGGAAAACGATTCGCGCAAGATCGGTTGTATCGGCAATGCCAGCGGCCGCAACTGGGGAACGATTACCTATGATGAAGGGCTGATTTTTTCTTCCAACGTGGTGACCTCTTCCATCATCACCAGTCTGATCAGTCCGTCAGTTTTCGAGGAATATCTGGACCGGTTCGGATTTTTCAAGCTGGTCGATACGCCGGGAATCAGCGAGGTCAACGGTGTGAAAAACTTTACCTGGCCGGCGGACAAGCTGGCGCTGAGCTACGGACAGGGTTCCACGGTGACGATGCTGCAGATGATCCAGGCGTATTCCGCCGTATTCAACGACGGCACGATGGTCAAACCGTACGTCATCGATCAGGTACGCTCTTCCTATGACGCCCAGGATGTGCTCTATCAGGGCAAAACCGAAGTGGTCGGCAATCCGATTTCCGCGCAGACGGCGCAGCAGCTGCAGCAGCTGATGTATGAAACCGCCAACCGGGAAGACGGAACCGCCCGTTTCTATCAGATTCCGGAGACGACGATCATCGCCAAAACGGGAACCACGCAGCTGGCGGCAACCGACGGGGGCGGCTATACGACCGGCAAAACAATCGTGTCGCTGATGGCCGCGATGCCGGCGGAGGATCCGCAGGTGCTGGTGTACTACGCTTTTCAGGCGGATTATGATCAGAATGCCCATGTGAAATCCGATATCATCAAATCCGTGCTGCGCAAGGTGGCCATGACGTACAATCTGGTGCCGACAGATTCGCAAACGCAGCCGGAAACGGAAAGCAGCAGCGAAGCGGTGCCGGTCAATGAATACACGATGCCGCAGCTGATCAATCATTCGCTGGACTATGCGCAGCGCAAGATGGCGGAAACGGAGTGCGAAGTACTGATATTGGGCAATGGCAGCGAAGTGATCGATCAGTTTCCGAATTCAGGCGAACAGGTGGTGACGGGCCAGAAGGTGTTTTTGCTGACGGATATCGTTCAGATTGCGATGCCGGACATGACCGGCTGGACGCGCAAGGATATCAGCGGATTCTGGCAAGCCAGCGGCTATTCCGTCAAGCTGGACGGCTATGGCCGGGTCGTCTCCCAAAGTCCGGCGGCAGGAACCACGCTGTCCCGCGATATGAGCATCGAACTGGTTTTGCAACAGCCGTAGCGTTTGCCAGCCAGGACAACAGGAGCTGAAAGAAACATGTCTGATTCCACAAGCAGACGTGTTTTCGGCTCTTTTTTTGTTTGTTCAGGTTTTTCATGCTTCAGGACTGAAAGTCAGAGTTCGTTCATAGACTGACAACAGGGGGTGAGCGGATGCTCAGCAAGCGGATCAAAAAACGCATTGACCGGCTGCTGATCGGCTGTCTGGTGATCTTCGCTCTGATTCTAGGCAAGCTGGCCTGGGTACAGCTCATCGGCCGCAGCGACCTGTTTTCCAAGGCCCGGGATTTGTGGGAACGGGATTTTCCGGTAGCCGGATTGCGCGGAAATCTGCTGGATATCAACAGCGAGGTGCTGGCTACCGATATTCCTTCCGCTTCGGTCATGGTAGTGCCCGCGCAGATCGAGGATCCGCCGACGGCCGCGCGTCAGCTGGCGGACATTCTGGAAACGGAACCGGAAAACATCCTGGCGCAGATTACCCGCAACGTATCGACTCAGCGGATCGTGCCCTGGGGCCGTCTGATCACACAGCAGCAGGCGCAGGCCATCGAGGCGCTGAATCTGAGCGGCGTGGTGCTGGTGCAGGATTCCCGGCGTTATTATCCCAACGGCGCCTGGCTGGCGCAGGTGCTGGGGTTTACCGGTGTTGACAACCAGGGACTGGCTGGTCTGGAACTGCAGTATGAGGACATTCTCAAAGCGCAGCAGGGCAGCATGAAGATTCCCTTTGACGCCAAAGGACATCCGGTCAAACTGTATGCTGAACGCTATGAAGCGCCCGGTCAGGGCATGGATATCATGCTGACGATTGACAGCCGGATTCAGGATATTCTGGAACGGGAGCTGAACAACGCAATGGAGCGGTATACGCCTCAGGCGGCCTGGGGACTGGCGATGGATCCGAATACCGGGGAGATTCTGGCCATGGTGTCCAAACCGGATTTTGATCCCAATCACTATCAGGATTATGATGAATCCGTTTATAACCGCAATCTGCCGGTCTGGATGAGCTACGAACCGGGCTCGACATTCAAGACCGTGACCTTTGCCGCCGCGCTGGAGGCCGGATTGTTCGATATGGAAAAGGACACTTATCTGGACAGAGGAGTTGAGATCGTGGAGGGCGCGCGGCTGAAATCATGGAAAGCGGGCGGACATGGATTGCAGACTTACATGGAGTGTCTGCAGAATTCGTCCAATCCCTGTTTTGTGCACATCGCGCAGATGCTGGGATCCGAAGGGCTCAGCACGATGCTGGATACATTCGGCTTCGGACAGAAAACGGGAGTGGATCTGCCGGGGGAGTCGGCCGGAATTCTGTTTGACGAGGAAAGCTGGGGACTGTTGGAACAGTCGACGACCGGGTTTGGTCAGGGAATTTCGGTCACTGCGATTCAGCTGGCAACCGCATTCAGCGCGATTGTCAACGGCGGGCGGCTGATGCAGCCGTATATCACCAAGGCGATTCTGCATCCTGTTACCCGGGATCCGATCGTGGAAGTAAAACCGAAGATGATCCGGCAGGTGATCAGCGAACAGACCAGCTTCAAGATGTGCTATGCGCTGGAAAGCGTCGTCGCGCTGGGCGGCGCCAAGGGAGCTTATATTGACGGTTATCGAATCGGCGGGAAAACGGGAACGGCGCAGAAGGCGGTCAACGGAACGTATCTGAGCGGAGAATACATTCTGTCCACGATTGCCGCCGCGCCGATTGACGATCCGCAGATTGTCGTTTATATCGCGCTGGATGCGCCGCATTCCAACGTTCAGTATGGCGGAACGGTGGTTTCGCCGATTGTACGCAATGTGCTGGAAGATGTGCTGACGCTGTATGAGGTGGAGCGGACGGACGATCAGATGGAACGGGTTCGCCTGTGGTCGGACCCGGTGGTGGCGGAAGTGCCGGATTATACCGGGATGCAATACAGCCGGCTTGTTGACGAACATCTGAAGCTGGTCAAGGTCGGCGATGGCGATGTGGTGGTGGATCAGCTGCCGCAGGCGGGGGTGAAAGTTGATGAACAGAGTACCGTATGGCTCTATTGTCCGCAGACAGACGCTGAGTGAACTGCTGCGTACGATCGGCATGGAATGCGATGATTCGCGCCGCATCACGCAGGTCAGCGACCGTTCCGAAGAAATCGGGGAAAACGGCCTGTTTGTCGCCTTGCGGGGAGAACATGCCGACGGCAATGATTTTGCCGCTCAAGTCAAAAGCCGGGGCGGCATCGTGCTGTCGGATTGTCCGCAGACCGCCGACTGGCTGTGCCCGGATCCGCGGGCTGCTTATCCGCATCTGCTGCAGGCGTATTACGGTTATCCGGCGCAGCGGCTGACGATGATCGGCATCACCGGGACCAACGGCAAAAGCACGGTGGCATGGCTTCTGGCGACGATGCTGAAATCGATGGGGATTCGCTGTCTTCTGATTGGTACAGGACGGATCTGGTTTGACGGACAGCAGCAATCCAGTCCCAACACGACTCCTGATCCTCTGACGCTGACGCGTCTGTTGGCGCGGGCGGTGCAGGAGGGAATTGAGGTTGTCGTCATGGAAGTCAGCTCGCAAGCGCTGGCGCTGCATCGGGTGGATGGGATCACCTTTGATCTGGCGGTACTGACTCAGCTGCGGCAGGATCATCTGGATTTTCATCAGACGCTGACACAGTATCAGCAGGCCAAATTTCAGCTGTTTACCCGACTGAAGGAAAAAGGAACGGCCATCCTCAACGCCGACGATCCGATCTGTGAACGCTGGCTGCCCTGGCTGCGTCATCCGGTCATGACTTATGGCCGCCGCAGTCTGAATTTTCAGCTTCAGCCGCTGGCGGTGTCGGCGCAAAGAATCGTCATGCGCATCAACCAGCACCGGATCGAGGCGCCGCTGGCCGGCGGCTATAACATGGAGAATCTGGCGGCGGCGCTGGCGTGCGGATTCATGCTGGATCTGAACTGGCAGAAGATGGTGGATTTTGCCGCCACCGCGACGCTGCCGCCGGGCAGAATGCAGATTGTCTGCCGCACGCCGTTATTGTGTGTGGTGGACTACGCGCACACGGTCAGCGCGCTGAAAGCACTGTTAAGCCACTGGCGCAGCGAGGCAGACCGGCGCGGCTGTCGGCTGTGGGTGATTTTCGGCTGTGGGGGACAGCGGGAAAAACAGAAAAGGCCGGCGATGGGACAGGTTGCCTGTGCGCTGGCGGATGAAGTGATTCTGAGCGAGGACAATTCCCGCGCTGAAAAAACAGATGAGATTCTGGCTCAGATTGCCCAGGGCTGCGATGGCCGGCAGAAAATGATTCCCTGCCGCAGTCAGGCGGTGAAATTTGCTGTGAACGAGGCCGCAACTGATGATATAATAATAGTCGCCGGAAAAGGGGAGGAAACCTTCCGGATTGAGAAAACAACACAGAACTGTCTCAGCGATGCCGATCTGATCCGGCAGGCGCTGAAACAGCGGGGAGGATAACGATGTTTATACCATGTATCAGCGCTTTTGGGATCAGCCTGGCGATCGTGCTCATCACGATGCCGCTGCTGATCCGTTTCCTACATAAGATCAACTACAACCAGGCTGTCAGTGAATACTCGCTGCAGCAGTACAAAGAGAAACAGAAGACGCCGACGATGGGGGGGATTCTGTTTGTGCTGACGCCGGTGGCGGTGACGCTGCTGATGTATCCGGGTACGTTAGGGGATCTGCAGGTGATGATTGTGATGCTGGCCTATGTCGGGTATGGCCTGATCGGCTTTCTGGACGACTACATCATCGTCATACGGCAGGACAATGAGGGACTGCGTCCGCGCACCAAATTTCTGCTGCAGCTGCTTCTGGCTGTCGTCTTCTTTCTGATGTACCGTCAGGATGCGACGACAGACATCATCATTCCTTTTTTTGAAACGGTGATTCCGCTGGGCGGGGTGTATATGCTGTTGGTTTTCTTCATGTTTACCGGCACGTCCAACGCGGTGAATCTGACCGATGGCATGGATGGGCTGGCGGCAGGAACAAGCTTTCTGGCTTTTGCGCCGTTTGTGCTGTTTGCCCTGCAGCAGCAGAAGCTGGTCATTGCCGTTTTTCTGATGGCAGTGATGGGTGCGTTGCTGGGGTTTCTGCGCTATAATGTTCATCCGGCCAAAATCTTCATGGGCGATACCGGTTCGCTGGCGCTGGGCGGCGCGCTGGCCGCGGTCAGCATGGTGCTGAAGCAGGAAATCGCGCTGATGGTGATCGGCGGAGTGTTCGTGTGGGAAACGCTGTGCGTGATCATTCAGATTTCTTCGGTCAAACTGCGCGGCAAGCGGGTGTTCCGGTATACGCCGATTCACTACAGTTTTGTGATCGGCGGCATGCGGGAGACGCAGGTCGTGCTGATGTTCTGGATTCTGGGGCTGATCTGCACGGCGGCCGGTTTTCTGATCGGGGTGATATAACATGAAAATTCTGATTCTCGGCGCGGCCCGCAGCGGCACTCAGGCGGCGCGGCTGTTGCGCCGTCATCATCATCAGGTAACGCTGACGGACAGGCAGGCTCTCGCCGAAAAGCAGCAGCTGCAGGCGGAAGGGATTACGGTATACGATCAGGGACATCCTGATTTTCTGGCGCAGCAGGACTGGGATCTGGTTGTCAAAAATCCGGGCATTCCCTATCACACTCCTTTTGTTCAGGCGCTGATGCAGCGCAACGCGCGGATTGTCAATGAAATTGAGGTGGCCTCCTGGTTTGCACCGCAGTTTCGCTATGGAGCGGTGACCGGGACCAACGGCAAGACGACGACGACTTCTCTGCTGGCTCATCTTCTGCGCCAGAAGTGGCCGTCATCGTGCGCGGCCGGCAACATCGGCGTTCCGCTGAGCGAAATCGTTATGGAACGGGGAGATCAGCCGACGGCCGTGGCGCTGGAGGTCGCGGCGTTTCAGCTGGTCGCGTTGCAGCAGTTTCATCCGGAAGTTTCGGTGTGTCTGAATCTGACGCCGGACCATCTTGATTATTTCGGCAGTCTGGACGCCTATTATGACGCGAAGATGCTGGTATGGAAGAATCAGCGCGGCGACGACTGGTTTCTGCGCAATCTGGACGATCCGCAGATCGTGGCCAGAACTCAGCAGCTGCCCTGCCGGGCGGTGACATTCTCGCTGGAACGTTCTGCGGATCTGGAAGTGGCAGGCCGGCAGGTGCGGCTGTGGGGTCAGCCGCTGTTTGAAACATCGGATCTGAAGCTTGTCGGCCGGCATAATCTGCAGAATGCGATGTGCGCGGCGGCGATGGCGTTCAAGATGGGAGTGGAGCCGGACAGAATCCGCCAGGGAATCCGGGAATTTGGCGGCGTCGAACACCGCATCGAATTTGTCGCCGACATTGACGGGGTGCGGTATTACAACGATTCCAAAGGGACCAATGTGGACGCGACCTGCACGGCGCTGAAGGCGTTTGATCAGCCGGTGATCCTGCTGGCTGGCGGTTATGACAAAAAAACCGGTTTTGAAGGGCTGAGACCGTATCTGAACCGGATTGCCTGCATGATTGTATACGGGCAGACACGCTGGCAGCTGAAAGAACTGATGCCGCAGGCGATCGTGGTTGAAACGATGGCGCAGGCGCTGGATCAGGCCCGGCAGATAGCCCGGCCGGGAGATGTGGTGCTGTTGTCGCCGGTGTGCGCCAGCTGGGATCAGTTTGATGATTATGAACAGCGCGGCCGGCTGTTTAAGCAGCAGGTGCTGAGCTGGAAAAGCGGACAATAAAAAAAACGGCGAACCCATAGCGGCGCCGTGGACAGCAGGAGGGGAGAGAACGGAAACGGTTCTCTCCTGATGTCCTCATCAAGAAATTACAACAGCGTTTCGCCGCATTGCGGCGACAGCGTTTCAAACAGGAGAGACAGAAACTGCGCGTTGGTCGGTTTGCCTTTGTCAGGATCGGTGCAGCAGAAAAGCGCTTCGAGCTGAACGGGATTCCCGCGCAGCCAGGCCGTTTCAATCGCATGACGGATGTTTTTCTCCACGCATTGGGGCCGGGTATGATGAAATTCGGCAATCGCCGGATACAGTTTCTGACTCAGATTGCGAATCAGTTCCGGACGCTGCTTTGCCAGCAGAATGCCGGTCTGCAGATAGCGGGTTCCGCGCAGACAGGACGGCATGCCGATGGATTGCAGCAGCCGTGCGGTTTTCTCAGCCAGTTCGCGATTCCAAGGCCGTTTCAGAACCGGCAATTCGGAAACCGGCAGTTCGCGGTCATCGTCCGCAACGCCGTGAAGCGATGAATGATACGGATTCATACTGAAGTAGAACATGTTCATAACCCTGATTCCCCCTTTGCGATTGTATCAGCCGGACCGGAAAAAAGCCTGGGGAAAGAAAAAGCCGTGCTTTTTCAATTTACACTCTTTTCAGACCCTTGTCAAAGGATTCCGGTGAAATCTGTTTGTATTGTTAACAAATCTGTGGCAAGATGAAAAAGTAAAAATGGGGAGAGAGATTCATGAAACAACACCGGAGTTTTCCTGCCGTTACGGTAACCAAAAAAGCGCGCAGGGCGCTGCAGCAGCGCCATCCGTGGGTCTATGCCGGAGAAATTACAGGCCAGGATGAGATCGAGGATGGCGCACTGTGCGATGTGCTGAGCGAATCGGGAACCTACCTGGGAACCGGTTTTTACAACCATCATTCCCTGATCCGGGTCCGCATCGTATCGACCAACGCCAACGACCGGTTTGACGAGGCGTTCTGGCGGCGGCGTATCCGTTACAGTCTGCAATATCGCCGCCTTGTCATGCCAGAGCAGCTGGACTGCTGCCGGCTGATTTTCGGTGAGGCGGATCATTTTCCGGGCTGGACTGTCGATCGGTTCGGCACCATTCTGGTCAGCCAGATCGTGTCGTTGGGAATCGAGAAGATCAAGGGCATGCTGTTTGATATTTTGCTGGACGAACTGAAGGCGATGGGAGAAACGGTCGAGGGGATTTATGAGCGCAACGACATCGCGCTCAGGCGCAAGGAAAGGCTGAGCGAACAGACCGGCTGGGCTGCCGGGCTGCCGCATCCGCAAGCCACAACCACCCAGATCGTGGAAAACGGCATCCGGTATCAGGTGGATTTTGCGCAGGGACAGAAGACCGGCTTTTTCCTTGATCAGAAAGAAAACCGCCGTGCCGCGGCAAGACTGGCGGCAGGAAGACATGTGCTGGACTGCTGCACGCATACCGGCTCCTTTGCGCTCAATGCGGCCCGGGCCGGGGCGGCATCGGTGATGGCGGCGGACATTTCCGCCACCGCGCTGGACAACGCCCGTCTTAACGCTGAGCTCAACGGCCTGCAGGATCGGATTGAATTTGTTCACAGCGATGTTTTTGAGCTGCTGGAAAAGCTGCGCACGCAGCCGCACGCGATCGATTACCTCATTCTGGATCCGCCGGCCTTCACCAAATCGCGGCGGACGCTGCACAATGCCGCGCAGGGATATCTGCGGCTGAATACGCTGGCGCTGCGGCTTCTGCCGCGGGGAGGGTTGTTTGCCAGCGCTTCCTGTTCGCACTTTATGAAAGACGATCTGTTTGAAGCGATGCTGGTGGAAGCGTCGCGACAGGCTGGGGTGCAGCTGCGGCAGATCGAGGTGCGGCATCAGGCGCCGGATCATCCGATTTTGCCGGAGGTGCCGGAAACCCAGTATCTGAAATTCTATCTGTTTCAGGTTATATAGGAGGATGTGGATGATGAAGGAAATTATGGATGCCAGCTCCATGAAACGCTCGCTGGTACGGATGGCTCATGAAATCGTGGAAAAAAACAAGGGAGTGGACGGTCTGGTGCTGGTAGGGATCCGCACCCGCGGAGAGTTTCTGGCACGGCGGCTGAAGGCGATGATCGACGGCTTTGAGCAGTGCGACATTCCCTGCGCCAGTCTGGATATTTCCCAATGGCGCGACGATGTGGAGCCTTCGCTCAATCCCCAGCTGCCGCTGGCGGTGCCGGTAAAGGACCGGGTGGTCATTCTGGTGGACGATGTGCTGTTCAGGGGACGGACGGTCCGGGCGGCGATGGACGGGGTGATGCACTGCGGAAGGGCGCGTGAGATTCATCTGGCGGTGCTGGTAGACCGCGGTCATCGCGAACTGCCGATCCGCGCCGATTATGTCGGCAAAAACGTGCCGACCTCGCTTGACGAGGAGGTCAAGGTGCTGGTCAGTGAAGTGGATGGGCGCGATGGCGTCATTATCAGCGAAAGGGGTAACGAAAATGAATGAGGAACAACTGAAACAGTGGGCGTTGGATCTGTTGGGGATTGACAGTCCGACCGGGTATGCGCACCATGCGATTGAATGGATTGCTCAGCGGCTTTCAGCGATGGGTTACCGCTGTACCCAAAGCGCCAAGGGCAATCTGATCGTTGAGGTGGAAGGGAGTGGCGAAGGAGCGGCGATGGCGGTCAGTGCTCATGTCGATACGCTGGGACTGATGGTCCGTTCGATCAAAAGCGGCGGTACGCTGGCGCTGACCCGGCTGGGCGGGCCGTGTCTGCCGACGCTGGATGGAGAATACTGCACCGTCATCACCCGCAGCGGCCGGCGGATCAGCGGTACGATTCTGTCGGTTTCGCCTTCAGTGCATGTGTATCCGGATGCTGCGACGCTGCCGCGGACGGAACAGAACATGGAAATCCGGCTGGATGAGCTGGTGCAGGATGAGCAGCAGGTACGGCAGCTGGGAATTCAGGCTGGCGATATCGTCGCAATCGATCCGAAAACCACGATCACGGACAGCGGGTTTATCAAATCGCGATTTCTTGACGACAAGATTTCCGCCGCTCTGATTCTGACGCTGCTGCAGCAGTGGCATCAGGATGGCCGCAAACCGCGCTGCAAAACCTTTTTCCTGTTTTCCACCTATGAAGAGGTGGGCCATGGCGCCAGCTGGATTCCGGCAGAGGTGCGCGAGATGCTGGCGGTGGATATGGGCTGTGTCGGCAGTGATCTCAACTGCACTGAAACCCAGGTGTCCATCTGTGCCAAAGATTCCTCCGGCCCTTACGATTACGGCATGACCAGCCGGCTGATCGAACTGGCTCAGACGCTGCAGATCCCGTATGCGGTGGATATCTATCCGGCTTATGGCAGCGATTGCAGTGCCGCGCTCAGAGGCGGCAACGATATCCGCGCAGCGCTGATCGGACCGGGTGTGCATGCCAGTCACGGGATGGAACGAACGCATCTTCAGGGAGTGAAGGCGGCTTATCAGCTGCTGGAAGCGTATCTGATACAATGAGGAAAATCTGCGGGTTTTCCTTTTTTTTCGTGTTTTTTCCGCTTTCCAGGTAATAATTCGGTAATTCTGTGTTACACTTAATCATATGTGTATCAACATTAGGAAAGGGGAATTGTATTGAATACGCTGCTGAATTTCTTCCGCTGGCAGAACATGATCAAGCCGGCGCAGATTCTCGGAGACATTCCCGACAACCGGACCATTTACCGGCGCACCTTTCATATCGCCTGGCCCAGTGCGGTAGAAAGCGTTTTGATCGCGCTGATCGGCGCGGTCGATCTGATGATGGTCGGCGGTCTGGGATCGGAGGCCATCGCGGCGGTCGGCATTACCAATCAGCCGAAGTTTCTTGTTCTGGCGACGATTCTGGCGCTCAATACCGGCGTTACGGTATTGGTTTCCCGCCGTAAGGGAGCCGGTTTGCAGAAGGAGGCCAACATCTATCTGCGTCAGGCCTTCATGCTGAGCGTGGTGCTGTCCTTGCTGCTGTCGCTGGGCGGCGCGGTGTTTGCACCGCAGATTCTGAGCTTTGCCGGAGCGACGCCGGATTACCTTGATCTGGCGGTCACCTACTTCAGAATTATTATGTTCGGCAACTTCTTCTATTGCGTCGGCTTGACAATTACCGCTGCTCAGCGGGGTATCGGCAATACCCGGATTTCGATGGTGACCAACATTGCCGCTAACCTGGTCAACCTGGTGATGAACGCCATGCTGATCAACGGTCTGTTTTTCTTTCCGCGGCTGGAGGTTGCCGGCGCGGCGATCGCCACCGCCATGGGCAACATCGTTTCCTTTTTTATCGCCGTTTATTCGGTATCGCACAAGGACGGTTTTCTGCAGCTGAAGCTGAATCAGAATTGGCTTCCGGACCGCCGGGCGATCAGGGATCTGTTCAATATCAGCTGGTCGGCGCTGGTGGAACAGATTTTCCTGCGAATCGGTTTTCTGATGTATGCCAAGGCGGTAGCGGGCCTGGGTACGGTAGCTTTTGCCGCTCATCAGATTGTCATGAATATCATGTCGATTTCCTTCTCGGTTGGCGACGGCCTGTCGATTGCCAACACCTCGCTGGTAGGGCAGAGTCTGGGCGCGGAACGTTCGGATATGGCGATCATCTATGGCAAGGTGGCCCAGCGCATCGGTCTGGTGCTGGCTGTGATCGTCAGCGCCTCGATTACGCTGTTTCGGGCACAGCTGATGGGGCTGTTCAGCAGTGAAGCGGCAGTGATTGCGGCCGGGGAGATTCCGCTGATTTTCCTGTCGGTGACCGTGCTGTTTCAGATTGTGCAGGTCATCATCATCGGCAGTCTGCGGGGAGCGGGTGACGTCAAGTTTGTCGCACTGTTGATGCTGATCAGCGTGACGATCGTCCGGCCGGTGCTGACCTGGATTCTCTGCTATCCGCTGAACCTGGGACTGCCGGGGGCATGGATGTCGGTTTTGCTGGATCAGTTTACCCGTTATCTGGTCAGCTATCTGCGTTTCCGCAAGGCGGCCTGGACCCGGATCAAGGTGTGAACGGAGAGCTTCGGCTCTCCTTTTTTCATGGCGTCATCGGCGGGATGACACCGGGAAAATCATGGCTTTGCGGCCATCCGGCAAAAGCCGGAAGAAGTTAAAAAACATTGTTTAAAAATCATCTTTTTTGTTTTATAATGATAACGGTTAGAGAGTACAGGAGGTTTAACCATGACGAAAACTTTTATGTCAATGGATGGCAATACAGCTGCCGCTCATTGCGCTTATGCGTTTACTGAGGTAGCTGCGATCTATCCGATCACTCCATCGTCACCGATGGCGGAAGTCGTTGACGCATGGGCATCCCAGGGCCGCAAGAATATCTTCGACACGGTAGTCAAGGTTGCGGAACTGCAGTCCGAAGGCGGCGCCGCCGGCGCGGTTCACGGTGCGCTGCAGGGAGGGGCCCTGGCGACAACGTTTACTGCTTCTCAGGGTCTTCTGCTGATGATTCCGAATATGTACAAGCTGGCAGGCGAACTGCTGCCGGGCGTTATTCATGTTGCGGCCAGAGCGATTGCCGGCCGGGCGCTGAACATTTTCGGCGATCATGAGGACGTCTATGCTGCCCGTCAGACCGGCGTGTGCATGCTGGCGTCGCATTCCGTACAGGAAGCGATGGATCTGGGCGGTGTCGCTCATCTGGCCGCGATCAAGGCTTCGGTTCCGTTTGTTCATTTCTTCGACGGTTTCAGAACTTCGCATGAAATTCAGAAAATCGAAGTTATGGATCAGGAATATCTGAAGAGTCTGACCGACTGGGACGCGGTAGCCCGGTTCAAGGCCAACGCGCTGAATCCGCATTCCAATCCGATTACCCGCGGCGGCGCGGAGAACGACGATATTTTCTTTACCGGCCGTGAAGCGCAGAACAAGCATTACGACGCGGTACCGGATATCGTCGCCGATTACATGAAAAAGATTTCCGAGCATACCGGCAGAGACTATGCTCCGTTTACCTATTATGGCGCTCCGGATGCCGACCGCATCATCGTTGCGATGGGTTCGGTTACCGAAACGATCAAGGAAACGATCGACGAACTGAGAAAACGGGGTGAAAAGGTCGGCCTGATCAAGGTTCATCTGTATCGTCCGTTCTCGGTCAAATATCTGACCGCCGTTCTGCCTCAGAGCGTCAAGAAAATTGCCGTTCTGGATCGCTCCAAGGAAATGGGCACCAGAGAACCGCTGTACCTCGATGTATTGAACGCTCTGAAAGACCGCAAGGATCTGACGATTACCGGCGGCCGTTATGGTCTGGGTTCCCGCGATACCGCTCCGAATCAGATCAAGGCGGTTTATGACGAGCTGGCCAAGGATGCGCCGAAAGATGAATTCACGATCGGCATCAACGATGACGTAACGCATCTGAGCCTGGATGTGGATCCGGAATTCACCATTGACGGCGACTATACGTCCTGCCTGTTCTTCGGTCTGGGATCGGACGGCACCGTTTCCGCCAACAAGTCTTCGATCAAGATTATCGGTGACAACACCGATCAGTATGCGCAGGCCTACTTCCAGTATGACTCCAAGAAGGCGGGCGGCGTTACCCGTTCTCATCTGAGATTCGGTCATTCTCCGATCCGTTCCACATACTATATCAACAATGCGGACTTCGTTTCCTGCAGTCTGGATGCGTATTGCTTCAAATATGACATGACCAGCTGCCTGAAGAAGGGCGGAACCTTCCTGCTCAATACGACATTTGCCCCGCAGGAGCTGGAACACCATCTGCCAAATCGCATGCTGGCGGGTCTGGCGAAAAAGAATGCGAAATTCTACATTATCGACGCGACCAAGATCGCTCAGCAGATCGGCATGGGACGTCGTACCAACACAATCCTGCAGTCGGCTTTCTTCGCGCTGAACGAACAGATCATGCCGTATGACAAGGCTGTTGATCTGATGAAGTATATGGCCAAGAAATCCTATTCCAAAAAGGGTGAGGAAATCGTTCAGCTGAACTACAAGGCGATTGACAGCGGACGCGACGGACTGGTTGAGATTCCGGTAAAGCCGGAGTGGGCTGATCTGCCGTATGATTCCGGACGCAAGCTGACCGGCGATGAATACTTTGACAACCATGTCATGGCGATCAACTCGCTGGAAGGCTACGATCTGCCGGTTTCCAACTTCACGAAATACGGCATTCTGGATGGTTCGATCCACAACAACGTCGCCTTCAAGGAAAAGAGAACGATTGCGGTTCAGGTACCGACCTGGGATCCGAACAACTGTATCCAGTGCGGATTCTGTTCCTATGTCTGCCCGCATGCGACCATTCGTCCGTTCTTACTGACGGATGAGGAAATTGCGGCGGCGCCGATGGAATTCAAGACAATCCAGGCGATGGGCAAGGGTGTTGAAAATCTGAAATACCGGATTCAGGTTTCTCCGGCCAACTGTGTCGGCTGCGGTCTGTGCGTTGTAGAATGCCCGGGCAAGGCTGGCAACAAGGCGCTGAAGATGGTCGATATCAATGAAAAACTGGATCAGGAGCCGCTGGCGGATTACCTGTTCAAGGAAGTCGAATACAAGACGGGTTACTTCCCGGTAGATACAGTCAAGGGTTCGCAGTTCGCGATGCCTTACTTCGAAGTTTCCGGAGCCTGCCCGGGATGCGGTGAAACACCGTACTACAAGCTGGCTTCGCAGCTGTTCGGCAAGGATATGATGGTTGCCAACGCGACGGGCTGCTCGATGATTTACTGCTCTTCGACTCCGTCGACACCGTTTGTCAACGATAAGGAAGGCAACGGTGTGGCCTGGGCCAACTCGCTGTTTGAGGACAATGCGGAATACGGCTATGGTATGGCACTGGCTCAGAACTTCAAGGAAGCGCGTATTCTGTCGATCATGGAAAATAACATGGATCAGGTAGAACCGGCGCTGAAGGAAGCGTTTGAGAAGTACATCGCGGCCGGCAACGACCGTGACGCTCAGCGGGCGGTCAAGGATGCGATTGTTGAAGGCGTTCGGGCTTCTTCCAACGAAGCGGTCAAGGAACTGCTGGATTACGAGCGTGATCTGGTCGGCAAATCCATCTGGATTGTCGGCGGCGACGGATGGGCTTATGATATCGGTTACGGCGGACTGGATCATGTTCTGGCCAATGACCTGAACGTCAATGTTCTGGTTCTGGATACAGAAGTGTACTCCAACACCGGCGGACAGTCTTCCAAGTCTTCGCAGGCGGCTTCCATCGCGAAGTTTGCGGCGGGCGGCAAGACGACGGCGAAGAAGGATCTGGGACAGATCGCCATGGCTTATGGTCATGTCTATGTCGCTTCGGTTTCGATGGGCGCCAACCGGGCTCAGACGCTGAAAGCCTTCAAGGAAGCGGAAAGCTACGACGGACCGTCGCTGATCATCGCTTACTCTCCATGTGCTGAACACGGAATCAAGGGCGGCCTGTCCAATCATCAGAAAGTTCAGGCCAAGGCGGTAGAATGCGGCTACGTTACGCTGTATCGTTTCGATCCGCGCAACGAAGAACATCCGCTGACGATCGATTCCAAGGAACCGAAGTGGGAACTGTTCCAGGACTTCCTGATGAACGAAACCCGCTACAGCCAGCTGCCGAAGCTGAAGGGTGAAAAAGCGTACGAAATGTTCGAAAAAACGAAGAAGGACGCTCAGAGACGTTACAACCGCCTGGTTAAGCTGTCTCAGGAATAAAAATCAGATCTGTGGATCTATTGACAGGAATCGGAGTTGTTTTCGGTTCCTGTCTTTTTTTGCGCTTTCTGTCGGCAAAAAGATTCGTATGTTCAGGAAGATGACGGGATTGTAACTTGCACTTCAGGATAGATTTCATTATACTTGTACTTGGATTCGAGGTGTTTGTATGAAAGTGCTGCTGTACTTTGAAGCAGAGAAGGTGATCTCCACCTCCGGGATCGGGCGGGCGCAGAAGCATCAGAAGCTGGCGCTGACGCTGGCCGGCGTAGATTATACGCTGGATCCGGATGATGATTACGATATACTGCACATCAACACGGTGGGGCCTGCCAGCCAGGGCATCATCGCCAAAGCGCGCCGGGAAGGCAAGCCGGTGATTTATCACGCACATTCCACCGAGGAAGATTTCCGCAATTCCTTTGTGCTTTCCAATCAGATTGCGCCGCTGTTCAAAAAGCATCTGATTTCGCTGTATTCCAGCGCGGACGCGATCATTACGCCAACGCCTTATTCCAAGAAGCTGCTGGAAGGGTATGGCATTACGCTGCCGATTTACGCGGTCTCCAACGGGATCGATCTGGACCGGTTTGCTTATGATCCGGAGAAGGTCAAG
Source organism: uncultured Holdemania sp. (assembly GCA_904395815.1). GTDB lineage: Bacteria > Bacillota_I > Bacilli_A > Erysipelotrichales > Erysipelotrichaceae > Holdemania. The sequence continues at coordinate 37,474 of CAJFOC010000020.1, forward strand.
GCGTATTACAAGTATTTCAGTCTCAGCGAAAAAGACAAGGTCGTGCTGTCGGTCGGTCTGTTTTTTGAGCGGAAGGGACTGCCGGATTTTGTTGAGGTGGCCCGCCGGCTGCCGCAGTACAAGTTCATCTGGTTTGGTTCCACGCCTCTGATTTCGATTCCCAAGACGATCCGTGAGATCGTGGAAGAGGATCATCCGGATAACGTGCTGTTTCCCGGCTATGTCAAGGGCGCGATCATTGAGGGCGCTTACGCCGGCGCCAACGCCTTTTTCTTTCCTTCCTATGAGGAAACCGAGGGCATTGTCGTTTTGGAGGCGCTGGCAGCCGGTCAGCAGGTGATCGTCCGGGATATCGGTGCTTTTGACCCATGGCTGGTGGATCGGGTCAACTGTTATAAAGGACACAACAATGACGAATTTGCCCATCTGGTGGAAGAGGTTGTGGAAAAGCGGCTCCCTTCCCTCAGCGAGGAAGCGCTGAAAACGGCGCAGCAGCGCAGCATTGCCAATATCGGTCAGCAGCTGAAAGCGATCTATGAAAGCGTGCTGAACGGAAAAGACAGGACTTTATCCGGCTTGGGATAAAGTCTATTTTCTTGTGCTTCGAAGCGGTTCATTGTATAATATTTTCAAGAACTCAGAGGAAATCTATGAAAAAAACTCGAAATTTTGGTTTGAATATTGTACTGATTGTCGGCTTTACCGCTTTTGTTCTGTGGTTTACGCTGAAGGACAATTATCGCGAGGTATTGCAGATACTGCAGCAGATTTCACCGGGGTGGCTGATCGTCATTCTTGCGATCGTGCTGTTGTATCAATGGGTCATCGGTTGGATTCTGACGCAGCTGACCCGTATCAGCAATCCTCATTACCGGCTGCGCTATGGAGTGGTGAACGCGCTGGTCGCTTCTTTTTTCCATGGTGTGACGCCCAGCGCATCCGGCGGCCAGTTTGCGCAGGTGTATGTGTTTAAGAAACAGGGAGTGCAGCTGAGCGATTCGGCCAGCGTGCTGTGGATGGAGTTCATCGTCTATCAGTCGGTGATGATCGTCACGGTGTTTGTGCTGCTGTTGCTGCGCTTTCACTATTTTTACGCGCATTATTCGCAGTTTTTCCTGCTGGTGCTTTTGGGCTTTCTGGTTAACAGTCTGGTGATCGTCGGACTGTGGGCGCTGGTGCGCTTTCCGCGGATTTACCGCTGGCTCAGTACCCGGGGACTGGATCTGGGCTGCCGTCTGCATCTGGTGAAGGACCCGGAAAAAGCGCGGGCCATGCTGAAGGATCAGCTTGATCGCTTTGGCAGCGAAACGACCAAGCTCAAGAGCCATCGACCGCTGATCATTCGTGTGGTGATTGCCAATTTTGTACGGCTGGGATTGTATTATTCCATTCCGTTTTTCTGCGCTCTGGCGCTGAATCTGCCAATCGGTCCGGAACTGTTTCTGGATTGTGTGGCGCTGGCTTCCTTTGTTTCGATGATCAACGCCTTCATCCCGATCCCGGGCGCCAGCGGCGGAACGGAAGCAACGTTTGTGCTGATGTTTTCCACTGTTTTCGGCCAGCTGGGAGCGACCAGCGCGATGATCCTGTGGCGGTTTGTTTCTTACTATCTGATTATGATTCTGGGCGGGCTGACTTTTATCTGGGTGAAAAGCCGGCCGGCGGTCGTCATGTCGAGAAAGGAGGACCACGAATGAGAATCGGTTTGTTTACGGATACTTATCTGCCGGATGTGAACGGTGTTGTTTCCTCGATTGTTACTTTGCAGCAGGAACTGGAGAAAAACGGTCATCAGGTGTTTGTCATCACGACGCACCCGGGCATGCAGATTGTGCGGGAGGATCATGTGCTGAGGCTGCCGGGAGTAGAGCTGAAGAGCCTGTATGGGTATGTTCTGACCAGTCCGATCCATTTTGCGGCGCTGAAGGATATCCGTGAGATGAAGCTGGAGGTAATCCATGCGCATACGGAATTCGGCGTCGGTATTTTTGCGCGCATTGTCGCCAAGATGCTGCAGCTGCCGTTAGTTTCCACATATCATACGACGTATGAGGACTATACGCATTATGTCAACGTACTGCATCTGGATTCCATTGATAAGGTTGCCAAAAAGGCGGTCGGTTCGCTGAGCAAGCTGTATGGCGACTCGTGTACGGAGCTGATCGCGCCTTCCCAGAAAACCAAGGAAATGCTGCAGCGCTATGGCATCCGCAAGCGGATCCACGTCATTCCTACCGGACTGGATCTGCGCCGTTTTGACCGGAGCCGCACTGATGAGCAACAGCGCCGCAGCATTCGCAGCGAGCTGATGCCGGATCCGGATCAGCTGCTGATTGTGTTTGTCGGCCGGATTGCCAAGGAAAAAAGCATTGATTTTGTCATCGATGGTTTCAGTTATCTGCATCAGCAGCAGGCGCCGGTTCATTTCGCGGTGATCGGCGGTGGGCCGGAGCAGGAATATCTGCAGCAGCATGCCCGCGAACTGGGGATTGAATCGATGATTACCTTCGCCGGCAAGAAACCTTCGCAACAGATCCCGGCCTATTATCACAGCGCGGACGCTTTCGTTTCGGCCTCGCTGACAGAGACGCAGGGGATGACCTATATCGAGGCTTTGGCCAGCGGTCTGCCGGTGTTTGCCCGTCCGGATGAGGTGCTGGACGATCTGGTGATCGAAGGAGAAACCGGCTTTCTGTTTCGCAAGCCGGAACAGTTTGCGCAGAAGGTGCAGCAGTATCTGGCGCTGAGCGAAGCTCAGAAACAACAGATCAGCGAACAGGCGGTAAACAAGGCGGCGGTGTACGACAGCCGGATTTTTGTCCAGAAAGTGCTGGATGTCTATCATAGCGCCATTGTGGATTATCGGGAAACGCTGCGGCTGGAAGGGATTCGGCCGAAGGATGATTGCGTGGAGCTGAAGATCGTTTCACCGGAGGAACAGATGAAGGTGCTGGTTTCGCTGGAAACCTACTTCAATAAAGGATTGCGCAAGAACGCCACGCTGAGCCGGGATGAGCTGGACGAGCTGCTGGCAGAAGAGGAACAGGTGAAGGCGTATCAGAGCTGTCTGAAGAAAATTACGGCCCGGGACCGGACGCGTAAGGAAATTTATGACTGGCTGACGCAGAATACCGAGCTCGATATCCGTCAGATTAATGACATCGTGGAAAAACTGGAAGAGCGTGATCTGATCAACGACGCCCGGTATGCCAAAAATCAGATCTACAATCTGCGGCTGATGCTGCAGGGAAAAAACAAGATTACCCGGACGCTGCGGCGTAAGGGGATCCCCAATGAGCTGATTGAGGAAGCGTTTGCGCAGGAGGACGAGCAGTCGGAATTCCGCAACGCGCTGAAATGGGCGCAGAAGCTGCAGCCGACGATCCGGGAGAAATCGGTGCGGATGAAAAAGAACATCATGAAATCCAAGATGATCAATCAGGGGTTTTCGACGGAGATCATCGACGAGGTCATGGACAATCTGAGCTTTGTTGAGGATGAGCGGACGGAGCTGGACAGTCTGCGCCGCACGGCCGGGCGGGCGAAGAAGCGGTATCAGACCAAATACAGCGGAACCAAGCTGCGCAATTATGTTTTCCGTTATTGTTCCGCACAGGGCTTTGACGCTGAGGATATTTATCTGATCTTGAGTGAAATGGAGTGGGATGATGAATAAGACAATTGCTGAAATGAAGGAAGGCGAAAGCCTGACGCTGCCGTTATTGGTAGTACAGGTGACCCGGGGCGCAACCAATACCGGATCTCCCTATCTGTCGTTGACGCTGCGCGATAAAAGCGGAACGATCGAGGGCAAGCTCTGGGATGTAAAGGAAGAACAGGTAAAAAACTGCGTTCCAGGGCGGGTCAGCGAGATCAGCTGCGAGGTTTTGCGCTACCGCAACGCGCTGCAGCTGCGGGTTCACAGGCTGACGCCAATGGATCAGCAGGCGATCGAGCTGAGCGACTATATGGAGACGACGACGATTCCTCGTCCGCTGCTGAAGCAGAAAATTCAGGACGCGCTGGCTTCGCTGACCAATCCGGTTTACCGGGGAATTATCGGCCGCCTGTTTGAAGAGTATGAGAAACCGTTTTACGATTATCCGGCGGCGGCGAAAAATCACCACAGTTTCGTCGGCGGTCTGGCGGAACATGTGACCGGTATGCTGGATCTGGCCAACGAGGTTGTGCGGCTGTATCCGATGCTGGATCGTGAGCTTCTGATCAGCGGGATCATGGTGCATGATCTGGGCAAGCTGACGGAGCTGTCCGGACCGGTCGTGACCGAATATACGCTGCAGGGCAAGCTGCTGGGACACATTTCCATCATGCAGGCCAAAATTGCCGAAGTGGCGGATCAGCTCGGCTTTGGCGACAGCGAGGAAGCACTGCTGTTGCGGCATATGGTACTTTCCCATCATGGCCAGCATGAATTCGGATCTCCGGTGCTGCCGTTGGTGGCTGAAGCAGAAGTCCTGCATATGATCGACAATCTGGACGCCCGGATGAACACGCTGGAAAAAGCGTATGCGCAGACGGAGGAAGGCAGCTTTACGCCACGTTTGTTCCCGATGGAAAACCGGGCGTTCTACAAGCCGAAAAAACGGCAGGGGCAAAGAAAATGATTGATACCCATTGTCATGTGATCTGGGGTGTGGATGACGCATCGCAGGAGGAAGCGACTTCACGGCAGATGCTGCAGATTGCGGTGGAGGATGGCGTAGAGGCGATCCTGTGCACGCCGCACAGCCTTCCTTTTCTGAAATATGAAAATGATGCGGCGACGCTGCGCGCTCCGTTTGAGGCGCTGAAGCGGCTGATTCAGGCGGAAAAGTGGCCGCTGGAGGTTGCTTTGGGCTGCGAGTTCTTTCTTTCTGATCAGTCGCTGTCCTGGATTCGCGAGGGACGGGCGGTAACGCTCAACGGTTCGCAGCGGTTGCTGATTGAGTTTCCCTGGTATCAGAAGGTCGCGCTGAAACGCAGTGAAACGGAATTGCTGGAAGAGGTAGTGAGTCTGGGCTATCAGGTGATCATTGCTCATCCGGAACGCTATCGCAGCGTGCAGCAGGATTTTTCCATCCTGAAGCGCTGGCGAAGTCTGGGCTGTGATTTTCAGGTTAACCGGACTTCCCTGATTCTCAACGACGATCTTCAGCAGCAGCGTCTGGCCTGGCGCATGGTGGAAGAGGGGTATTGCGATGTGATCGGAACGGATGCCCATCACTGCTGGGGCAAGCGTATCATCAAGCTCAGCGATATCCGTCTGGAAATCGCCCGGCGGATGAACGAGGACTGCGCTCAGCTGCTGTGTCATGATAACGGCCGGCGTCTGATCGACGGTCAGCCGCTGATTCATCTGTAAACAGAACCCGGATTTTCCGGGTTTTGCTGTTCATGGATTTGGTGGATGACAAAATATGACAACCGTGATATTCTATATCTCAGTGAATGAGGAGGAACAGGGGATATGCGTCGTGTTCACAATCCGACAGTCAATGAAATTACCGAGGGGGTAATCTGGAAACAGCTGCTGCTGTTTTTCTTTCCGATTATGCTGGGAACTTTTTTCCAGCAGCTTTACAATACCGTGGATGCGGTCGTGGTCGGTCAGTTTGTGGGAACGGAAGCGCTGGCGGCCGTCGGCGGGGCGACCAGCACGCTGATCAATCTGCTGGTTGGCTTTTTTGTCGGCCTGTCTTCGGGAGCGACGGTGATCATTTCTCAGTTTTACGGCGCGCGCAATATCAGAGAATCCAGCGATGCGGTACATACCGGAATTGCGATGGGACTCTGGGGCGGCGCAGTCATGATGGTGATCGGCATGATCGGCGCCCCGTTTGCGTTGCGGGCTATGGGGACGCCGGATAACATCATGGATTATTCGCTGACGTATATGATCGTGTATTTTATTGGCATGATTCCGACGCTGATTTATAACGTGGGGTCTGGAATTCTGCGGGCGGTGGGGGATTCGCGCCGGCCGATGTTTTTTCTGATCGCCTGCTGTCTGGTCAATGTCGTACTGGATCTGCTGTTTGTGGCTGTTTTTCACTGGGGTGTTTTCGGGGCCGCGCTGGCAACCTGCCTGGCGCAGTTTTTCAGCGGAATTCTTGTCATTCTCAGTCTGATGCAGTCGGAAGATGAACGCTGCCGGCTGCAGCTGAAAAAAATCCGTATTCATCCCGCGCTGCTGAAAAGCATCGTGATGATCGGGATTCCAGCCGGCCTGCAGTCGGTGATGTATTCGTTATCCAACATCGTCATCCAGACCAGCGTCAACAGCTTCGGTACCACGACCATTGCGGCTTATACGGCTTACGGAAAGATTGACGGTATTTTCTGGATGATCATGAGCGCGTTTGGCGTGGCGGTGACGACGTTTGTCGGTCAGAATTTCGGCGCCGGCAAAATCGATCGCGTTCACAAAAGCGTCCGCGTTTCGCTGGGACTTTCCGCCCTGACGGCGGTGGTGATGTCGGCAGTACTGATGCTGACGGGACAGTGGGTTTATCAGCTGTTTACACAGGATGAACAGGTGATCCGCATTGGCATGCAGATGCTGCTGTACCTGGCTCCTTATTATGTAACCTATGTCTGCGTGGAAATTCTGTCCGGCGCGGTGCGGGGAACGGGGGATTCGCTGATTCCGACGATGATGACGCTGTTGGGGATCTGTGTGCTGCGTGTACTGTGGATTCTGATTGCGGTTCCGATGAATCACACGATAGAAAACGTTCTGTTCAGCTATCCTCTGACCTGGAGCATCACCTCGGTTCTGTTTATTCCTTATTACCTGCAGGGCGGCTGGCTGAAGCGGCAGCTGCGCCGCCGTGCTGTCACGGTACAAAAGGTTCAGTAAGTAAAAAAATGCTGAAAAAAAGGAAGAGGAAGGCGGTTTTCCTTCCTCTTTCCTGGGAATCAGCATTTTTTTATTGCAGAGAAGCCAGCACTTCATCCAGATCCTGCGGCTGGGACTCGGCAAATTCGCAATGGAAGGCGTCGGCGCTGCCATAGCGCGGGATAATGTGAAAATGCAGGTGATCTACCGTCTGTCCGGCCGCCTCGCCGTTGTTGTTGAGAACGTTAATGCCGGCGGCGCCGGTTTTCTGCTGAATCTGAGCGGCCAGTCTGCGGATGACGCGGATCACAGCGGCAGCGGTGTCATCGTCGCAATCCATCAGCGTGGCGATGTGTTTTTTGGGCATGACCAGCGTATGTCCGCGGGTAACCTGGGCAAGATCGAGAATCGCCAGGACATGATCGTCTTCATAGACGATACGGGAAGGAATTTCCTTGTTGATAATACGGCAGAAAACACACATAAGATAGACCTCCTTTGTTATCGAATCGATATCAGTTCATAATGGCGGCTGCCCAGTCCGATCTTTTCGGCATGGGCCAGGCAGGATTGCCAGTGGGTTTCCGGATGGGTATCGGTGAAATGATCGTGATGATCTTTCGGCTGCGTGTCCAGCACACTGCCCGGCATGATCGGCGCACGGTTGACGGCATCGGCACAGGCCTGATCCAGAGCAACCGGATCCAGGGAAGCGAATATACCGATATCCGGTACGATCGGCAGGTCGTTTTCGGCATGACAGTCACAGCAGGGGCTGACATCGATGACAAAGCTGATGTGAAAGTGCGGCCGTCCCTGCAGTACGGCCAGCGCGTATTCGGCAATTTTTTCGTTGAGGATATCGTTGGCCTCGTCATTCATCGGTTCGATGGCATCGAAGTTGCAGACGCCGATGCACCGGCCGCAGCCAACGCAGCGATGGGTGTCAATACGCATGATATGCTGGTCATTAAAGGACAGCGCGTCATGAGCGCAGATGGAACGGCAGACACCGCAGCTGCGGCATTTCGCTGGATTGACCTGGGGTTTGGAAGAACTGTGCATTTCCATTTTACCGGCCCGGGAACCGCAGCCCATGCCGATATTTTTCAGCGCTCCGCCAAAGCCGGTCGATTCGTGACCCTTGAAATGATTGAGCGAAATGAAAATATCGGCATCCATGATTGCCCGGCCGATTTTGGCTTCCGCGACATGTTTCTGATGAATGGGAACCAGCGCCTCATCAGTGCCTTTCAATCCATCGGCAATCAAAAGATGACAGCCGCAGCTGAACGGATTGTAGCCGTTCTGATAGGCGGATTCCAGATGATCCAGCGCGTTTTTGCGGCCGCCGACATACAGCGTGTTGCAGTCTGTCAGAAACGGTTTGCCGCCCAGAGAGCGGACGATGTCCACGATCCGGCGGGCATAGTTGGGACGCAGATACGCCAGGTTGCCCGGCTCTCCGAAATGGACCTTGATGGCCGCATAGCGATCCTGAAACGGCAGCGTTTCGATCCCTGCCGCCCGCACCAGCTTCTCCAGCTTGTCCAGCAGGCTGGTCGTGCCGTAGGTTCTCAGGTTGGTGGTATAGACTTTTGCGTTTTCCATTCTCTTTTCTCCTGTCTGTTTCTCGAATCTATTATAAAGAAAAGAGCGTGATTTTTCACGCTCTTTTGCAGTTTTATTCGCTGTCGCTGTTATCCTGGACAAGATAGTCGGAATAATTGGAACTCAGCTGATCGTAAATTGTTTTGTCATAAACTGTGAAATTGTATTTTTCAAAGTAATGAATCGTCGATTCGGAAGAGATAGTGCTCATGGCAGCGATGGCGCTGACCACTTCGTCACGGAAGTTTTCCGGATTGGTATCGGTAACCTGCACGATGTAGAAGTTGGCCGCACTGTCATCGGCGATGACTTCAGAGAGTCCCGGTTCCGTCACAACCGAGAGATAGGCGAGCACATTGGTCGCATAGCTGCTTTGGGTGGTGGCGACGGTTTCTTCCGACGAAACGCTGGAACCGTTGGCCGACGCCGTTTCCGCAAAATCCGCTCCGTTTTTCAATGCTTCCAGCGCTGTATTGGCCGCCGTTTCATCGGTGAACTGCATCAAACGGATTTTTTTCGGGCTGTAGCGGGCAGTCAGCGTATCGAAGTTTTCGTTGATATACTTTTCAGTCAGTGCCTGCGACTGGATGGACAGCAGCAGACTGTTGTTCAGGTAGTCTTCCTCATCGGCAAAGCCATAGGACTGCAGATAGCTTGTAAAGGAATCGCCGAACATCGACCGGTAGCTGTTCAGCGTTTCCTCCGCTTCCGCCCGCATCTGGTCACTCACCGGCACTTCCTGATCGAAAATGATCCGGTTGGCTTCGTTGATGGCGTAATATCCGGCGTCGCGGGCCATCATGAAACTGTACAGGTCACCCTTGGTCAGCGACTGATCGCCGACGGAAAAGACTGCGGTATTGGGATCGCTCAGCTGGGCGCGGGCATCGCTGCAGCCGGCCAGCACCAGAAGGCTCAGGGCCAGTACGATCAGTTTTTTCATTCTTCATTGCCTCCCTGCTGTTCTGTTTCTTCCTGGGCGCCGGATTCGCCGGCCGCTTCGGTTTCGGTTTCAGGCTGGGTCTGATCGCTGTCTGCGCTGTTGTTCTCTTCGCTCAGTCCCATGTAAGCCAGCAACTGGGTGCGCAGGCTGTCATTGCCCTTGAAGTCCAGGTTCATCTGCTGGGCCTTTTCCCAGACTGCCTGCGGCTGCAGCGTCGGATAATAGCTGCTCAGCGCCTGATAGAATTCGTCATAGGTTTTTAACGTATCCACGTTGGTGACATCACACTTGATGATATGCCATCCATACGTCGTCTGGATCCATTCGCTGACTTCTCCTTCATTCAGCGCCAGCGCGGTTTCCAGAAACGGAGAAACCAGCGAGCTGTCGGCATCCATGTAGCCGATGGATCCGTTTTGAATGGCAGAGCCGGAATCTTCAGAGAGCTCCTGAGCGACTTCGCCGAAATCACGGCCGCTGTTGAGCGCGTCATTGACGGCGTTGACCCGGGCCATTTCCTCTTCCGTCGGATTGCTGGCATCGTCCATCGAGATCAGGATGTGGCTGACGACCCGCGGCTTTTTTTCTTCCATGTAGGCCGGAATGTACTGATCGGCGTGATCGTCGACGTAGTTTTTGATCAGCTGCTGGGTTTTGAGAATGTGGATGAAGTAATCGTCCAGTTCATCCAGATCGCTGTAGCCGACGCCGTTGAGCGCGGTCAGAAGCATTGAGCGGTAATCATCGCCATACGTAGACTGAAACTGAGCGGTGATCGAGTCGGCGTTGGACTGCGCTTCCGTGCGCATGTCATCGGTTGTTTCTATGGAAGGATCCACAACCGCCTTTTCCATGAACTGATATACGCCTGCGACACCCATCTGATCAAACAGCGTGTCGTAGAACTGATTGGCGGTGATGTCCTGGTCCCCGACGGAAAAAACAACATCTTCGCCGTTGACTTCTTTTCCCGGCAGTTTTCCCTTGTTCTGGTCATAGGCAAAATAAATGCTGGCGGAAATCAGCAGCACGCCAACAAGGCACACAAACCAGTACTTCTTTAATGCTTGCAACATGATGTACCTCCTAGTGAACTTAATTATTATAGGTTATTTGTTTCTTTTTTGCAATTTCAGCCGGGGATTTCTATCTGAATTTTATGTGAACAACCTGCATGGCGATGCTTTTTGAGCGCAGGATGGAAGAAAAAGGGGATGTGAGAAGGGACGGGCGGGGTTTAGCGAGATAATAATCCGTACATCCTGAAAAAGAATATGCTATAATCATGAAGGACAATTTTTGGAAGTCTTTTGAATGATGAATCATGAGCGGAAAGGATGAGAAGATGAGTCAGCTGATGATTAAGGATCTGCACGTCGAGGTCGAAGGAAAGGAAATTCTGAAAGGAATTGACCTGGCGGTCTCGGATCATGAAATACATGCCCTGATGGGGCCAAACGGCAATGGCAAATCGACGCTGCTGGCGGCGATCATGGGCCATCCGAAATACATCGTTACCCAGGGAAGCATTGAGCTGGACGGACAGGATGTGCTGGCGATGAGCGTGGATGAGCGCAGCCGGGCGGGACTGTTTCTGGCGATGCAGTATCCGCAAGAGGTTCCCGGGGTGACCAACTCCGATTTTCTGAGGGCGGCGATGAACGTCCGCCGCGAACAGCCGATTCCGCTGTTTACGTTTATCCGCGAAATGGAGAAGACGATCAAGGATCTGCAGATGAAGCCGGATCTGGCTCACCGTTTTCTTAACGAGGGATTTTCCGGGGGCGAGAAGAAGCGCAACGAGATCGTTCAGATGAAGATGCTGAAGCCTTCGCTGGCCATGCTGGATGAGATTGACAGCGGACTGGATGTCGACGCGCTGAAAATTGTGGCCGGCGCGATCACGGAAATGCGCCGGAACAGTTCGCTGGGATTGATCGTAGTATCGCACTATGAACGTTTCTATCAGCTGCTGCAGCCGACTCATTCGCATGTTTTGATCAACGGCCGGATTGTCATGGAAGGCGATGAGACGCTGGTGCAGAAAATTGATGCGGAAGGGTATGACTGGATTTATCAGCAGCTGGAGCTGACTCCGGCGAAGGAACAGACCCGTCTGGTCTTCACGTTGGGCAGCTGCGCCGCCAGCGCCAGAGGCAGAAAGAATGGCTGAGGCGGTACAGGTTCTGCAATGCAGTCCGTCCCTGCCGCTGGTGCTGAATCCGCAGCAGACAGAGCTGGTCATCGACAGTGAACAGCCGCTGGAGCTGACGCTGCACAGCGAACCCCGGACCCGCTGCAGTCTGCTGATCCGGATTGTGCGTGCGCCTTCGCTGTCGCTGCGCTCAGACATCGGCGCCGGCAGTCAGGTCACGCTGCTGTATTGGAATCAGAGCGAGGAGGACATCACGATTCGCGAGCACAACGAGGTTGGCGGCGACGCTTTGCTGAAAGTGGCTTACGGACATCTGTCCGCCGGACAGGTCCGTCATCATTCCACAACGCTGCTGACGCAGCCGGGCGCGCAGGCTTCGCTGCACAGCGCCGTGATTGCCCGCACGGTCAAGGAGCTGATCGTGGATTGCGTGCATCAGGCGCCTCAGACTGAAGGCAACATGGAAAACTATGGCATCATTCTGAAAGGCGGCAGCTACCGCATGGAAGCGACAGGACAGATTCTGCGCGGGGCGCGCGGGGCGAAAAGCCATCAGGCCAGCCGGGCGCTGACTTTTGATGAGAAACAGACGGCGACGATTCTTCCCAAGCTTCTGATCGATGAAAATGAGGTGGAAGCCAGTCACGCCACGTCGCTGGGACAGATGGATGAGGATCAGATGATGTATCTGCAATCGCGCGGGCTGAGCCGGGATCAGGCGGTGATGCTGGTGACGGCCGGTTATCTGATGCCGATTGCGCAGATCATTGACGATGAAGCGCTGCAGCAGTCGCTGCGGCAGGAAATTGAAACGAAGGTGAATGAAGTATGCTCGATGTCCGGAAAATAAGAGAAGATTTTCCCATGCTCTCGCGTCCGCACTCGATGCAGTCGCATCCGCTGATTTATCTTGACAATGCGGCGACCACATTCAAGCCGCAGTGCGTGATCGACGCCGTTTCGCATTACTATACCGATCAGTGCGTCAGCGTGCATCGCGGCGATTATGATCTTTCCTATCAGGTTTCCGCTCAGTATGAACAGGTCAGAGACACAATCGCCCGCTTCATTCATGCTGACAGCCGGGAAATTGTGCTGACCAGCGGCGCCAGCGCGGCGCTGAATCTGGTGGCTTATGGCTACGGCCGCCGGTTTCTGAAGGAGGGCGATGTCATCCTGACAACCGAGGCGGAGCACGCTTCCTGCATTTTGCCCTGGTTTAAGGTGCAGGAAGAAACCGGCGCCCGGATTGAATACATCCCGCTGACGGAGGATGGTCAGCTGACGGTGGAGAATTTCCGCCAGGCGCTGCATGAGAACGTCCGGGTGGTGGCGCTGGCCAGCGTCACCAATGTGCTGGGCTATGTTGCCGATATGCGTCAGATCAGCCGGCTGGCTCATGAAGCGGGAGCGGTGGTAGTCTGCGATGGCGCACAGTCGGTTCCTCACATCGCGACGGATGTGCGGGACTGGGATGTGGATTTTCTTGCCTTCAGCGGCCATAAAATGTGCGGCCCGACCGGAATCGGCGTACTGTATGGCAAATACGAACTGTTACAGAAAATGGACGCGTTCATGCTGGGAGGCGGAAGCAACGCCCGCTTTGACATGTGCGGCAATATCCTGCTGAAGCAGGCGCCGTTCAAGTTTGAAGCCGGAACTCCGGCGATTGAAGCGGCGCTGGGCCTGAAACAGGCGATCGAATACCTGGAAGCGATCGGCATGGATAACATAGAAGAAGCGGAACGGCAGCTCAAACGCTATGCGGTCGAGCAGCTGCAGAAGCTGGATCATCTGATTCTGTACAATCCGCATTCCACCAGCGGCATTATTACCTTCAACGCGAAGGATGTCTTTGCCCAGGATGCGGCAAGCTATCTCAATTCCAGGGGAATTGCCGTCCGTTCTGGCAATCACTGCGCCAAGATTCTTCTGAATGTGCTGAAAACCTCGGAGACAGTCCGGGCCAGCCTGTATTTTTATAACACAAAAGAAGAGATTGACCGGTTTGTCGAGGCGTGCAGCGAAATCACGCTGGAAAACTGCGTCGGTCTGTTTCTGTGAGGAAAGGAGGAACCGCATGTCCAGTTTATTGAATGACCCGATGATTCTGCGGGAGATCATCATGGATCACTATCAGTATCCGCACAATCATCAGCTGAGCGAGCAGGATGGCTACCGGCAGGTGCATATGGCGTCGGAATCCTGCATTGACGATATTACCGTGCAGTCGCTGATCGATGATCAGGGCACGATTGAGGATATTCGCTTTGACGGCGTTGCCTGCACCATTTCCACCGCTTCCACCTCCATCATGACCGAACTGCTCAAGGGCAGGACGGTGGAGGAGGCCAAAAAGATCATGGACAATTATTTTGCGATGATCGAGGAACAGAAGTACGATCCGGAAATGCTGCAGGAAGCGGTTGCCTTCCAGCATGTCGGCCGGCAGGCCAACCGGATTAAATGTGCGACGATCGGCTGGAAAGCGATGAAGGAAATGATGGAAGAATGGGAGAAACAGCAATGAACCGGAAACAGGAAACGGTCTATCAGACTCAGGATGAATATCAGTACGGTTTTCATGATCAGGATGTCAGCGTCTATAAAACAGATAAGGGACTGACCCGGGAAACGGTCATGGACATATCCCGGATTAAAAATGAGCCGCAATGGATGCTGGACTTCCGTCTGAAAGCCTACGATACGTTTGTCAGCATGCCGATGCCGCAATGGGGACCGGATCTCAGTTCGCTGAATTTTGACGACTATACGTATTACATCCGCCCGTCCAACCGCAAGGAATCGGATTGGGACGAGGTGCCGGAAACGATTAAGAATACGTTTGACAAGCTGGGAATTCCGGAAGCGGAACAGAAATTTCTGGCCGGGGTCAACACCCAGTACGAATCGGAAACGGTCTATCATAACATGCTGAAGGAAGTGCAGGAGAAGGGCGTCATCTTTCTGGATACCGACTCCGCGCTGCAGCAGTATCCGCAATTGCTGAAGGAATATTTCGCCACCGTGGTTCCGATGACCGACAACAAGTTTGCCGCGCTCAACAGCGCGGTCTGGTCAGGCGGATCGTTTATCTACGTTCCCAAAGGGGTGAAGCTGGAGAAGCCGCTGCAGTCGTATTTCCGCATCAACTCTGAACAGATGGGACAGTTTGAAAGAACGCTGATCATCGTCGATGAAGGCGCTGACGTGCATTATGTCGAAGGCTGTACCGCTCCGACGTATTCCAAGGATTCCCTGCATGCCGCGGTGGTGGAAATCATCGTCAAGGAAGGCGGGAAATGCCGTTATTCCACTGTGCAGAACTGGTCTGACAACATCATCAATCTGGTGACCAAGCGGGCCCGGGTGGAAGCGCATGGCGCCATGGAGTGGATCGACGGCAACATCGGTTCGATGACCAACATGAAATATCCGGCCTGTATTCTGGCAGGAGAGTATGCCCGCGGCATGTGCATTTCCATCGCTGTCGCTTCCCGGCACCAGATTCAGGATGCCGGAGCCAAGATGATTCATCTGGCTCCGCATACTTCCAGCACCATCGTGTCCAAGTCAGTGTCGCGGCTGGGCGGCGAGGTGAATTATCGTGGTCTGGTCCAGCACGGTCCCAAGGCGGAACATGCCCGGTCCAAAGTGGAATGCGATACGCTGATTCTGGACGAGCAGTCGCGCAGCGATACGATTCCGACCAACCGCTCGTTTGCCAGAACTTCCACAATTGAACATGAGGCGACAGTATCCAAGATTTCCGAGGAACAGCTGTTCTATCTGATGTCACGCGGTCTGAGCCGTTCCGATGCCACCGAGATGATCATCATGGGCTTTCTGGAACCGTTTACCCGGGAGCTGCCGATGGAATACGCAGTAGAGCTGAATCAGCTGCTGAAACTGGATATGGAGGGCAGCGTTGGATAAAAAAGGACTGCGTCATCTGGCGGGGATGAGACGGCATTCCCTGCCGGCACTGCTGAAAGCGCAGTACGACGAGAACATTCGCAGTCAGCTGCTGAAACTGATTCCGGCTGCCGAGCGGATCGGCATTTATATTTCCGTTGACGATGAGGCGGATACGCGCAAAATCATTGAGAATTTGCTTCAGCATCAGAAACAGGTGTTTGTGCCCAAATGCACGATGAAGCAGCAGCGTCCATCGCTGGATTTCTATCGCATTCTGTCGCTGGAAGAATGCCTTCCTTCCCGCTATGGCCTGCTGGAACCGATACCGCAGCCATCGCGGCTGTGTGATCTGAAAGAACTGGAACTGATGATTGTTCCGGTGGTGGGCTTTGATTCCCGCAAGAACCGTATTGGTCATGGCAGGGGATATTATGATGCCATTTTGCAGCAGTGCCGCTGTACCCGTATTGGACTGGCATACACCCTGCAGCAGGTAGAGGATTTTGATCCTGAACCGCACGATGTGGCGCTGGATATGGTGATTACGGAACAGGGAGCCTTCTGAGCAGGACTCTATAGCACGGAGAAAAAGAAAATGCGTCCGCTGAAAACTGAGCGGGCGCATTTTGATTGTGGTGTATCTGAACGTCTCACAATGAACAAGGAGCTTTTCGATTCAGAAAAACATCATCCTCTTCAAAGCTGCCGGTCTGTTTTGTTCAGCAGATCAAGACAGAAACGTTTCGCTTCCGCCGGATCATGAAAAGCGGCCGGCTTCAGGGAAAAATACTCACAGAGATGATTCCAGTCGGAAAGCGGGTACTCATTTGCCGGGATTGCACGAAGATGTTCCATGACAGTCCGGCAGTTTTCCCGGATCCTCAGATCTGAGATAAACAGATTGCATTTCTGGGCAAGGACATCGATCAGAGCCATCTTTTTCATCCCTTTCCGGTTCAAAAACGTGTACCTTTTTGAAATAGGAATTCAATCAGGAAAATATTACCGAAACTTTAAAAATAGGCTTTGACTTACTTCGTAAATAAGATTAAAATAAGTCACAGATCAAGTTTTTGTTCGTTTTACGAAAGTACACGTTTTTGAAATAGGAATTGACAGGAATTGGAATTTTTCTTTTCCTGATTCTGTGATTAACTGAATCAGGAGGAGGGATGATGATGTCACAGCTTGTTTACGGATATATTCGCGTTTCCAGCAAAGATCAGAAACTGGACCGGCAACGCCGGCAGATGCTGGAATACGGCATACCTCAGTCCTGCATCGTTGCCGATAAGCAGAGCGGGAAAGATTTTCGGCGGCCGGGGTATCAGCGGCTGACCCGAAAGAGAATCCGGCCTGGCGATGTGCTTGTCATACAGAGTCTGGATCGTCTGGGAAGGAATTATCAGGAAATCAAGGATGAATGGAAATATCTTGTCAGAGAGCGGAAGGTCAGCATCCGGGTGCTGGATATGCCGTTGCTGGATACTGCGGCCGATCAGGATCTGATCGGTACGCTGATTTCCAACCTGGTGCTGGAACTGCTTTCCTTTGTGGCGGAAAATTATTAATGTCAATAATAAAACAACCAAAAATGTTGCTGAGAATTTTACCAATTTTGATTATTTGGTTTGTTCATCTTTGCTTTGTG
>CAJFOC010000021.1 GCA_904395815.1 uncultured Holdemania sp.
GATCCAGCCCTCTCGCGAGGTGCTCACTTATATTACCAAATCTCACCCCCTCAGTCAATCCCTTTTTTTTAAAATTTTTAACTTTGTGAATTGTACTGCGGCAGATTCACAGATTTTAGACGTACAAAAATGACACTGCATTCGATTGCGGCTTTTGCTGCGGAGGTTATATGATTCAACCAACAGTCACTCAATCAGGGCAATCTATTCCATATTATAAGAACAAGTTTATATGGATTATCGCAAAATTCATCAAACACTTGCACATGACATAAAGCGAAAGACCTTGTTTACAAAATGACAGAAGGCTGCACCATGATAATTTCATCCGCAATGGCCTGCGGTGTTTTTCCATCCGTATTGATTTTCTCCGTGCGCAGCGCCGTATAGTTCGACAGCCGTTTACAGCTTCTTTCAATCACATCCGCGGACCTTTTCCCCGTGTTCACATCACTCATCAGCCGTGTTCTGAGCACCGGTTCGCTGCAGATCAGCGAGATTATTCTGATTTCGCAATCCGCCTTATCCAGGTTCGCTACAAGACTATCAATAATCGATTGTTCATGCAGCACCCAACAAAAGATGATGTTCTGATAGGCGGAACAGTGAATGAACTGGTTAAGCAGAAAACAGATATTCTGCAGAACCATCTTCTTTGTTTCCTCATTCACCTGTAAGGGATGGGCGTCCCAGCACCAGTCTCCATCCAGAAACACACTGTTGTTCAGCTTCTTTTTCATCAGCTGGCAAACCGTACTCTTCCCGACTCCCATTGTGCCGCCAACGATGTAAATTTGTTTCAATATCATCACCTGCCTGACAAAAACACGCTTTCCATGATGGTGTCTTAATTAGAGACCATACGGCGTCACATCATCATCCCTTTTCATTCGCTGTCAGAGAATCCTGATTCCTGTATAACAGAAATTTCACTCCGGCGCAAGTCTTCCATGCTATCCCATGCCAATTCCGCATCCCGTTTTTTTTCCTTTCGCGCCGAACACAGTGTATCCGCTGCCGGTATGATCTGCCTGTTCTTCGGATAAAAAAAGTCTCTCAAGTTCAAAACCTGAGAGACGTGATAACAGGGTTCTGCCCGTCTGACTTACTGATTGTCTGCCTGAACAGCCTGCGCTGCCGTACGGCCGGAAACGATGATTTCAACAATCGCGTTGCCGCCCAGACGGTTGCCGCCATGGATGCCGCCGGTGATTTCTCCAGCCGCATACAGACCTTCAATAACGTTGCCGTCTGTGTTCAGAACGTGGCGTTCCGTATCCACAGTCAGCCCGCCCATCGTATGATGTGTGCTCGGAGCCATAAAGCGCATCCGGATTTCGCCAACTTCATACGTGCTTGGATCATACGTTCCGTCTTCATTCTTTTCCGCGGTACCGATCAGGTTACGGTATCCCGCTTTCGGAACATCGATTTCATCACTGACACCCATGATGTAGTTATCATAAGAAGTGATAGCTTCCGTCAGCTGTTCCGCCGTAATGTTGATGCCGTTATCCGCCAGGATACCTGCCAGTTTTTCAACATCGCCGACATACATCCGGCCTTCAACGTCTTCCGTACCGTCATACTGAGTCAGACCTGGAATAACGGTAGACGGGTTGCTCAGTTCAACAAAGACACCCTTAACCCCATTCATTTCAATGCCGTTTTCAAACGCCGCTTCCGACAGAACGTCGCGTTCACTGGTTTCATCCACATAACGGACGCCCGTCGTCGGGTTCAGATAAATCGCATCTTCACCGCCGCCAAACGCCAGGTTTCCGCCGTCAACCCAGCCCAGCGGCATCAGCTGTGTGAATTCCATACCGGTCACACCTGCTCCGACAGCCTGCGCCATTTCGATACCATCGCCCTGCAGCGAGCTGCGGTTGGTGGTGCCGATCGCTTCCGTCAGATATTCGCTGGACCAGTAATCATTGGTTTCCAGTACTTCCTGAATGTTGGCCGCAAAGCCGCCAGTCGCCAGAATCACGCCCTTGGATGCATTGGCAGTAACTTCAGTACCATCATACATCGTGGCCTTGACGCCGGTAACACGACCGCTGTCATCAGTGATCAGTTCATTGGCAGTTGTACGCAGCATTACCTGGTTTTTCTCGTTGGCTTCCAGCATCGCCGTCATCGGCGCAACGAAGTAAGCGCCCCAGTTGCCGTCATAATGTTCGCCATTCACATCTGCGCCGCTGTGAACATTCTCACGCTGCCACAGAGCACCGATCAGTGTCGGCTGCACGCTGTTGTCAAAGGTCGTTCCCATGGATTCCAGCCATGGCTTGACTTCCTGGCCGTCTTCGATGAACTGGGAAACAAGATCATAATCGCCGTAAACCCATTCGGTCTGTTCCGCATTTGGACGCAATCCGCCATAATAGGTCTGGAAAATATGCAGGTTCACAGTGGAGAACAGCGTCAGCTGATTTTCCTGAACGCCCGCTTCCAGCTGCGGTTCCGCCCAATCCAGATAAGCCTGAATTTCCTGTTTCAGAGCCTGCAGCGTCGGCAGGTATTCCTCATGAACACCACGGCCGCTCAGCATCGAAATATCGCCGGCGACAAACGGATGATCTGCGTCGATCGTCCCGTCAAACGGTTCCTCGCTCCACTCCAGAATCGTCTGCAGCGTTGCGATACGGCCGGTGTCGCTCTTAACCTTATCGTAGGTCTGACCGTTGTATTCGCCAGTTGTCGCATCCGGGTTTTCAGGATCCCATACCAGATACGGCATGACGCTCTGATACTGACCACCGGAAACCAGCGTGTTGCCGCCGACTTCCGCGTTCTTCTCAATGACCAGAACGGTGTTGCCGTCCTGCGCTGCCTGCGCGGCCGCCATGATACCGGCTCCGCCGCCGCCAACGATGACGACATCCCATGTATCCTCAATCGGATCGCCGGCCGTCACGCTCAGCTTGTTGGCCCGCAGCGCCGTAAGGTCGCAACCGGCCTGAGAAGCGGCGTCTTCCACTGCCGCCTTTACCGCCGCGGAAGTGAAGGTCGCGCCAGATACCGAATCCACACCGGTGCCGTTGGCTTCAATAATTTTCGGAATCATGATATCAAAAGCCGGCGTTCCGACATGCGCGGTTTCCAGATTGTCTCCAACCTGAATATCGGTAATGTTTGTTTCATTGAAGGTGACAGACAGTTCGACCGGACCGTTGTATCCCTGTGCTGTTCCGGTATAGGTGCCCGGTTCGAAGGAAACTTCCTGGGTTTCCGCCGTTTTCGGCGTCAGAGAAGCCGGATCCACACCGGCCGCTTCCAATGCGGCGTTAGCGGCATCGATGATTCCCTGGCTGGTAATGGTGGCGCCGGATACGGTATCAACCTGAGTCGACTGAGCCGAAACAATCGCTGATGGGATCTGTTCGATCGCCGGATCGGCAATGCCTTCGGTCTCCTGATGAGCAGTAACTGTGACATCCGTGATTTCAGTTTCACTCAGCGTGACAGAAACCGTGATGTCGCCGTTGCGGCCGGCAGCGGTTCCTTCATAAGTGCCGGCTGTGAACTTGTTGCCTCCATTGCTGGAAGAAGTACACGCCGTCAGGCTGAAGGCCATCGCCCCGGCTAAAACAAGGGCCAATAACTTTTTCATCCTTTGTCCTCCTTTGTGTGATTCTGTGTATATTTTATGGCAATTTCGTGAAAAATTCAATCACTTATGATTTTTTATCAAGCATTTCGGATTGTTATCGGATTGTTAAATAATTAAAAAACAGCACCGGTGACAGTGCTGAAAAGCGGTTCCGCTTGCGCCTTCCCGCTCAGAACAGCCGATCGATGAAATCCGCTTCTTCCTCTCCCTGACGAAGCTGACGGATCTGGCGCTGCAGTTCTTCGATTTCCGCTGTCTGCTGCTGAATCAGCGACGATAAAGGCGCGATCTGATCGCTGGGCTGCTGTGAGAGAAAAGACTGATAGGTCTGCCGTCCCAGCTGCAGATAGGTCTGAAGAATTTCCTTCTTCCGCTTTTTGATCATCTTCTTTCTGCGGGTGATTTCAGCGAAATTGCGAATACGGCGCTGAAGGATGCGAATCCATTTGTTTTCCTGTTTTTCTTCGTTCATGCTTCTTCCTCCTTCATTCTATCCTATGCGTCCTCCATCAGGATAGACCGCCTTTGTCTTTCAGCACCGGGGCTTTTGTGTTAGAATAGGTTCGGTGAAAACAATGAACGCAATTCAATTTGAAATTACTCATGTATGCCGTCAGTCGGGTGCCCGCTGCGGCTTGCTGCATACGCCGCACGGCACGGTGGAAACGCCGATGTTCATGCCGGTCGGCACGCTGGCCACGGTGAAATTTCTCTCTCCGGAGGAAATCAAGGCGCTGGGTTCCGGCGTCATTCTGGCCAATACCTACCATCTCTGGCTCAGACCGGGCGAAGACATCGTCGCCAAGGCGGGCGGAGTTCAGAAATTCATGAACTATTCAGGGCCCATGCTGACCGACAGCGGCGGATTCCAGGTATTTTCCCTGGCGGACAGCCGTCAGATCAGGGAGGAAGGCGTGACCTTCAAAAGCCACCTGGACGGATCGACGCTGTTTCTAAGCCCGGAAAAATCCATTCAGATTCAGAATCAGATCGGCGCCGATATCATCATGAGCCTGGATGAATGCGCCCCGTATCCCTGCACCTACGATTACATGAAAAACAGTGTGGAACGAACGCTGCGCTGGGCGCAGCGAGGCAAGCTGGCGCATCAGCGGCCGCAGGATCAGGCGCTGTTCGGCATCGTTCAGGGCGGAGAATTCGAAGACTTGCGCGAGCACTGTGCCAAAGAACTGGTCCGCATGGATTTCCCGGGATACTCCATTGGCGGTACCTCGGTAGGCGAGTCCAAGGAAACGATGTACAAAATGATCGATTACAGCGTCCGGTATCTGCCCTGGGAAAAGCCGCGCTATCTGATGGGAGTCGGTTCGGTCGACGCCATTCTGGAAGGCATTCAGCGCAATGTCGACATGTTCGACTGCGTGCTGCCGACGCGGATTGCCCGCCATGGCACGCTGATGTCCTCGCAAGGACGCATCAACATCAAAAAACAGGAATATGCCGAGGATTTCGGACCGATTGATCCGGAATGCGACTGCTATACCTGCCGCAATTTCAGCCGTGCCTACATCCGCCATCTGTTCCGCTGCAACGAAGGATTGGGCAGCCGGCTGATGTCCATTCATAACCTGCGCTTCCTGCTCAGTCTGACCGAACAGGCCCGGCAGGCCATCCGGGAAGACCGCTTCGGCGATTTCAAAGCGGAGCTGTTTGCGAAATACGATCTGAACAGCGTGAATTCAAGGGGGTTCTGAGTCCATGAAAACAAGCGAATTTGATTATGAGCTGCCGCCGGAGCTGATCGCGCAGACCCCGCTGGCATGCCGCAGCCAGTCGCGGCTGATGGTGCTGCATCGGGCGGATGGTTCGCTGGAGCACCGGCATTTTTCCGATCTGCCCGACTATCTGAGACCTGGCGATGTGCTGGTCCGCAACAACACCCGTGTCATTCCAGCCCGCCTGTTTGGCATCAAGGAAGAAACCGGCGCCCATGTTGAGCTGCTGCTTTTGAAGCAGGATGGTGATCAGTGGGAATGCCTGGTCGGCAACGCCCGGGTCGTCAAGCTGGGTACGGTCATCACCTTTCACAATGGAGAGTTGAAGGCGGAATGCATCGGGATCGGCGACAAGGGGATCCGCTTTTTCCGAATGATCTATGAAGGAATCTTTATCGAGATTCTGGAAAAGCTGGGCACCGTGCCGCTGCCGCCTTATATCAAAGAGAAGCTGAATGATCCCCAACGCTATCAGACCGTGTACGCGAAGGTGGACGGTTCGGCGGCGGCGCCGACAGCCGGACTGCACTTCACTCCGGAACTGTTTGAAACGCTGCGCACCCGGGGTGTTCAGATTGAGGAAATCACCCTGCATGTCGGTCTGGGCACTTTCCGGCCGATGGATACGGAAGACGTACAGGAACATCACATGCATTCCGAATGGTTCATGATGGACCGGCAGACGGCGCAGCGGCTCAATGAAGCCCGGGCTCAGGGACGGCGGATCATCGCCGTCGGTACGACCAGCTGCCGGACGCTGGAAGCGATCATGTCGCGATATGGTCAGTTTCAGGAATGCCATGAGGAAACCGATATCTTCATCTATCCGGGATATCAGTTCAAGGCCATCGACGCGCTGATCACCAATTTTCATCTGCCGAAATCCACGCTGATCATGCTGGTCAGCGCCTTTGCCGGCCGCCAGGCCGTACTCAATGCGTACAGGACGGCCGTACAGCAGCGCTATCGTTTCTTCTCGTTTGGCGATGCCATGTTCATCGAATAAAGGAGACAGATCATGGCAGATCAACAGCCCAAAATCAATTACCGCCAGATCAGCGATCAGTTTCTGGCAACCCTGGATCTCTCTCAGGGCAAACCGTCATTGCTGCTGCACGCCTGCTGCGCGCCTTGCAGCGCTTTTCCATTAGAATATCTGACGCCCTATTTTCGGGTGACGATCTATTATAACAATTCCAACATCTATCCACAGGCGGAATATGACCGGCGGCTGGCCGAGCTGCGGCGGTATCTGGAAGAAATCGCTCCGCAGCTGACGGAGCCGGTATCCCTGATCGTTCCGCCTTACCGCAACGAAGAATACACCCGCCAGCTTGAACCGCTGCGCAATGTTGCGGAAGGAGGAGAGCGTTGTTTTCTGTGCTATGCGCTGCGCATGGAAGAAGGATTCCGTTACGCGCGGGATCATGGCTTCGACTATTTCACTACCGTGATGACCGTCAGCCGTCAGAAAAACAGTCAGAAGCTCAACGAAATCGGCGCCCGGCTGGCCCAGCAATACCCGCAGGTCCGTTATTTTCATTCGGACTTCAAGAAAAAACGGGGTATCGAACGGGGACAGCAGCTGGCCGCACAGCACGGTCTGTACCGGCAGGATTACTGCGGCTGTCTGTATTCCTGGCAACAGCGTCAGCTGCGCCGGGCTCATCAGGATACTGAACGTTCCCTGTCCGAAAAAACAGAAAATCCGCTTCCACTAGCATATCCGGAAGCGTCCAAAAACCGGTGAAGGGACATGTCCGGTGCCGATGGAGGCCGTGCTGATGATTCTGACCTGTTCGCAGCGAACCGATATCTGCGCCTTCTACAGCGACTGGCTGCTGCGCCGGTTTCGCGAAGGCTTTGTCGATGTCCGCAACCCCTACGCTCCCCGCTCCGTGCAGCGCATCCTTCTGGATCCCGGACAGATCGAAGCCATGATCATCATGACCAAAAATCCGGCGCCGCTGTTACCGCATCTGCAGACATTGTCCGCGATTCCGCTGGGTTTTCAGATTACCATTACTCCCTATCCCGCCGAACTGGAACCCGGCGTACCGGATAAACGAAAGATCATCGCCGCCTTCCGCGAATGTGCGCGGCAGCTGGGCGCCCGGCGCGTGATTCTGCGCTATGATCCGATTTTCTTTACCAAAACCTGGGATCTGGCCTGGCATCAGCGCGCTTTTCAGCGTCTGTGCCGTCAGCTGGAAGGCGCCTGTCATCAGGTCATCATCAGCGAGCTGGACTGGATGCGCAACACCCGCCGTCATCAGAAAGAGTTAAAAGCGCTGCCGCCGGACGCAAAACGGTTTTCCCTGCTGGCCGAATCGCTGGTTCCTATCGGCCGCCAGTTTGGCATGCGTCTGCAGATGTGCGCAGAATCTCCGGAGCACGCCGCCCCAGGCATTGTCCGCCGCAGCTGCATCGACGCGCAATGGATCGAACAGATCAGCGGTCTGCGTCTGCGTTATCCGCAAGGGAAAGCCCGTCCTCATTGCGATTGTCTTGCGGTCACCGACATCGGTGAATACAACTGCTGTCTGCATCGCTGCCGTTATTGTTACGCCAATTTTGACGAAACGCAGCTGAAGGAAAGAGTGCGCGCTCACGACCCTGCCAGCAGTCTTCTGATCGGTCAGCTCCAGCCGGATGATCAGATCCGGATCAAAAAACAGCCGGTCTTCCGGCAGATCGGTCTGTTCCCGTCATGATCTGTATATACAAAAAGAGCGAACTTCTGACGGCGGTGTTTTGCGGCCGGCCATTACGTTCGCTCTTTTTTCATTGCCGTGTATTCCATTGCCTCAAGGCAAGGTCAGCACTTTGTTTTTCAGCTGTTCCAACGTTCCGACAAATTCACAATCCACCGGCTGTGATTCGCCATGAAGCAGGCAGTCCGTGATAAGCCAGCCTTCCATTCCCAGCGTCCTGGCCGGCAGATCTTCCTTCACATCATTGCCGATCATAATGCACTCAGACGCATTCAGCTGCATCCGCTCCACAATCTCCTGAAAATACAGCGGATTCGGCTTGCCATAGTGGCAGACCTCAAACGTCGTAATCCATTCAAAATCCGATGCGTTCAGACCTGCCCAGCGAATTCGGTTTTCCGTCGCGATGCGCGGGAAAATCGGATTGGTCGCCAGAATGATCGAATAGCCCTTTTCCTT
The DNA here is from genome assembly GCA_904395815.1 of uncultured Holdemania sp. Lineage (GTDB taxonomy): Bacteria > Bacillota_I > Bacilli_A > Erysipelotrichales > Erysipelotrichaceae > Holdemania. The sequence goes on from CAJFOC010000021.1 coordinate 8,529, forward strand.
CAGAATCCGAACAATTTCCGCAGCCAGCGGAGTCGGTGAACAGGCTTCCACCGCCTCGTTGAATTCCACCGTATAATAATCGATAAAATCCGCTTCCAGATCACGATGGTCCAGACCGGTTTCCCGGTCAAAAACCTGCCAGAAAACCTCCTCGTTGGTCTTTTGCCCATCGTTGGTCACCATCGCGGCAGTGCCCTTCCAGATGACCTCTACCAGCTGTTTCGGATCAATGACACCGGCCATTTTCCGAGCCAGACGGGAAAAATAAGACTGGATGAATTTCTCCTGATCCATCGGAAGCAGGGTTCCGTCCAAATCAAAAAGTATCGTTTTTTTCATTCCATTCCCTCCGCAACAGCACTATTATACAGGAAACAGATCCGATGGGGAAGATCTTCCATACGCTGCAACCGACAGTTTCCCTGGTTTGACTAAAAAAACATCGCTGAGGCGATGTTTTTTTACTTCCTATAAATGAATGACTTCCTGAGTCTTCTTGACAATCATCGTAATGTTTGCGCCTGTCACATCAAAGTCAACGTCCTGAACGGTCAGACTGATTTCCTTCAGCAGGTTTTCCGCCTTTTTCTGAGCGAGTTCATTCAGCTGTTTAAACTCTATTTTCATATCTCAACACCTCGTCTTTATTCTATCATGGAACCTGCTGTTTGGATAGCTGAGAATTCTGACAACTTTTGTCGGTTTTCCAACTATTTCCTACTCGACAAGCCGTTTGACAAAATTCCCGGTGATCTGCAATCCTTCGTTGACAATCACAAAGGCATGGGGATCCATCTGTATGATCATCTTGCGGAGATTGTTGACCTCATCCTTGGATACAATGGTCACCAGCACCTCGGTTTCGGTCTGTGTGTAAGCGCCCAGCCCTTTCCAGTAAGTAACCCCGCGGACAAACTCTTTCAGAATTCTGTCCTTGATCTGCGGATTTTTAGTGAAAATCATCAGACTCATCTCAATGTTCTGCAGATGAGCCTTGTCCAGAACAAACGAATAGATCGCCGCGTAGATGATGCTGTAAATCGCTGTGGACAGATCAAACAGCAGTGCGCACATCGTGTAAATCATCGCGTTGAACAGCAGCTGCAGCTTGCCGACGCTGAACGATTTCCAGTGCAGCGCCGCATACACTCCCAGAATGTCCGTTCCCCCGCCGCTGGCGCCGGTGATCAGCGTCATCCCCACGCCAATGCCTCCGACAATCGCGCCGGTAACCAGCGAAGCCAGCACATCGTCCAGAATCGGGGTCGCCGGAATCGGAATCAGGGAAAAGCACAGTGTCTGCGTAATCAGCGCAACCAGCGTACCGATAAAAAACTTCCGGCTGAGCGAACGATAAGCCAGCACAAACAGCGGAACATTGATCAGAAAATTGATCACACCGGCGATATCGAAGCTGAAGTTCATTCCCAGCTTCGTGCTCAGCACGGTACGGATGATCTGAGACAGGCCGACAATCCCTCCGTTATACAGATTGACCGGCACGACAAACAGATTGATCGAAACCGCAAACAGCACGGATCCGAGAATAATCAACAGATAATCCTGATACAAAGGACGGCGTTTCATCATGAATCCTCCCTCACCCTGACAAACCTCTCCTATTTTATAGGATACCGGACCAATATGCCAGTGCTTTTTCCGGTTTTGCATCAGAAAAAGACAGCGTCGCCGCTGTCCTGTTTCTTACTGTTCTGCCTCTGTCAGTTCCACCTTTTCCATGACATCGCCGTTTTTCATGGCCAGAACCGCTTCCAGGTTGCCAGTCACCCGGCCGAACACCGTATGAACGCCATCCAGATGCGGCTGCGGCTGATGACAGATAAAGAACTGACAACAGCCAGTATCCTTCCCGCGATGGGCCATCGACATCGAACCGGCCAGATGGCGGTGCGGATTGCCGGCGGTTTCGCATGGAATCGTATAACCAAGATCCCCGGTACCGTTGCCGTAAGGACAGCCGCCCTGGGAAACAAAGCCCGGGATCACCCGATGAAAGGTTTTGCCGTTATAATATCCCTGACGAACCAGCTTCACAAAGTTGGCGACCGTTCCCGGCGCTTCATCCGGATACAGTTCAAAAGGGATCTGCTGGCCATTGGCCATGGTGATGATGCCATTGATTCGTGTCATGATTGTTCCTCCTGTTTTTTCTGATATCGCATGCGGACGATCCTGACCGGCTGGCCATATCGTACCCATTGCTGCGCCCCATCGGCGCAAAACCCCGCTTTTTCATAAAAGCGAACGGCGCGAAGATTCTGCGGCAGCACCCACAGCACAATCTCTCGGCAGCCCTGCTGCCGCATCTGCCGCAAGGCTTCCTGCATCAGCGCCCGTCCCCAGCCTCTGCCCTGCGCCTGAGACAACAGATACAGGGCATGGATTTCCCCGCACTGCCGGTTTATTTCAAAGCTGAGAAATCCCCACAGCTGCCGCTGATCCTTCACGACCAGAAATGTCTGATGTCTCAGAAGACGCAGCCGGCGGCGGCTGTCCTGGGGTGTACGGGTATCCAGAAAAACCTGATCGATCAGTCCGGTGTATGTCTGATGCCAGCTTTGGGCATGAATCCAGGCGATCCGGTCAAGATTTTCTTCTTTTCCCTGCCGAATCTGCATCGTTTATTTGTTTTGCGCCTGCTCGATCCAGGCGTCAACATCCTGTTCCACCAGATCGAACGGACGTGCTCCGTTGTCCAGAATGACCGTATAGAATTCTTTCATGTCCAGACTGCTGCCCAGCGCTTCCTGCGCCTTTTCCCGCAGCCGGTTCATCTGCAGATAGCCTACCCCATACGGCAAAAGTACTCCCGGATTGTCCACGCATTGCTGATAGACGTCAGCGGCGGCGGAATCGGCGCCATAGTTGGCCAGGTATTCTTCCAGCTCGCTCAGCGACCAGCCCAGGCCATTGACCGCCACATCCGCCAGGCAGCTCAGATAATAGCCGTAAATCGCGTTCAGCTGACAGAATTCAATCAGCCGCTGATCCTCAGTGCCGGCCCACCGGTACGATTCCAGCTCCATCATCTTGGCCCAGCCCTCGCTGTAGGCAATTTCCGAAAGCACGCTGCGAATCGGCGACGGATGGGTAGCCGCGTAATAATTGTGCTGATACAGATGGCCCGGGAATCCCTCGTGAGCCAGCGTAGTGAACATCGTCTCCTGATTGCCGTTCATTGTTTGTTCGTTGACCTTGATCACATTGTCCGTCGGCACATCCATCGGCGGAACCAGATAGTAAGCCAGCGTATTTTCATCCACGACCGACGGATCCAGCACATCCACGGTGTAAGTGACCGATTCGATCTGCGGAACAACCTGTGTCATATTCTGTTCATGCAGCTGCAGAATCTCTTCAATCGATCCCTGCGGGAAGCTGAGCTCTTCGTATTTGTCTGCCAGCTGCGGATCCTGCTGCATCAGCACAAACACCCGCTGCAATACCGCAATCAGCTCCTCTTCCAGCGCGGCGGCCAGCTCCGGGATCGTCATGTCCGTACCGCTTTGCGACTGCATCAGCCGCTGGTAAGCCGCTTCTCCTGCCGGCCCGTAAGCCGCCATGCCGCCTTCTGTCTGAGCGGTTCCCTGATAGGACTGCAGCGTCTGCGCCACTTCCTCATAAGCCGGAAGAATCTGCTGCAGCATGATCTGACGGTTGCGCTGACCAAACTGCTGCCGCTGATCCTCGCTCAGCTCGTCGATCTCGTTCAGCTTTTCATCAAAATTCAGAATCAGCGTGTTGTCTTCCGTTTTGGCGGTGAAGTCGCGGATTTCCTCTATCGCGCTGTCCAGCGTCGCATCCTGCATGAAAATACCGCTTTCCGCCTGCAGCGCAGTATAGGCCAGCGCCTCATCCAGATACCGCGGCACATCCGCCAGAAGCGTCAGATAGTCTTCCACATCCTGCGCTGTCTGCAGCCGGAATTCCAGAAAATTCTGATTCAGCGCCGCGATCAGCCCCTGCGCCGGTTCAAAGAGAAACTGAAACTGCCAGTCCTGAGCGCTGTCCAGCGTCTGCTGCAGCGACCGCTGCAGCAGCGTATAATCCATCTGCTGCGAAGCGCTCAGCTGCCCGATATCAAAACCGGAAAGTTCGTCAAGCCAGGTCTGTGCCTGCTGCAGATCTTCCTCATCCTGCTGCCGGGAAATTTCTCCCAGCGTCATCATCCCTTCGCTCACTTCGATGCCAAACGCTTCCGGGTCTACCAGGTTGAAATGCAGCGTCATTCCATCGCTGACCAGCAATTGCCGGGTGATCTCCAGCATCAATGCGTCAAAATCAGCCTGAACTTCCGTACTGGCTGCCGGCTCATCGGAAACTTGTGGTGAAGGGGATGGGGATGAAGGACTTGCGGCACATCCGCCGGCTGAGATCAGCAGCATCAGCGCCAGGAACAGACTAAATCCTCGTTGCATCAGTTCTTTCATAACTCCTCCTGTGGGATGCCCGCGGCATCATCGTTAGTGTATCCTGTCCCGCCGGGCTTCATACCCGGATCCGGCCGGCTGACCTGCAGTTCAGACAGCGGATCTCTGATTTCAGTGTACACAAGGACCTCGGCCCTTGTCAACGCGCAACAACAGCCGCTCCCTTCTGCCCTGGCAGCAGAAATCAGCGGCTGTTCCCTTGAAATATCAGACAAAGTTCTTTTCCATCAGTCCCTGAAGTCCTGCCGCTTTTCCCAGCGCGAAGACTACAGGCTGACAAACGACAGCATCTCCGCCAGCAAGGCGATCCCGCCGATCACACAATACAGTCCGATCAGCATCGTCGCCACCGATGTCAGCAACAGCGGACTGACCAGAAAGCCGATGCCGACGATCAGAGTCAGCACCCCGGCCAGAACCGAAGCCTGTCCGCCGCTGACACGAAAATAATTCAGTTTGGCGGCAAAATCCATTTTGTGTACGCCGATCAGGCAAAGCATCAATCCCAGGATCACCGCCAATAACGTCATGATCGTCTGCGTGTCCATCATCAGAAGCAGCACCGCGATCAATAGATTTCCCACACCGCGGGCGATGGTAAAGCTCTGACGAAACAGCGCGGTCGTCGTAAAATAATCGATCACTTCCAGAATTCCGGTCAGTCCGAGCACCATGGCAATGCCCCGTTCAACCCAGGTGACCACCGACTGCGGGCAGATCATCAGCGCGATGCCCAGCACAATCAGACAGACGGCCAGCACGATTCCGCCCCGGCGGACTGCTTTCAGCTTGCGGTTCACCCTGTTCTGCATTTCATAAAAACTTTCCTGTGAACCTGAATCATAGAAAAACATCCGGATTCCCCCTTCATCATACGTTGTCTTTTTTAATTATTGTTCCAATTCCGAGTCATGTCAACCGTTTCCCTCCGCTTTCAGCAGCCATTCCCTCCGCTTTCAGCAGCCGTTCGATCAGCACCGCCACTCCCTGTTGCGAACAGCTGGGCAACACCGGCCAGCCGCAGGCTTTCAACGAGTCTGAAGCGTTGGCGACAAGATAAGGATGACCAGCAATTTCCAGCATGCTGCGGTCGTTATCGCTGTCGCCGACAGCCAGGATGTCCGCCAGCGTCCAGCCTTCCCTTTCCGCCAGAAACCGCAATCCTTCCGCTTTGGTCTGATGCACATCGTGAATTTCCAGCAAATCTTCACCGGTACGAACCCAGTGAAGCCCCGAAGGCAGCGGCAGCGTTTCCAGCTGCCGCTGCAGCTCTGTCTGCCGCTTTCCGACAAACAGCAGCAGCTTGATCACTGACGCAAAATCGATCTCTTCTCCCTGCACTACCGGCGGATCCTGCAGACTCTGAAGAAAAGCCAGCTGCCGGTCGGGGGCCGGGATCGGGCAAGAAAGCTGAATCCGGTTGGACTGATAAAGATAGACCGGCAAGCCGAACGGGGTCAGCAGGCGCAGGCATTCCCGACTGCGCCGACCCACCTGAGCCAATACCTCGCATTGCTGCGTCGCAATGTTCACCACTACCCCGCCATTGGAGGCAAGATGCCAGCCATGGGTACGCTGCAGCTGACAAGTCAGCTGGCGAAAGGCGCAGGGGCTTTTGCCGCTGGCCAATACCAGCTCATGCCCCGCCCGCAGCCAGCGGCGCAGTGCCTGTTCGCTGCGCTGTCCCAGCGCGTGAAACGGTTCGATCAGCGTGTTGTCAATATCCAGTACCAGTACTTTTTTCATCGTCGTTCCCTCATGGAAATATTGTATCGTTTTCCCCCTCTTTATGCTACACTAAAAAAAACGGAACGGAAAACGGAAGCGGTCATGACCGCTTCTGTTTCCCATCCGGATGATTGTGAAAAAAGGAGGAACCTATGATTTCCTTTCGCTGTCCTGTCTGTTTTGCCGCGCTGAAACAAAACGGCCATTCGCTGCGGTGTGAAAAGGGACATACATTCGATCTGGCCCGCAGCGGCTATGTCAACCTGATCCGTTCTCAGAAAAAGAATCATGGCGACGACCCGGAGATGGTCCGGGCCCGCAGCCGGTTTCTGGATGCCGGGTATTATCAGCCGCTGAAGCGTCAGCTGATCCAAATGATCCGCGCGCGCCAGCCGCGTTCCCTGCTGGACAGCGGATGCGGCGAAGGCTATTATACCGAGCTGTGCGAGTCGCTGCCGCAGTGCGACTGTCTGGGAGTGGATCTGTCGCGGCAGGCGTTAAAAACCGCCGGCCGGCGATGCCCGCACGTTCGGTTTGCCGCCGCTTCCGTTTTCGCTTTGCCGCTGCCCTCAGACTGTCTGGATCTGATCTGGTCCTGTTTCGCTCCGCTGGCGCTGGATGAAAATGCCCGTGTCCTGCGGCATCAGGGAGAGTTGATCGTCATCGGGCCGGGACGGGATCATCTGATGGGGCTGAAGGAAATACTCTATTCCTCACCTTATCCCAATCCGCCTGCCATTTTCGATCATCCCCGCTTTCAGATCGTCGATACCGCCCAGCTGCGCTATGACATTCACCTGGAAGGAGCGCAGGCGATCCACGATCTGTTCATGATGACTCCCTATTACTACAAAACTTCGCTGCAGGACAAACAGAAGCTGCTGCAGCGCACGTCGCTGAGCACGCCGGTTCACTTTCAGTTTACCGTGCTGAAAAAACAGGACTGATCTGAAAATACCGGCAGCGACGATGAGTTGATAATCTTGTATACAAGATGTTGAACTTCGGAAACAATCTTGCTACAATAGCGGTAAAGAGAGGTGGACCCCATGGAACTGACCCGATATCCTGAACTGACTGACGCCGAACTGACAACGGCCATGAATCATGCCGTGCAGCAGGTGCGCTGCGGTTTGCAGGATTATACCGACAACATGAAATATCCCAACAGCGTCAACAATTTCTATCCGCTGATGGACAACACCGAATGGACCAACGGCTTCTGGACCGGCGAGGTCTGGCTGGCGTATGAGGCAACTGGCGAGGAATGCTTCAAACAGACCGGGCTGAAGCATGTCGACAGCTTTCTGGACCGCGTCAACCGCAACATCGTCCTCGATCATCACGATCTGGGCTTTCTCTATTCCCCTTCCTGTGTGGCGGCCTACAAACTGCTGAAGGATGAAAAGGCAAAGGAAGCCGCGCTGAAAGCGGCGGACAAGCTGATCACCCGCTTCCAGGAAAAGGGCGGCTTCATTCAGGCCTGGGGCCCGCTGGGCGCCAAAGACAATTACCGGCTGATCATCGACTGTCTGCTGAATCTGCCGTTACTGTACTGGGCCAGCGAAACCAGCGGGGATCCGAAATACCGGGATATCGCGCTCCGTCACATTCATACCGCGCTGAGCGTCGTTATCCGGCCGGACTATTCCACTTACCACACGTATTTCTTTGATCCGCAGACCGGACTTCCGACCCACGGCGTATCCCATCAGGGCAACCGCAACGAATCCGCCTGGGCTCGCGGTCAGGCCTGGGGCGTCTATGGTCTGGCGATCAGCTACAAGTATACCCGCGATCCGCAGTATCTTGAGCTGTTCCGCCATGTCACCGCTTATTTCATCGATCATCTGCCTTCCGACCTGATCCCTTACTGGGACTTCGATTTCAGCGACGGCAGCGATGAACCGCGGGATTCTTCAGCCAGCGCCATCGCGATCTGCGGTATGCTGGAAATGGCCAAGCATGTGGACGAAGAAGAAGCGCGTCAGCTGATCCGCGACAGCCGGATTCTGATGAAAGCGCTGGTTGACCGCTGCGCTGTCAGCGATCCGGCATGCTCCAACGGACAGCTGCTGCACAGCACCTATTGCCGCAGCACGCCGACCAACGGCTGTCGTGAACATGGCGTCGATGAATGCTGCGCCTGGGGCGATTATTTCTATTTTGAAGCGTTAACCCGTCTGAGCAAGGACTGGGAGATGTACTGGTAAAAACAACGCGGCGGCTGCCGCGTTGTTTTTGTCGATTCACCGAACTTATGAAACAGGAGATCTTCCATGAACGAACATCTTTTCTCCCGTCGCCAGCACCTCTATCATCAATCCCGGCCAGGCTATCCGGCAGCTCTGTTTGAAGCGCTGAAAGCCCGGGCTCTTGTCCATCCGCAGATGCGGGCCGCAGAATTCGGCTGTGGAACCGGCATCTTTACCCGTCAGCTCAGCTGCTGCGTAAAAGAGGTAGCGGCGATGGATCCCAACCCGGATATGCTTGAAAAAGCCCGGGTTTCCCTTCGTGACTGCGCTCATGTCACACTGCTGCCCGGCAGTGGCGAACATTGCCCGCTGCCGGATCACTGGGCTGACTGCGCCTTTGCCGCACAGGCGTTTCACTGGTTTGACCGCCGCCAGTTCAAGATCGAATGCCGCCGCATTCTCAAACCCAAAGCGCCGTTAATTCTGATCTGGAACCAGCGCGATCCCCGCTCCGTCCTCATCCAACGCAACGAAGCGCTCAATCGGGATTGCTGCCCACAATTTAAAGGCTTTTCCAACGGACTGAATCTCGATGATCCGACGGTATTCCGCGATCTGTTCGATCATGCTTGTCCGCCGCTGATCTTCGATCATCCTCAGCGGATGGATCGCGATACGTTCCTGCAGCGCAATCTTTCCTCTTCCTTCGCTCCCCATCCGCATGATCCGGCCGCGGCTCGATATCTTGCCGGTCTCAATGAGCTGTTTGACACATACAGTCACGACGGCTTTCTGATCTATCCGTATCGAACACTCTGCATTATCGGCAATCTGCAAACCGAATAAACGAAAGCCTTACTGAACCTGAACTGCCAGGTTCAGTTTTTTTTGCTTCAGCGACCGTGCGGCTTTCCGTTTTCTGCCGGAAAGCGCATCTCAAACATCGTATGAAACGGCTCAGGCGGATCGCCAAGCAGCGTGATGCTTCCTTCATGCAACTCCGTAATCCGCTTGACAATCGACAGACCCAGTCCGCTGCCCTCATCATGGCTGCGGGCGGCGCTGCCGGTGACAAACGGTTCGAATACCCGATCCGCAATGGACTCCGGGATACCGCAGCCGTCGTCCGCCACCGTCAGAATGATCTGATCCCCCTTTTCCCGCAGGCTGACCGCCAGCGTTGTCCCGGCAGGGTTGTAGCGCAGCGCGTTGCCCAGCAAATTCTCCATCAGCCTTCGAAACAGTTTTTCATCCGCGGCAAAAAAGACCGGATGTTCAGGAAGATCAATCTGCAGCACAAAACCGCGATGTTGTGCCTCGCTGTATTTTTCAGCCAGAATTCCCCGGATCTGTTCGCTCAGATCCAGCCGGCGCCGGTTCGCGGCATATCCGGGATGATCCATTTTCACATATTCAAACAGGGAATCCAGCAGCTGGACTGCCTGATCGGCGCGGCGGTCGATCGTCTGCAGAATTTTCATCTGCCTGTCCATCGGAATCCGCTGTTCCAACAACGCCCGGGTATAACCCTGGATGACGGTCAGCGGCGTTTTCAGATCATGCGAAATATCCGTAATCATCTGCTGTTTGATCTGATACGCCCGCTGCTTTTCCTGCTGCGCTTGCGACAGACGTTCGACCAGTTGGGAGAAGCGATCGACCGTCGAATCAAATTCAACCGGAATGCTCTTGCGGCTGACGGCGGGAGCTGACTGCCCCTGATACGATTCCATGGCCTGATTCAAAGGCCGCAATGAACGGCGAATCCGGCGGATCAGCACCGCGATGCCGGCGGAGGCGATCAGCATCATCAGCGGAATGGCGATCAGCCACAGCTGATTGGCCTCGCTGACCGTTCGATCATAGGTCTGCGCGTTGATCTGCGGCGTCACCAGCACCACCGTCCGCTCCTGTCCGCTTTCTGTCTGATATGACGCTTTCTCCACCTGCCAGTCGGAACCGATCTGTCCCTGCAGCAAGCCCATTTCCGCTTCTGTCAGCGCCGGGCGGGAAAACAGATCCTCTCCCGCAATGACCTGATAGTTTTCATCCAGCACACAGCTGCCTGTCATCTGCGTCGTTTCCTGTGGCTGCTGTACGCTGTTGCGGTAAATATGATACTGTTTCTGACCGTCAGCCGTGATTTTGGTGAAAACGGAATAAAACTGATTGTCGGAATAATCCGGGATCAGCGGAATCTGCGTCGCGCTGATCTGTTCGCCAATCCGGCGGCTGGAAGCGTAGATCGTCCGGCCTTGCGAATCAAACACAATCATACCGCATTGTCCCTCACGGCACAGCGGAATTCCGGAAAAGGTTTCCTCACGCAGCTGCGGCAGATACTCCATGAGGTTGTCCATCGTGGGAAAGGCGTTGTTCAGCCGGCAATAGATCATGGCGTTGACGCCGTTGTAGACCGCCAGCAGAATCAGGGAATACAACAGGAACACCGCCGCGCAGCTCAGAATCAGGCTGCGCCGGATTTCAATCTTTCGGATCTTCAAGTTTGTACCCCAGTCCCCGGACGGTTCGGATGTATCCCGGCGTTTCCGGATTGTCCTCCATTTTGGCCCGGATGTTGGAAATGTGAACCATCATCGTGTTCTCGTCATTTTCATAGTAATCTCCGTTAATGCATGCGTACAGCTGCGCCTTGGTATACACCCGGCCTGGCGACTTCATGAACAGCGTCATGATCTTCAGTTCGCTCAGCGTCAGCGGGACGATCTCTCCCCGCTTTTTCAGAAGCGACTTTTCCAGATCCAGCTGCAGATCGCCCACCTCCAGTTTCAGCGCCGGCTTATCGGCACTATCGCAGGTCAGATCGTAGGCCCGCCGCAGCACCGCCCTGACCTGCGCCACAAGAACCATCGGGTTGAACGGTTTGCGGATATAGGCGTCGGCCCCGATATCCAGTCCCAGTACCTCATCCGCATCCATCGTCCGGGCCGAGACGATAATGATCGGAAAGGAAGTGTGCTGCCGTACGGTGCGGATGAATTCATAGCCGTTCATCCGCGGCATCATCACATCGACCAAAGCGGCGGAAATCGGATGCTGCTTCACTAACTGCAGCGCCTGCTCGCCATCCGCCGCGGACAGCACATGAAAATCGCTGCCATCCAGATACAATGTCAACAGTTCGGTGATATCCGCATCATCTTCTACGATCAGTATGTTGTGCTTCATTCTCATCCCTCCTGTTTCCGGTCCTTATTATGGGGCAGTGGCCGGCGCTCTGTCAATTGACGAAAGATGAACAAAAATTAAGGTTTGCTGAAGAGAATATGAAGGATGCTGCTCTAAACTGAAAATCACAGGGCGATCGCAGCGGATCGTCCAAGGAGGAGTTTATGAAAACTGTTTTGCATTATCTGGAAGAAAGCGCAGCCCGCTTTCCTGACAAAATCGCCGTGATCGATGAAACAGGCAGCTGCACCTATCGTTCGCTGTTAAGAAACAGCCGGCAGATGGCCAGCGCTCTGAGCCATACGCTATCCCCGGGCCAGGGAGTAATTCTGCTGATGGACAAAAGTATCGCCACGCTGACAGCCATGATGGCGGTCGTGAGTGCCGGCGGCTTTTATTCCGTCTTCTCTCCGCATCTGCCGCAACACCGGCTGCGGCAGATGCAGGCCACGCTGGCTGCTTCGCTCGTCCTTGCCCCGGCCGCGCTGTTCAACGATGCCCGGCAGATCTTTTCCGACACGCCGGTATTGTGTCTGGAAGAGCTGCGCCAGGGAGCGATCGATGATCGCCGTCTGGCGCGGATTCGTGCTCAGATGCTGGATGTGGATCCGCTGTACGTCAATTTCACTTCCGGCTCCACCGGTCAGCCCAAAGGCGTCGTGGTCAGCCATCGCTCCGTGATCGATTTCATCGACGTCTTCACCCGGTTATTTTCCATTCAGTCCGAAGACATCATCGGCAATCAGGCGCCGTTTGATTTCGATGTTTCGGTCAAGGATATCTACTCCGCGATGAAAACCGGCGCCCAGCTGGTCATCCTTCCCCGCGCGCTGTTTTCCCAGCCGGCGCAGCTGCTGGACCGGCTTGTCAGCCACCAGGTTACGACTCTGATCTGGGCTGTGTCCGCGCTGAGTCTGGTCTGTACCTTTCACGCGCTGCAATACCGCGTTCCCCACAGCGTCAGCAAAGTGTTGTTCAGCGGTGAAGTCATGCCGCCTTCTCATCTGCGGCAATGGATGGAAGCCCTTCCCGAGGCTCTGTTTGTCAACCTGTACGGACCGACTGAAATCACCTGCAACTGCACCTATCATATCGTCGACCGCTCCCGCACCTATCCTCACGGATTACCGATCGGCAAAGCGTTTCCCAATGAAGAAGTTTTTCTTCTGGATTCCTATCAGAAGCGAATTGACAAACCGCACGTCCGTGGAGAAATCTGTGTGCGCGGCAGCGCGCTGGCGCTGGGTTACATCAACAACGAAGAACAGACTGCCGCCCGTTTTGTCCATAACCCGCTGCAATCCCGTTTTCCGCAAACCCTATACCGCACCGGCGATCTGGGATATCTGAATTCGCAGGGAGAGCTGATGTTCTGCGGCCGGCAGGATTTCCAGATCAAGCTTCAGGGCCACCGCATCGAGCTGGAGGACATTGAACACGCCATGCAAACACTGCCGCAGGTGGAACAATGCCGCTGCGTCTACGACGGATGTCGCATCCATGCCTTCTATTGCGGCCAGGCGCAGCCTGAAACGCTGCGAAAAGAGCTGGCCATGCAGTTGCCGGGGTACATGATCCCTGCCCGGCTGAATCAGCTGGATCGCATGCCGCTGAATGCCAACGGCAAAATTGACCGTTCGGCTCTGCTGGCATTGACAGGAGGAAAAAACAATGAACACTGAACGGATCAGCGCACTGTGCGCGGGTTATCCTACACCCTTTTACCTGTTTGATATCCACGTGCTGCAGCAGCGTATCCAGACGCTGCGCGCCCGGCTTCCAAAAGAAATTTCACTGTGCTACGCAATGAAGGCCAACCCTTTTCTTCTGCCGTTTCTCAGTGACATTGTGGATCGCTTTGAAGTCTGTTCCGAGGGTGAGCTTCAGATCTTTCACAACCTGCACATGCCCTGGTCAAAACTGGTGGTTTCCGGCGTGGTCAAAAATCCGCAGGCCATGGAAACCGTGCTTTGCCAGTCGTCAGACATCGGCGCCTATACGGTGGAATCCCGCAGTCAGTTAATGATGCTGGATAAGCTGGGACAGCGGCATGGCGTCCGGCTGCCGGTGCTGCTGCGGTTAAGCAGCGGCAACCAGTTCGGCCTGGATGAAAAGGAACTGCGTACGATTTTCTGCGATCATGCCCGTTATCCCGGCCTGGATCTGTGCGGGATTCAGTATTTTTCCGGCACCCAGAAAACTTCGCTGCGCCGACTGCAGCGCGAGCTGCAGCGGCTGGATGATCTGATCAGCGACCTGAACGCCGCCAGCAAAATCACGCTGAGGGAGCTGGAGTTTGGGCCGGGGATGCCGGTCGCCTATTTCATCGGCGAGCACTTCGATGAAGAAGCGTATCTGCATCAGCTGAGCGAAAGTCTGAAAGCGATGAACAACGACCTCCGGATCACCCTGGAGCTGGGCCGCAGCCTTGCCGCCAACTGCGGATCGTATGTCAGCCGCATTGTCGAAACCAAGACCACAGCCGGACAGAATTACGCCCTGCTGGACGGCGGGATTCATCAGCTTGTCTATTATGGACACGCCATGGCGATGAAACAGCCCTTCTGTCAGCTGATTCCTCAGCGTACCCGAACCGATGATCAGCATTGGAATCTGTGCGGTTCGCTCTGTACGATCAACGACATTCTTGTCAAACAGCTGCCCGCTCAGGATCTGCAGGCTGGCGATCTCGTTGTTTTTCACAACGCCGGCGCTTACTGCATGACTGAAGGAATGAGCCTGTTTCTGAGTCATGATCTGCCCTTGGTTCTGATTCAGACGCCGCAGGGATCCGTTCTGCCGGTCCGCCCGGCCGCCGCCACCTGGCCGCTGAATCTGCCGATGCTGCCAACAAAATAGAAAGGAAGTTATCATATATGGAAAAACTGCTTCGTATTCTGCAGGATCTGCTTCCGCAGGTCGACGTCAAACACGATCAGCATCTGATCGATGATCATCTGCTGGACTCGCTGTCCATTCTCGCGCTGGTATCCGAACTGGAGGAGGAATTCGACATTCTCATTCCGGCTGTGGACATCATTCCGGATCATTTCAACTCCGCCGATCAGCTCTGGGCTCTGATCGTGCGGCTGCAGCAGGAAGGCTGATATGGAGGCTTCTCTTTTCTCCCTGCCGTTTCTGCTTCTGTTTCTGCCGGCGGTGGTCGTGCTGTTTGCGCTGGCGCCGGCACGATGGCGCGGGCCGGTGCTGTTGGGGGCCAGCTATATTTTTTACTGGATGATCAGCGGAAAACTCCTTGTCTATCTGCTGGTTTCCACCCTGTCGGTTCACTGCGCCGCCCTGTGGCTCGGCTTGCTGCAGAAACGGCAGAAAGCACGGCTGCAGCAGGCGCAAAGGGATGAAAAAAAGAAACTGCGCGTTCTGTTTCGGCATCAGCAGCGGCGGATTGTGCTGGCCATCGCAGTGCTGCACATCGGTACGCTGGCTGTTCTGAAATATTCCTCCTTTCTGGCAGGCAACCTCAATTCGCTGCTGACGCTGCTGCACTGGCCTGCCCTCTCCCTCTCTTTCCGGTTCGCAGTTCCCCTCGGTATTTCTTTTTTCTCACTGCAGGCACTGTCCTATCTTCTGGATGTTTACCATGAGAAAATTCCGGCCGATACCCACCTGGGACGTCTGGCGCTGTTTCTGGCGTTCTTTCCGCAGATAGTGGAAGGGCCGATCTGCCGCTGGCAACAGACGGCCTGTCAGCTCTGGCAGCCAGAAGCGCCTTCGTTTCAGCGTCTGACGCTGGGAATCCAGCGGATCCTGCTGGGCATCATGAAAAAAGTCGTGATCGCCGATCGTCTCAACCTGTTTATCCAGAACCTCTTCGACCGCCAGCTCAGCGACAACGGCGCCCTGATCGCGCTGGCAGCCCTGTTTTATACATGTCAGCTGTATATGGAATTCAGCGGTTCTCTGGATGTGGTGTGCGGCAGCGCGGAAATGCTGGGCGTCACAATGCCTGAAAACTTTCGTCAGCCTTTTTTCTCACGCACCATCTCCGAATTCTGGCAGCGCTGGCATATCACGCTGGGAACCTGGTTCAAAGATTATCTCTTCTATCCGCTGTCCATGAGCGCGCCGCTGAAATTGCTGACCCGTCATTTTCGCCGAAAGTGGGGAACCCACGCCAGTTCCCTGCTCAGCGGCGCCATGGCGCTGTTGGTTGTGTGGTGCTGCAACGGTTTGTGGCATGGGGCTGGCTGGCATTATCTGTTTTTCGGATTGTTTCATTTCACCCTGATTCTGGGCGGCAGCCTGATTGCGCCGCTTGGCACCAGACTGACCGCCACCTTAAAGATTCCGGTGGATAAGCTTCCCTGGCGTCTTTTTCAGATGATACGCACCACGCTGCTGGTCGCTCTGGGCGAACTGTTTTTCCGTGCCAATGGACTGGCTCTGGGACTGAAGCTGTTCACTCAGATGATCGGCAATTTCTCCTTAACCCCGCTGCTTGACGGCACCGTATTGACGCTGGGCATGGATCTTCACGACTTTTTTATCGTCGCCATCGCGCTGTGGATCGTGCTGGTTTACAGTGTGATGAAAGAGCGGGGAAAAGATCCCCGCCAGCTGCTGACGCAGCGTCGGATTGCCGTCCGCTGGGCGGTCTACTATGGTCTGATTCTGTTCATCGTGATCTTCGGCGCTTATGGCAGCGGTTATGTTCCGGTCGATCCGATCTATGCGAATTTCTGACAGGAAAGAAAGGACGATATTCTGATGAAACGATGTTCCTCTTTTGTCTTCCCTCTGAAGCCAGTCGCGGCATCGGCGATATTTCTGAGCGGACTGGCCATCCTGCTGCTGATCACTTCCGCCCTGTTTGTCCCCAAAAACAACCTGGCGGAATTCGGCATGGAAGAGATCGGCGCCAACGGGATTCTTGGCGAACAGGATCATTCCATCGACGTGCTGATCATCGGCGACAGCGAAGCTTACAGCTCCATTTCCCCAATGGAAATGTGGCAGGCCCATGGCTTCACTTCGTATGTCTGCGCAACCAGCGCACAGCAGCTGACCACCTCTTTCGCCTTTTTGAAACAGGCCTTCCGCCACCAGTCGCCGAAGGTGGTCGTGCTGGAAACCAACGCCATTTACCGGAAAGTAACGATGAGTCAGTCGCTGATGAGCCGTCTGGAAAGTCTTTTTTCCGTATTCCGTTATCACAACCGATGGAAGTCCTTCCGTCTTTCTGAACTGCTGGTCACGCCGCAATACACCTGGACGGATGATTTCAAAGGTTATGTCTACAACACCGCCGTCGAAGCCGCATCCCCTGGCGTAGCCATGCAGCCTACCGATCAGGTTGAAGCCATCCCACCGCTGAACCGGGAATACGTCGCGGCCATGGCAGAATTCTGCCGCCAGCATGACACCCAGCTGCTGTTGGTCAGCACCCCCAGCACGCTGAACTGGAACATGCGCCGGCATAACGGTATTGCCGCTTTGGCTCAGGAACTGGGGCTGACATATTACGATCTGAACCTGGACAATCCCGCCGGCATCGACTGGTCCAGCGATACCCGCGACCGGGGCGATCACCTGAATTTCAGCGGAGCGCTCAAGGTTTCCGCCTGGCTGGGAAAAACATTGAGCGAAACTTTTCCGCTGAATCGCCAGTACGATGAAGCGATTGTCCGCCGCTGGAACGAAGCGCTTCAGCGCTATCTGACCGTTACCGGCCAGCAATCGTAGCCGAAATGGACTGGCGCAGGGAAATGTGATACACTGGTCTGACAGAACGAGGTGATTGCTCATGACTTTTTTCCCCGAACTGAAGACAGAGCGGCTTGTGCTTCGAACCTTTGAGGAAAACGACATGGAAGCGTTGTTTGCCCTTCTCAGCGATGAACAGGTCAATACCTTTCTGCCCTGGTTTCCATTGAAAACCCCGGCGGAAGCCGTACAGTTTTATCATCAGCGCTTCGCTCCCCAAGCCTTGCCGCCGCAAGCCTACTGTTATGCGATCTGCTTAAAAACCGACCGGATTCCTGTCGGCTATGTGGCGGTCAAAGGGGATGACAGCCACGATTTCGGCTACGCTCTGCTTACCCGCTACTGGCATCAGGGGATCACCAGCGAAGCGGCCCTGGCCGTCATCGAACAGCTCCGCCGGGATCAGATTCCCCTGATCAGCGCCACGCACGATATTCTCAACCCGCGCAGCGGCAGCGTCATGCGCCGGATTGGAATGACGTACCGCTATACTTATCAGGAATGCGTTCAGCCCAAAAACCAGCTGGTGACTTTCCGGATGTATCAGCTGGATCTCAACGGCAAACAAAATCCGACCTACGACCGATACTGGCAGGTTTCCGACGTTCATTACATCGAAACGGAAAACAACCAGAATCTTTGAAAACCGAAACGGGATTTCGCCGTGATGAAAAAAGCGTTCTGAGAAACAGACCCGGCATGGCCGTCATGTTCTCAGAGCGCTTTTTCAGTGGAGTGACACGTCAGTGCAAAGAGGACAGATCCAGACTTTGAACCCACTCTTCGACTGCCGAACGGGCGTCGGACACGTTGTTTCTTGAAATGGTCAGCCCCTCGGTCAATACCTCAGCCTGCGGCTGCAGCTGCTGAATCGTCTGCAGGTTATCGGAAAATCCGCTGCCGCCGTGAACGGAAAACGAGATGATCGTCTTGCCGGAAAGATCTTCCTGTTCCAGAAAGGAAATCACCGGCATCGGCAGACTGGCATTCCAGTTTGGAAAACCGAGGAACACGATATCATACTGATCCGGATTCTCGATGTGAGAAGCCAGTTCCGGACGGGTTCCCGCATCCTGTTTTGTAACCGGACTGAGCCAGACCTTGCGCTGAGCCAGATCCTGGCGGATGATCTGCAGCTGTCCTTCAATGTTCTTATCCAGTTTCCGCTGTTCATCCATATCAAACAATGGCAGCCAATTGTCCACCATCAGCATCACGTTGATATAACTGGCAGTAATGCCCATTCTTCGCACAGCTGACTGGCCAGCTCTGCCGCCCCGCCGTGACGGTTGCCATAGGTCAGAATCATATAGAAGTACTCTGTCTGAAAATGAGCCTGATGCAGAAAGTCTTTGACCATGGCCGGGACTTCGTGACCATAGACTGGGGTCACAATGCCAATCCGGTCAGCCTCAAAGCGCATTGGCTCTCCCTTCTTCATGATCTGCGGAATGCTGAGAGGATTTTCCTCCAGTTCTTGAGCGACATACAGGCTGTTGCCTGTACCGGTGAAATAAAAGATCATGTTCATCTCTCCTTTTTGTCTTGTTCCTCTGATCTGTTGTGAGTTAATCCAATTGTTACTTCCGGTTGCACTGACCGATGTTTTTGGAGGGTTTTTCATGTATTCAATGAAACAGGCCTGTGAAGCAACCCAGCTGACGTATCAGGCGCTGAAATATTACTGCAATGAGGGGCTGATCCCCAATGTCAAGCGGGATGAAAACAATCGCCGGATTTTCGACGAGCACGATATCCGCTGGATTCAGGATCTGGTCTGTCTGAAAAAATACGGAATGAGCATTCTGGAAATGAAGGAATATCTGGCGTTATGCCTGCAGGGAGAATCCACGATTCCCCAGCGCAAAAAAAAGCTGGCCCGTAAACGCGATGAGCTGCAGGCTTCCATTGCCGAGCTGCATGGCTGCGTGGATTATATTGACTGGAAACAGAATTTTTACGATGAGGTGCTTTCCGGTCAGCGTCCGTATGTCAGCAATCTGATCCGCGTTAATGCGGATTCTGACTGAAGTACGATTAAAAAAACAGGAGTGTTTTTCACAAATAAATGTGAAAGATGCTCCTGTTTTTTTGATTATAAGAGCCGAAGAAATCGAGCTTTCATCTTTCTCCCGGCTGTCCGGCCCTGTTCTGAACCCTGGCGTGCAGCGAGTTACCGCTTCCCCTCCCTGATGAACGCAATCAGTTTTTCCACATCGTCAAAATCATCATAATCGCCAACCAGGCCTTCACGATGATAGACAATTCCGTTTTTCTCATTCTTCTCCAGACAATCCAGCAACGCGGCTTCTCCATATCGCCGAGCAAATAGCGTAAACCCATAAGGCTTTATTTTGGACAGCAGTCCTTTCCTGCAATGGTTTCTGCAGCGATAACAGTGATCGTAACCTTTTGCCATTGAACATCTTCGGTTTTCACAGCGGTCTTTGTCAGGACATTCTCCCGAATCGCATCCGTGACAGACGGTGTTTTCCGAACACAGACAGCAAGCCAGTCCGCATCTGGCAATTCCCAATTCCCGTTTCATCAGCAACCTCCCCACTGTGATCATGAATCAGACCAATTCCGAATTCGTATTCGAATCGGTATCGGATCTTCTCAGGCAGAATACTCCTGCGCAATGGGACATCGGTTCAAATTCCATTTGAGGGAAAACTTCTTTCAATTCGTCAGCAATGAAATAGATCTCGTCATCATCCCATGCCTTTCCCGCCTGAATTTTGCTTATTTCTCTGTCTTTGCGGGTTGAAAAGGCGATATCGCCAATATAGATCCGTCCCTCTTTGTTCAACAGACCCATCAGACGGTGAAGCAAATTCACTTTCTGTTCATCGGGTAGATGATGCAGCGAATAGGTAGCGATGATGAAATCGTATCGATGCCGCATCAGCGCCGGGGCCAATCTGACTGAAAAATCGCCTTGATATAATCGGGCATCCGGCATTTTTTCGTAAGCCAGCTCGATCATTCTGGCTGAAAAATCCTGACCATAGATCTGATAGCCGTGTTCATACAGTTTGGTGGTCAGCACTCCCGTCCCAAAACCGAGGTCCAGCACCACTTTCCCGTGACGAGATACGATATGACTATAAATCTTATTTAACACCGCTTTGTACCCTGCAAACGGATAGCGTCCCTCATCATCAGATACCCTGACGCTCTGATCGTAATCATCAGCCCACAAATCAAATCTTTCATGATTGTCCATCTTGTCCCTCCAACAATTCTCCGTTGCGCAGCCCAGGTGAGAATCTGCTTTGCAGCAACCGGCTCATAATCATGTTCTTTTTTCTTTCGGTTATCGGACTCGCAAAGGATCTTCAGCGCCGGCGTCGGTCATGCCGGGCATCTTCATAATACGCTTTTTTCTTCCGGTACATTTCCTTTTCCGCCATGGCGATCAGCTCATCGATCGCTGCCACTTCCTCATGCCAGCCGATTCCCACCGCGATATGAATGGCTTGTTGCCTCAGTCGCTCTTCCAGCTGCCGGAACTGTTCGCGAAGCGATGGTTCATCACAATCAAAGACAAACGCGAGGAATTCATCGCCGCCGATCCGGTATACAGGATGACAACCCAACGTTTCCCGCAATGCTTCAGCCACTTTCTGAAGCATCTGATCTCCGGCATGGTGGCCGGTACTGTTGTTGAGTTCATGCAGTCCGTTGAGATCCACGTAAACGCATGCGGTTCTGGATTGCGGATGCTGCCGCAGACGGAGCAGATCCTTTTCATAACAATGGCGGTTGTTCAACCCGGTCAGGGCGTCTGTTTCGCTCAGTTCTTTCAAGGAGCTGTACACTTCCAGGTTATAACAGAACAGGCTGAAACTGTAGCTGAGATTCTGCCATACCAGCAATCCTGGGCGTTCGTCCTCCAGATTGACTCCAGCCAGAATCCCATACAGCGTCCCGTCGACGCTTCTCACCGCAACCGCGGTCAGATTGCGGATCGTCGAAACTTCCGCCGCAGGCAGCCACCGCTGCAGCTGACGCTGATTTGCGCTCAGGAATGCGCTGTCATTGTGCGAGAAGTAATCCGCCAGCACAGACGCCAGCTGCCTGTCCTGCATCGAGGCTGCACCTGGCTGCCGTTGCCGGTCACAGACCTGTACCGCTTCGCCAGGAAACCGGCAGGCCCAGAACAGCACTTTGCGAGCCGAAACCAGCTCGCCGGTTTTCTGCAGCGCCGGCCAGAGATTTTCCCGTTTCTCATGAGCGCCAAACAACAGCTGCTCCACATCCCGAATGATCTGCGCTGTCTGCAGTTCGTGCTGCTTGGCGCTGATCTGCCGCCGGCTGCGGCGCAGAACCCACAGAAAATAGAGAAAGAAACAAAATAGTTCCAGGCAGAAAAAGGCGATCAGAATCTTTCGAATATTCCAGGCGTTGGCAAACACGACGCTTTCCTCCACCGACAAGGCAAGCCGCCACTGATTGACCGTCAGCGGTTCATAGTAAAAATAGAGATATTCGCCAGCCATCCGGGAAGTGAACACGATCAGTCCGCTGCCGTTGTTGATTCCGCCCTGCGCTTTCCATTGTTCACTGTCAAACCCCGGCGCAGCCTGGCGCTCGCCCAGCTCATCCAGACTGCTCAGCTCGTCATGCCATGTATCGATGAGGAATTCGCCCGTCTGGCCATCGATCAGATACATCGCCCCCTGCCCGCCATAAACCAGATCACGGCACTGTTGTGAAACCTGAGCCAGCCTGCTGCTGCAGAAAAGAATCGCTACGGTTTGCTGATCGCGGACTACCGGGGCATAACTCAAGATCACAGCCTCCCCCTGTTCATCGATCATCCGGTCAGACAGATGAATACCGGCGGAAGACAGCTCTGCAAAAGAAAGGCCTTCCCCTTTGTTCTGCAGTTCTCCTTCAGCGGTGATCACCCGTTCATCCGGCAGAAGAATTCCAATTCTTGAGCCATGCTGATTCAGCTGCGAATGTTGCAGCACCTGCCAGAGCTCAGGGTCTTGCGGACTGTCGGCTGATGCGACCAGCTGAGCCATCAGACTGATACGATCCAGATTGATCTGCACGTTGCGTTCTATGCTGTCCGCCAGCGTTTCCGCCTCTTCCGATAACCGGCGAATGCACTCTTCCCTTTCCAGCTCAATAATCTGATGAATAACGGCAAACGACGCAAGCAGCAGAGCCCCTATCAGCAGCAGACTGACCATCAGCGGCTGTTTCCCGATTCCCGTTTTCCGATGATTCTCCATTCTGCACGCCTCCCCGTCCGCAGCTTCAGCACGATCTGTTATGAATATTGTAGCACAGTCGTTTCTTCACCGGCAGGCAAACAACCGCAAAGCTTCCTTTCACCTCGTCCACTCACGCAAAAAAAAGAACAGACGGGTTTCCTCAGACGGGGAAACCGGCCTGTTCCAACCGGCAGTCTGTCGCTCAGATCACTGCCAGCAATACGAAATTGAGAATAAACAACAGGGATACTGCCGCAATGATCGGATGAATTTCCTTCGCTTCCTTTTTGAAAATTTTGATCAGGCAGTAGAAGATAAAGCCGCTGGCAATGCCGTAGGAGATGCTGTAGCACAGCGCCATGAACAGACCGGCAAAGAAAGCCGGAACCGCTTCTTCCAGTTCTGCCCACCGAATTTCCGCAAACGAGGAAACCATCATGCAGCCGACAATGATCAGCGCCGGAGCTGTTGCGGCAGAAGGAATCGCACTGACAAAGGTTGCCAGGAAAGCGCTCAGAGCGAAACAGATCGCGGTCACGACCGAAGTCAGACCTGTTCTTCCGCCTGCGCCGATTCCTGCTGCACTTTCCACATAGGTTGTCGTATTCGAAGTTCCGAAGATCGCTCCGATGGACGTTGCCGTTGCGTCGGCAAACAGCGCCTTGTCCATTTTGGAGCTGAAGCCGCTGCCGTTTTCCAGCGCCAGTTCATCTTCCTTGGAGAAGATTCCGCTGCGTCTGCCGGTTCCGATGAAGGTTCCAATCGTATCAAAGGTATCCGACATGCTGAATGCGAAAATCGTGATGATCACCAGCGGCAGCCGGGCCGGATCCGCAAACAGAGAAGGCAGTCCTTCCGCTGTAAAAATCACGCCGAACGTGGAAGGCAGCGCCTGCAGCGCTTCCGTGAAGCTGATCGTATCCGTCGTCGTCGTCACGCCAAAAGGAATACCGAGAATGGTCGTCACGATGATCGCGATCAGAATTCCACCCTTTACCTTTTTCAGTGTCAGAACAACCGCCAGTACCAGGCCGATCAGAAAAATCCACAGAACTGGCTGATTGAGTGTGGCAATTGCCGGAACCCCGCTGTCAAACGTAATGAATCCGACATTCAAAAAGCCCAGATAAGCGATGAATACGCCGATACCGCCGCTGATCGCATTCTGCAGAAACTGCGGGATCGCCTTGATGATCACTTTTCTGATCTTAGTGACCGTAATGAAGATATTGATCAGACCACAGATAAACACCATGGACAACGCCTGCTGCCAGCTGAAGCCCAGCTGAAAGCATACCGTATAGACAAAGAACGCATTCAACCCCATGCCTGGCGCCTGCGCATATGGCACATTCGCAACCAGTCCCATAATCAGCGTGCCGATCACCGCCGAAATGATCGTCGCCAGGAAGACCGCTCCCCATTCCATTCCTGCCTGGGACAAGGTATTTGGATTGACGGCGATGATATAGGCCATCGCGAAGAATGTGGTGATTCCGGCCATAATTTCAGTCGAAACCGTTGTGCCATTCTCTTTCAGTTTGAAGAATTTTTCCATGTTTCCCCTTTTCCTCCTGTTCTAAGAACTTTTAGACTGTACCACATTTTTCCTTCCTTTTCAACGCAAGATCTGATGTAAGGGTTTTCTGCCAGCAAAAGAATAGGGAAAACAGGTTTCCGGCATACGATACAGGCGATAAAAAAGGACCCACAAGCGGGTCCGAACTGTTGAGTGGAATGATTGTGTACTGCGACTTTTCCATATTGGAATTCCGCTTTACTCTGCAGCCAATTTCTCTTTTTTACTTTATTTTTATCAGATAAATATAAGTTATCAGCAGACTCTTTTGTGATTGCAATCAATTCCTCATTTACTATAATTAAGGCACCATTTGATGCTCCTATATAATGAATACCACTCTGCTCTCTTAACCATTTTGGGACATCATTTAATACGCTTGCGCTACAAGGAACAAATTCTATATCATTTCTTATTACCTTTTATATCGTCCTTTTCGTTCTCTCTGAATTCAAAATCTTTATTTAGTCTCACAAATTTTTCACTTTTTTGTGTCTACTTACTTAACTATAGTTCAATATATTAACTATGCATTCTCTTCCAAATCTATATATTTCCAATTCCCAGGATCTGCACCATTCAAGGTTTGTATTTCATTTTCTTCCGTTACGTTATTGATCCAACAAACACCAAATTCGAATCGTTCAGTTTTAGTAGTAGGAAAAATAACTGTAGTCAAACGCGGCTCTTTGCCGTGACCCACATCATAATCCTGATCGCCATCAAAGGGATCGTAACAACCCATCGACATTTTCCATGTTCCACTATAGATGGCAATGCATTCGAGCCGTTCGTCACTGTCGTTGTCTGTTTCGCAAGGTCTTATTGGCGTTAATTGCAGCTTCAATTCACGCGTTTTTCAATGGTGTCGGACATTCACCGCGATCCGGTAGACGCCATCAACATCAGGAAACAATTTCGGATGCGGTGCTTTTTTCTCACAATCAAATTCAACTTCGCGTCCATCAAGCAGCATTGATACACGGCCAAGAGGCGTTATTATTTCATGTGTCATCATTCTGATCCCTTCCTATCCTACGACAAATTATATCACTTATTTTGTATTATACCTCTATCCTCATTCCTGCAACAATCGATTCCCGTCACGGTTGGTCTTCCTTCATCAACCACTGCAGCACATTCTTCTTCTGAATGCCGTCGTAGTTCATTTCTCCGAAAAGTTCGTCCAATGTCAGCAGGATCTTTGGATGATTGTCCTTGATTTGTCTGAGCGGTGCGAGTTCTCTGGCGAGAACGTTGTCGTCGAGGGTGGTTTGCGCCACCTGATAATAGGTAGGCTCGCCGTTTTGGAAGGCGACAAAATCGACTTCGCCGTCTACACTGATCTGACCGATGTACACCTCTGAATAACGGCGTTTTAATTCAAGAAAAACGATGTTTTCAAGGATGTGACCAATATCGCTGTCCTGCGTGCGAACAAGGAGGCGACGCATGGCAACGTCGCAAACGTAATATTTGTTCATGGATGTAAGGAGTTTTTTGCCTTTGATGTTGTAGCGTCGTGCTTCATAGAAGAGCAAGCTGTCGGTGAGCCCGCGAAGATAGCGATCGACGGTTTTGGGGTCGATTTTCATGTGTTGGGAGGTCATGGTGTTCGCGATGGTGGTTGGCGAAGTGCGATTGCCAATGTTGTGCATCATGAAGCGGGTGATGGCTTCCAGCATGTTGACGTCTGCCACTCGCAGGCGTTTGACGATGTCGTTGAGCAGGATAGTGTTGTAGATGCCGCTCATGTATTCTTTGGCTTCCTGCTCACCATAGCCATAACGTGATACATAAGGAAAAGAACCGATGGTTGTATAACGGTTGAATGTCTCGTTCAATGTCAGAGGGTTCTCTTGCTGGCCTTCGCAAAATTCTCTGAAAGAAAGCGGCATCATGGATAAGGACACATAGCGACCGGTCAGGAGTGTCGCCAATTCACCAGACAACAGATAGCCATTGGAACCAGTGAGATAAAGATCACAGTTCTCGCGCAGAAAAAGACTGTCCACAGCCTTTTCATACTGTGTCACATGCTGGATTTCATCCAGAAAGATGTAGTTCATTTTGTCCGGCTGCAGGCGCTCTTTGACATACTGGTACAGAGCTTTGTAATCGGTTAAATCTTCATATTCGAGGTCTTCAAAATTGATGGCTATGATCTGTGTTTTATCTACGCCCAGCGCCAGCAAATGATCCTGATAAATGGCAAACAGCGTCGATTTTCCGCAGCGTCGCACGCCAGTGATAACCTTGATAATCTGCTGATCTTTCCACTTGAGCAGCCAATCCAGATCATGTTGTCGTTCCAATCGTTTCATCGTTCCCCCTCCTTGATGATTGTAGTATATCGTACTTCATGAGTGTACGCAATAAAACGGAATAAATTCCGTTTTATTATGAATTTTCTAATATCACGGATTCTATTCCATTCTCAATCGCTTTCTCAATTAGATTTTTTTACCTCAAAAAAAGGAAAATAAAATCCATATAAGAAAAGGGACTGTCTGTTGTATCAGACAATCCCTATAACTATTTTTAAACTCCCCATAAAATGGTGTATAAATGGTGTATTTCCCTTAAATGTGCAAATTTTCTTAAAGTCCAACGCTTTATTTAAAGGCTTTTTCGCACTTTTTACTTGTTTCTGTCTTTCATGTGCGGGAGCGTCTAGGTTGTCAGCTTGATTCCTACTTTGATTGCGCATATTTTCGAAATAGTTATCATTCCGATTAAATCAGAAAGTAATCTTTTCTTTATTTTCGCACCGTTTTGCAGCGAAATGTGTAAAGATTGTTGTAAATGGTGTAAATTCTCAAATGCTCCAACAATGAAGTCTTTGTGTTGTTTTAATGTTCTGTGCTTTCGTTTTGATTCACTTGTTTTTGAAATAGGAATCAAGGTTTTCAAATTCTGATTTCCTTAGATCATTAGTTACATCAGTATAGATATTGAGAGTTGTCGTAATATCCTTATGCCCCAGTGCATCCTGGATGACCTTAACATTGACTCCCGCTTCGCACATTCTTGTCGTAAAGGTATGTCGTAATGAATGGCAACTAAAATGCGGGAGCAACACTTCAGGTCTTTCACTCTTCAAAAACTGCTCATCATTACAGTCACGAATGATACGACGGATCACTTTATTAATTGTGCTGAAATTTTGAGGTTGGCCATAACGATTGATAAAGATAAAATCGGTATATCCGTCTACAATTGCTTCACATCGAAGGCCAAGGAGTTCCTGCCTCTCCTTTTCCATCTGAAATGCCTCTTTTACAAAACCAAGCATTGGAACTTTTCTTTTTCCTGCTTCAGTTTTAGGAGTATTAACGTTATAGTAGGTACCCTTTTTACCATCCTCGCTACGATGTTGATAGTAAACCAACGTGTGATTAACATCAATGATTCCTTCTGCCAGATCGATATCACGCCACCTTAATCCGGTAAGCTCACCAACACGAAGCCCAGTTCCTACCATAACCGCAAACAATGGATACCAATACTTGTTGGTCGGAGAGTTTTTCAAATAATCAAGAAACAGCTCTTGTTCTGCTTTGGTCAAAGCACGACGTTTCTCCGTCTTAAAGCAATGGGCTTGTTTCAATTCCCTCAACACATTGCTCGCCGGATTGCTTCTGATATAGTAATCATCGACCGCCATCTGCAACACCTGATGCAAGACAGTATGGATACCATCTATTGTTGCCGGTTTTAAATGGCGCTCATCCACTAGATAGTTATAAAACCTTTTTACATCCGACTTCTTCAACGAATATATGTACTTCGTACCAATTTGGTTACGAGCGAAGGTCTCATACATATATTTGTAGTTTTCGAATGTGTTGTTCTTTAATCCTCTCTTCAGATCTTTCCAAAGTTCGTAAAGATCATTGACCGTTGTATAACGAGCTTCTGCTTTGATGCCATCGCTCACATCTTTAGCGATTTGTTCCTCTTTATAACGCAGATCATCAAGCGTTCTCGCATATACATAACGTCTTTTATGATTGGCATCTGTCCAACTATATTGATATGTCCCGTCATTTCTTTGTGATTCGCCAGTACGTAGAATCACCCTTGATTTGTCTTGTCTTTTTTTCCTTGCCATAATTCCTCCTTCATCAAATACGATGTTGTTTATCCAGATAATCAATGAATTCCTCTTTGATGACACAGATCTTAGTGCCATTAGGAATCGTGAAAGGATAATTTTTCTTCATTATTATCTTTCTGATTTTATCTCTTCCAATGCCTGTATATTCAGCAGCTTCCTCAACGGTTAAGACTTTTTTCTCCCAAAACGGCTTATGCTCTTTACGTTTCTCAAGCAAGGCCCTATAAGCTAAAACATCTTTATCCATCATAATCCTCCCTATATCGAATACATTTCCTTGATGTATTCATCAAACGCACGTCTTTTGATCATTCTTCTGCTTCCTACCCATAAAACGAAAGGACAATCTTCTTTGTTTGTCATCTCGTAGAGCTTATCCCTACCTATTCCTGTATAAATGATCGCTTCATTGATCGTAAGATAAGGCTTGATCCATATCGGTACGGTTTCCACTTGTTGACTTGCGTCATTCAATTTCATTTCATCGTTATTCATAGCGCCACCTCCATCAGATGAGATACTGTTTAGATAAGTATTCCTCAAATTGCTTTCTTTTGATCAATCGCTTCTTTCCGTTCCAAAGGACGAAAGGGCAATTTTCCTTATTGGATATTTCTTTGATCCTTGTCACACCGATGCCAAAATATTGAGAAGCTTCTTCAAGTGTCAAGTTCACCCTCAACCAAATCGGAACGTCATTTACCTTTGGTCTTTTCTTTAATTTCTGCATATGTTCTGCCTCCTTTACCTTCGGTGATCAAAGCATATCCAAAAGCCAGTGATAAGCCAATGATGCGAATCTGTTCATCGCAAACTTGACTTTTTTCCTAAATTGAATATTGCCTGTTGATATATTCTTCAAATACTTTTCTTTTGATCATTCTTCTGGTTCCGATCCAAAGAACAAAGGGACAATCCTGTCTTTCTGTCATTTCATAAAGCTTCTTCATTCCGATGCCGGAATAAGCTGCTGCTTCTTCAATAGAAAGATTGGCCTTATACCATAACGGGATATTATAACTATTCATTTTATTGTTGCTATTTGACATCCTTTCACCCCTTTTCTCTAACTGAACTTCTTTCGTAAACGATATATTTCCAACCTGGCCTACCACATTTGTCACACTTTGATTTTCGTTTTTCAAAAGGGTCTAGCCTTCGAATGATATAGCCGTTTGTATTCATATAATCTTTCAAGCAGCTCGGACATAAAGTGCGAACATCATCTTCGTTTGCTTCCTTATAGAACCAAAAGCCAAATGTCTTCTTCAATGTATTGTTGATCCTCTTCATCAGTTTCTCATCATCAATGGTTCCGATATAATCAAGCAGATCATCCTTATTGATTGTCTGGATCTGTTCTAGCAATACCATCGATGGCTTTGATAATCCGAACTCTTGCCCCAAGATGATGTGTGATGGCAAATATCGCTTCTTCAATACTGCGGTAATGGATGCGACGATCACGGTCGGTGCATTGGCATTAAATTCATTTGCCTGGATCACCAACACCGGACGCATTCCAGATTGAATCGATCCTTCTCTTTCGCCAAAATCGCAATAATACAAATCACCACGTTGAATCTTTTGTTTCTTCATTTCATCAGCTCCTTTATTTAAAGAAGGGAGTGCTTGTATATTTATACTTCCTTCACTAATATTGACAAGCACCCTCAAAATTGACACCCTATTTAAGGCTGTTGAAGAATTTTTCAAAATTTTTTCTTGCTGATTTTAAGGATTTATCAACAGTACTACGATTAACCCCTTCTTCTTTGGCAATCTGACTGGCATTCATTCCATCGCAAACATTTTTCAATAATCTTCTCGCTTGGACCGGTTTCATCAACGATAATGTAATTCTTACCTTTTCTAATTCACGTTCACGAATCTCTTCTGCTTCCAGTTCGCACTCTTCCCTCACCATTCTTTGAACAGGATCTTCATATCCATAAACAAAAGCGCTGCAAAAGCATTCGCTAAGACCTTCTTCGTAACCATAAAGCTCATAGGTCCTGGTTTCACGTTTTCCAAACTTGTCTTCGATACGATGAAAGTCTTTGATGACTTCTCCGTGTTGAACAGAAAGAAGAACGAATGGCGTGTATCGAGAAATGATATCCGGATATTTTGCCCACAGTTCTGCTTCAGATAGTTCGGTTACAACGGCAAATCGTTCTTCGCCGATATATCCTGTGTATTCGTATTTTAAGTTGATGAGTTTGCATTCACTTGCAAATAATTCTTCTTGTTTTGAAATTGCTTTTTTCATCTTCTAATCTCCTTTCGTTTCAAAACTTGATTTCGATTCGAAACGTGGAGATTAGGGATATCTACCTATGTAGCAAAGCCATATGTAATGCTTCATCTTTCCCCTTTCCGCTGATAAGCGAAAAGGCATTGGGATATAAAAATAGTCGATACTTCTGAAGCACCGACCTTCAAAAAATGCCTAATAGCGCATAAGGAAAAGAGGGTACTTCATCATATTTCTGCAAGAGCAGAAATTTTGATATTTGTATCCCAACGCCCTTATAGCTAATCAGGCTTTGTGATAATTAATAATGCGTATGAATTAGAATGTTTGTTTTGGCTTGCGATAGTGCACCAGCATTACCGCTGTACTTGCATCGAAGGAGCACTGCAAGTGCCTATATATCTACACTTGCAATTTCCCCCTTCACTATATAGCCGACGAAAAGGCGAGTTTTTAGCCTACTATTTTCACTTTTTTATAAGAAAGTTATTTTCTCTAACGGATAATAGTCGTAAAAGCCTCCCTAATTCATCGGCAAATAGTTTTGATGCAGCAATCGCATATGCTCAATGTAGACGATTTGATCATTTGTGCTTTTTAGCTTGTGATAAAGCACTACCAGCAACTGATTTAGAAGTCTTGCTGTAACGTCCATCACGAAGAACCTTGCTTGCTTTTTTAGCAATCGATCTTGATGTATGCCTGCAATTTTTAGCCATGTCTTTCACCTCGCTTTCTTTAATCAGATTTTAAATGTACCTCAGCATAATGAGTAGGGAGTGCCACTTCCGCTTTTCCGCCTAAAACAGCCGAAAATAGCAATAAAAAAGAGGATATTCAATTCGAAATGAATCGAAATATCCTCTAGACAATTGTGTTTTATGTCACCGGAAGTTAAACTTCCGATTTTGCGGATTTTTAAAGTGTATTTAATAGTGCTTAATAATCGAAACAACAAAATTAGTCGTATCATCCTTCAATACTGCTGATAATTTCATCTGCATCTTTATAACAAAAATACTGGAATCATCGAACTGGGGCTCACATCATCACTTGCCTTTTTTAACAGTTTTTAAAATCAATTATCAGATTAATTATTTTATATCAAACAATTCATTTATAAGGTAATCATAGTTTTTAGCATCAATCTCCGCCAACCCAACTTCATTATTCGTAAATGTTAACTTAACAGTATAAATACTATTTTTTCTCGCTGTTACGACTCCAACCAGCATCCCTAAAATGCTAAAGAACTTTGAAAAGATGAATCCTCTTAGAAAAGAATTACTTAAGGATGGGAAATGCCGACAATTAAGCACTTGAATTGATCTGACAGTCATTTTATTAACTGAATACTCACACTCTAAGCATTTTAAATATAACTTGCCATATTTTTTAGTGAAATGGAATCCTTCTAAAAATCCAGAAACAATTTGGTTTTTTGCCTTCATAATTAATTACCATAAAAAATAAGAGCTGGTAATCATAGGACTAATTCATATACCAGCTCTCGCAACTTCAACTATTTGTTTGATATGATTATCGTACAATTTCATCGAAGATGTCAAAAACGCACTGATAGTACATTTCCTCTTCTTCTAACTTAGCTTTGCTTCTACCCAAGGTCATGACGCCTTGTCCAATCATAGAGAAAGCCTTGTAACTCAAATCCTTCCCCTTACGATCTTGGCGATAACTTTCGGCATATCCTGCTTTATTCATTTGCTTGCTTTGTCCAAAATCGTTAATCGTTACGAACGCATAAGTTCCCTGACGTTTTACACGGATACAAAACTTGAAATAATCCCTTTCATGCTCCGGATGATACATAACGATGCAATCCTCAACCGATGAATTGAATAATCCACCTGATTTCACCTGATCGCTTCTAAAAGCTACAGGGATACCCATTTTCATAGCACAATCTTTGACTGCATCTTGCACTGTGCTTAGAGTAATAGCCTCTCCGTTTTGGTATCTAACTTGTGGTCTGAACTCTCGAAGTTCATCTGCTTTGATCATGTTCAATTCCTCCTTCTAATGATCATTTATTTATCTACAGCTCGATTGCTGACAGATACTAAATCAATATTCAGGAATATAATAATTCCCATATAAATTTTTTCGATAGTGCCTAATTCTGCGTTTCGCTGTTTCATCGCCATGCTCTGCGGCTATCTGTATGTATTTATAGGCCATATTAAAGTCTTGTGGCACTACTTCTCCTTTTTCATAAAACCATCCGATAATTAAATGCGCTTCAACATTTCCTTTCTCTACAGCTTTTCCTGCATAGTAAAAGGCTTCGTTAAGCATATCTCCTGTGGCCCTAATACCGAAACGTTCATAAGGGTCAGCAAGACACAATGCAATTCTCAGCATCGCGAAATCATCTTCCGGTGCGTAATTAAGATATTCCTTATACCAATAACAGGCTGCATTCGGATCTTGGCTTGTTCCAACCCCATCTTCATAACATATAGCAGCATTAATCATTCCTGTCGCAATTCCTGCCTTTGCCGCTAACATAGTATAGTGAAAACACTTTGCGTCATCTACAGCGGTTCCATGACCGTACATATAGCATTCTGAAAGCATACCATAACAGTCTTCATTACCGAGTTGAGCACCTTTTTCAAATAACTCTACCGCTTTGTACTGATTGACAGGAAACCCAATATCATTTTTATAGTAGAGTAAACCAAGTTCCCTTACGGCATCTGCACTACCCATTGATATTGCTTTGTTCAACAGTTCAATTCCGTACTCAACGTCACGTGCAATGCCAATTCCGTAAAGATAGTACTGTGCCAAGACTGCAACAGCATCTTTTTCACCTGCTGATTCACGTCGTTTCAGGTCGTCAAAAGCTTCATCCCACTTTCCTTCTTCAATCATCGCAAAGCTTTTGTCTACTAACTCCTGATAATTTGACATTCCCATCTCTTTCTCCCCTCCTATTTATATTTTTTCCAACCAAAAATAGATTTTTTAAAATGCTTTATTTCTTCTTGAGCTTTAGTGGAGCCCAATTCTGCGCTCTTTGAATAATACTTAAACGCCTCATCTAGATTTCTCTGTATACCTAGTCCATTTTCAAGCATATAAGCAATCCAAAACAATGTTTCACTCTTTTGCATTCGGCAATACTCTCTTTCATTTGCAGCTTGAAGTGCATGCTTCAGATACATATATGCCTCACGATATTCCTTGTCTGTAGAACAATTAGAAAGTAAATAGCATTTAGCCAAGGGTAAATATGATATATTTGAGTTGACGTTGTCTGGATCTTCCTTTAAACATTTACGATAGTAAAAGGCCGCTTTTTCAAAGTTAACTTCTGTTCCAATACCATTAAAGTAAAGCTCAGCAATATCGTGAAACAGAAAATCATTTCCATTCTCAACAGCTCGTTCAGCCCAAAGCAGTGCTTTCTGCGGATCATTTTTTGTCCATTTATAAAGCTTGTACAAATCATAACAAGCATTCAATTTACCTTTTTTTACTGCATTTAGTAAGTAATATTCGCCTTTATCAACATCTATTTTGAACCCACTATGATGGTCAACCAGATTTTTACCCAACTCATACATCGAATTAGTATTTCCCTGTTTCGCCGCCAATTCAAACCATCGTTGCGATTCTTCCGGATTTTTGTCAAGCCCAAACGCTAACTCCCAATCACGCCCAAACAAATATGCAACACCTAACGCGTCCTGTGCTCTGTCATCGCCGGATTCAGCCATTTCAAACAACTTATTCCTAAGCGCCATGAATTCTGTCTCATTCCCATAACATTTCTTGGATAGTAGATAACGAGTGGCTGAAAAATTACCTATTGCAGCAGCCTTTCTAAGATACTTAGCCGCCATTTTATCGCTCACAGGTAAACCACCGTAACCTTCAGAATAGAAATACCCCATAAAATACATTCCTTGGGAGCTACCTTTGTCTGCTGCTCTCTGAAACCATTTTGCGGCAGTCATATCATCATTCTTTGCAATGTCGCCAAAAGAATATATCCACCCTA
The DNA here is from genome assembly GCA_904395815.1 of uncultured Holdemania sp. GTDB lineage: Bacteria > Bacillota_I > Bacilli_A > Erysipelotrichales > Erysipelotrichaceae > Holdemania. The sequence continues at coordinate 43,033 of CAJFOC010000021.1, forward strand.
TATCAGTGCCAGCATCTGCTACACCGTTATCCCAAGCTTTTTCATAATATTTGATGGACTCCCAATGATTCTTTGACACTCCATAACCATAAAAATGACAATCTGCAATCATATTCCAGATAAAGCCATTAGTCGGATAAAGCTTTACAATCCTATGGAACCATTGATATGCGAGATGTTCATTCATATCGACACCATTACCCCTATAATAAGCTAGTGCAATATATTCCATAGCCTCTTCATAATCATCCTCTGCCAATGAAAGAATCGTATTCCAATTAGTGTCAAAATCTTGATTTAACTTACTTATAGCTTTTTCGAATTCTTCCTTCTGTGTCATTTATCACCTACCACGCTTTAACGATTGCAGTTCCTGATTCATCTGCTCTCTTTGCACCTCTAGTTCACTCTTTTTTGAATAGCCTGCAAAAACAAGATATCCAGTTGCAATAGCCGGTAAAATGAAAATTGGACTAAATACAATTCCGAGAAGGATTAATACTACTGTTGCGATTATCATGTTTTTTGGTATAGCATTATTGATACGTCCGTCTAACATTTGAAGATCATATTCTTTTTCTTTGATTTCTTGAAAACTACCGGCACCTCTATGTTGCGATTCACCAAATCCGTTTTGTGTTGAATCAGAAGAAGATCGTGGATTCACAGAAGAACTATTGTTTGCATTTTGAGCAAGGGGCGAAACAGGAGGTGCATTAAATGCTGGAACTCTCGTTAATGATTCGGAATTTGCACCAATATCTGTACTTTCAATAGTTCCATCTTCCCTAATAATTGTCTTCCCTTCTGATCCAACAACTTCATCGTCTTTAATTATTGAACCATCTTGTCCTATTCTTACATTTCCCATTTACAATTTCCTCTCTTCAATACTCGTTTCTTTCAAACGCCTCAAGTGGCGTTCTATTTCCTTTTTTAAAAGCTTCTACATGACGTGAATAGCCAATAGATGAATTAGCATACAAGACACCTCCATCAATGCCGACTATCAACGAATCACCTCCCTTTTCGGGAACACTTACATAAAGGGCAGAGAGATCGTCGATCATTCCACCGTAATCTTCAACTTTTTTTAAATCTATTTGAAGTAATTTTGCAGCGAGTTGATACTGCTCTTTCTTAGTCATTTTTTCTCCTTTCTCACACTAGTGCACACCATTCTGAGATGTCGCCATAGTCGTGTGGCCAATCATATATTTCACCACATTGACCATCTATTGTATAAATCCTATTTCCATCATAATAGGCATTAAACCAGTGCCCTGCTTGTTGCTTACCAAACGGAGTAGGATAGCGATTAATTCCAACGATTAAGTGGCTTCCCGCACCCATGTCTCTCAGCTTTTTTTCAATACTCTCCAACGACATGTATTCACACTTTTTACCAGTTACTTTTTCCATAGCATTGTCTGTACCAATATTGTCACTTGTTGCAATTGCATTTTCTTGGCCATTTAATCGACATTCTACAGCATATGCGCACGATCCACAGTTTCGGTTATAAGGATGTATGCTGGTTGGGAGAAAAGGATTGTAGTGTGGATTGATTTCCTTGATCCATGAGGAAATCAAATTAATTGATGTCTTTTTGTTATCGCCTGTTTCACTTATTTCGTTTTTTTTTCGACTCCTTCAGATGCATCGAATCTAACGGCTTGATAATCACCAAGACTTACTAGTGCCTTGTCAATAAAAGCATTTACTGTTTCTGGATCTTCGCCACTTCCAAATGCCAACAATTTTATTATTGACTGCTGATGTGTTTGAAGATCTAAGTAATTTTTAACAGTTTCATCTTTAGTTGTTTCTTGTTTGCAAATTTGTTCTTCCAGCAATGTTATTCTTTCCTGCAACTGCGCTTTTTTTTCTTCAATCCGCTGAATTTCGATATTAATTCTTTGATATTCAGCATTATTAAATACTCTGTGCATTGTTCCGCTACAACCAGAACTAGATTTACAGCTTATTGAATCACCATATACTTTCAACATCATTCTCGTTTCGCATCGGTCACAAAAGAAGGTGTCTGTTCTTCCGTCCTGATGTTGTGATTGTGCTCTTTGGGCTGCAAACTTCTGCTCTTCACATTCTTCAAGTTGTCTTTGTAAAGCTCGCTTTTCTTCTTCATTAGATTCAATGTTAAAAGTAAGCATTTTAATATACTCTTCGACCTGATAGTTCATCTGCTCAAAGCAGCTAGTAAAATTGGTCTGAGCTCCTTGAAAATTGCTTGCAAATTTAGTAATGGCACCGCGAACAGCATACAGAGCCTCACTATCTGTATGTACTTTTCCTGCCATAACCTACACCTTTTCTTTTTACCCCATGTGCTGTGCTAGGTAATCTTCCATAATAGATTTCAATAACTGGACCTTTGTGATACAAGTTGATAGCGTTGCATAACTTCCTTTGATAGCAGTAGTCGCTTGATCTATCACATTACCCAACTCCTGATATTTTTGATCGTCCCATTCATCTCCAACATTCTCGTACTGTGACTTGAGATTATCTACAACGTTGTCTTGTAGATCAATGAACCTATTCAGAATCTGAATCATATTCTCCATTGCTTCTGGATTTGCTCCTGTTTTTGCCATTTTTTAATCCTCCTTAAATTTGATTGATATATTCCTGAATACCGGAATACGGTTTTATTTGATATGATGGGTTAATGCCATCATAATAAATAACTATGTTGTCTTTGAGCATCTCTGTCTTTGCGTCACTAACCAAACGACTTGCGTCTTCATTGCTCATGCCAAACAAAATTCTATTTCCAAATTTTGGAATCACGCTGTACATATGTTCTTTAATTGAAATAAAATCTGGAACACTCATTACAAAGTGAATACCACACGTATAGCCATTCTCTATCAGTTCAGCAAGTTTTCTGCCGAAGGAAATGTTGGACAAGTCTCGTTTTTCCGTTTCCCTCAAATCTGATAGAAAACTATCCATTCGTGCTAACAATGCTTCAACATCAGTTGATGGCTTACTATCTTGTTTCTCTTTATTTGTGACAATGTATTCGTTTACACTACGATTTGCAAGCATCAAACCGATAGATTCAATCCATTGCATATTATTAATAACAACAGCAATAGTGTTTCCCGCATCAACCACAAACGCGTGCCTTTTTTCCTTGCGATCAAGAAACTCGCAATACAGCTCGTCCACCATTTTAACGGCATCATAATTGTCTGCAGCAAACCTGATACCACATTGATAATGCGATGAAACTGCTCTAACATTTTCACTACTGATCTCTCCAAGTATAGAAAGCCCGTCAAAAAGATAAACATTCTTTCTACCTCGGTTAGTAGTTGATATTCTAAGAACATTTGCCATATAGAGTCCAACCAAGCCATCTATTGTTTCTTGATTGCTTCCGACTATAAGAAGATTATTTCTCTTGGTTCTATTAAGATTAATTCTTGTTGCATTATCTATTTTTATAGGTTCGCCAATGAAGACAGGTAGCGTTTTGCTTTCAGCAGGGCAAACCTGCTTAAATTCCTCGCTGTCCTTTAACTGCGGAACAGATGATCCAATGAACACTTTCATCTTTTGGGCTGATTCCATTAATGAATAATGGTCTTCAACTGTATCCAACAACTTTTTCTGTAAATCCTTATCACAAAAAGCAACCTTGAACCCTACTGGAGTTCCCTGTGAATAATCTCCAGCGTAAACTGCAGAACCTTTTTCAGTCCCCATCTTTCCAAAAGCGGTACGAGAGTTCTTATCACCAAATAACAATGTGCATTCGCTCTCGATACATTTCAGCCCAATACGTACATACATTTCATTGATTGTGGATTTTCTAATAGCAAATCCGCTATTTAAACGACTCATTGTCTGTGTAGCAAGTATAAAATGTATTCCATAAACACGTGAGAGTGAAATGAAATCAGCCAACTTTCCACCACAATAGTTAGCAATTTTCCTATTATGCTCTTCGCTCACCATTAATTGGAATTCGTCAGCAATAACAAGAATGCGTGGCATTTTCTTCCCGGTCATCCGCCTGTAATCCGTAATATCTTTGACATCGATACCTTGCTGGATAAGTTCATTAAATAATCTGCTTCTACGGTTCATTTCAGCCCATAGTTCATCAAGTATACTCTGTCCGAATTCTTGCATAGCATCCAATGCAAGAAGTTTAATGTGCGGAATATTGTGCTCAGCATACACTTTAAATTCTGTTCCGCTTTTAAAGTCCATAAGATAGAGATTAATTTCATCAGGACTAAAATTCATTAGAGAACTCATTATAATTGTATGCAGAAGTGTTGATTTACCGGATCCAAGAGAACCTATGACTAATGCATGATGAGAGGTGCCTTCTCCAAATGTCAACGACTGGACTTGGCCATCCTCGTTTTTGCCTATAGGAATAGCCAGCCTGTCACCAGTCTGTAAAGTAAACCATTCATCTGTTAAAATCTTCGTGAGTGGAAGAGTGGTATCTTTAATTTCTTTGTACTGAAACGTAAATGCTTCAATAAACAAGCGAAGTTCTTCGGGCGTCGGAATTCTGTTAAGTGTTAAAGATACTCCGTTAGAATATTTCCATCTACCAAACAAAAATTCGATGTTTATACATTCCGCAATTATCCGGCTGATTACATCCAACTGAGTCTCTGATATACGTGCACTAATTTCCCGATCATCAAATCCGATAAGGACCTGAACACCATAAGGTTTGCCGTTCTTTACAATATTTAAAAGATCTTCAAGCATATCCGCATCAAAATACTTTGGGAAATTCAAGAGGCACAGACATCTTAAATATTCCTGTTTATCTGGCACATCGTTGTTGTAATCAAAAATATCTCTATAGCCAACTAATTTAGTTTGGCCTATATCATCAACAAAATTACTCAACTCACGAAGAAAGGTTTTGATTTGCTCTTTCGTAGTAAGTATTCGTTCACCAAAAACATCTGGATATTGCCTTACAAAATCAAGATATGTATCATACCCTCTAGCTCTGCCTTCGGGATCACTCAAAATAAATTTTTGGCGTGAAGCAGGTTGATTTTTGAGCATAGAAAACATAACAGAATGTATAGCATCTCTAACAGCTGCGTTATTTCCGTGACCATCAAAGCAAATATCAAAACTATTACGCATATCGTAAATAGCAGGTAAACACATTTCTGTTCCGGTAAAGCAATTAGCATAATGGACACTCATATAGTCAAGAGCCTCTTGATATGCCAAAATGCTCGAAACATCAATCCTCAAGTCACCAATCAAAATATGCTCACAACATTCTTCAGGCAGAATGTTATTAGCGCCTAATAACTGTTGCATTTCCTTCAACATCGCAACATCTCTAGCTGAAAGTAGTCCATCCATCCTGACATTTGCTTGGTGTATAATTCCTGTGATTTCTTCTTTTTCCTTAGCGTCAATAACTTCTATTAGTTCTGCGGTTTCCATAGCAGCCTTGTCTATTTCTTCTGCCATTTTATCGCTCCAACAATTGCCATGATTTCTTATATGATTATCCAAGTCCGAGAAAACAAGTCTACTTAATCGCTTTGTTTCTATAATAAGGTAGTATAACCTTTCATACTTTTGTTTCCTTTTGTTAGAAAACAGCATACAAAATTCTTGGATAGGTTGTGATTTAACAGTCAACGAGCATTCACGAGCAATGCTCACGGCCTCATCATGCAATTCCTTAAGTTTCTCAAAATAATCTGTAGAAGTTTCATACTCCTCTGAATGATGATCCTGAATCGAGAATTCAACATCTCGTCTTTTTGCATAACTTTTGTCAACGGCGCAGAGTTGTCGTTCAAGACTGTCAAGTCCTCTTATCATTTCTTCAACTTTGGTTTTTCTCTTGTCGCACGAAGATGTAATTTTTTCATTTTCATCATATGCTTTTTGTGTCCAATACTGTTTGCTCTCGTCAAAGGATCTCTTGACCTCGTAGCGCATACTGCCATAATAATTTTTGACTCTAGTAATTTCGTCATACATGTCAGAAAAAACTGTTACCAACCGAGCCATACTTTGATTTGTGTTGTTTATATTGCCCAAAGTCATCAGTTACACCTCAACTCTCAATAATAATTCCTTCGTCGGAAAGCTTCTTAATAGTCGAACCAATTTCTTCGAAAGCAGTCAACAGTGAGTTTGTCTTAGCTACAAGAGGCTGAATAAAATACTCCTTGATTTCCGCATACTTCTCGTCATTAAAATTCTCTTCATAATTCTGATATGTACTCACAACTTCTTTAACAGCCTCTAATACGTCCATTTCAATACTTTTTAAACTAGTCATCATAGCCTCCTTGTCCAGCTATAAATAGCTACGGTGAGCATCAACAGAATAACCGTATAATATATAGGAACAATCATAATACTGATACATAAAGTCGCTAGAAGTACTCTCAAATAGCTCTGCACTCCATAAATTACTGCATTTACAATCTGGTACTTTTCATAATGCCTACCATATGCATAGTCGTGCTTGTAAATATAGTAGAAACATCCAATCATATGAAATATATCCGCTAGTACAAGCACGATTACCACTGGAAAATAGCCAACAGCGGTTACGAATATCGAATGGGTTATGGCGTTCATTAGCACAATACAAAAAACACTGCATATCACGCTATACACAACAAAAGCTGTGCGAGTCAATCCCCGTTTTTCCTTTTGAGGTAATATATATAGTTCTCTCTCATCCATAACCTCTACCTCCTTTTAAAGATATTCACACGGAGGGCATTTCCCACTAAAATTCACTTTTAAAGAAGTTGTGATCTGCAAAGGATAACTAAATATTTCAGCCATCTCGCCACCAATTTCGGTTTTGTTTGTGTTGCAAACAAGAGTATACTGTTGAAGGGTGTCGATGAGCCTTGTGGTGTACTCAGAAGTACCCAAGTTCAAAATATCTAATATGATTTTAATTCCAATGATAGTTACAAAGTCGATGTCTGCTGATATGCCAGGTTCAAAGTTCACTTTTGAGAGGTCCTCTTCGTTTGTATAGATTCTTCGATTGCTATTTTCTCGTTGAGACAGTTCGCTACCATCGCCCAAAGCACACTTATAACATGGCATGTTTTTGTTAGGCAGATAGTAGAAAATTTCTCCAGCAAAAGCTCTTTCCCAAAATCCTATGCTCACAAAAGGAACTCGATACATAACCGCTATACTATTTGCATACACATCTGCCGACCGATTATCAGCACAACCGACTATTACGGAAGAACCCTCTTTGCAATGTGCGTCAAACACATCTTTACGAACCAATTCTACTGTTGTTGTTTCAATCACCACCTCTGCGGTGGGGTTGATATTTAAAATTCTTTCCTTTAGGGCTTCTGTTTTATACTTACCTACATCAGAAATGCCACATTGGTGTCTACACAAGTTGTGATATTCAACAATATCGTTGTCTACCAGCAGAAATTTTCCTATTCCTGATTTAGCCAATTGAAGCGCAACAAGGCTACCGACTGAGCCACATCCAAGAATAATAACCTCTTTATCACGCATGATTGATGATTCCAAAATACCTGTATTACGCGAAAAGATATTCTGAACCAGGCTATAATTTTCAACTTCGTATTTCTCGTTTTTATATTTAAATATCAAGATTCCCTTTTCCCATAAACCAAACAACCTGCCATCGTTATCATTTTCATCGTCTGAAACAATACCCAACTCAATATAGGGAAGTCCTGCTACGACCATCTCATTGGTATAAACATTAAATACACCTGATTGTTCGTGAAACTGGCCATAAATCTTGCCAGTATAATGCTCTTCAAACATTTCTTCCGGAAGCAACACTTTGTTCTTTTTTCTTGGTTTTTGTTTCATAATGTGAGCCTCCCCTTTTCCTTAATTGCATTTAGAAGTAATCCTCTACGATACTTATAAGTAATCTCGTTATATATAAATACCACTGATTTTTCCTTGTCCATTCCAAAAAAAAGACATAAAGAATCCTTATCATTCTGTATAGAAAGATTAAGTAAACCAGCTTCTCCTATGCTAATCGAGTAATCTATTCCGTTTTCCTCAAAGAAATTGAAATCCTGTTCCATCAACTCAAGAATTTCTTCAATTGGCAATTCTCCATCATAACCCTTTGCATCTAATGGTTTTACATCCGAAATAGTTCTTTTTTTCAAAAACTCATGAATTGTTTTTATTACATTTATTCTCTTCGTTTTGTCAAAAAGAGATGCAAACGAAGTCTTCTGTTTTCGTTTTAATGTTTTCTGTATTTTCCCCAACTGTTTTGAATATTCGAACGGTTCTCTTAGTTCAGCTATTGATTTCGGAATACGCTCATCATCAACGGAATAAGTGATCTTTTCATATTTGAGTGGTAAACTGATATGATATAAAGTTAGTCGAAAATCGGGATCGATATTAACCAATCCGGAGATAGCTCCATAATCCGCAAGCTGCGCATATTTTATATTTGTGCCATCATCAGTCGTAGAGAAAGTATCCATTGACCCCGGATGCCGATGCCAAAGGCCAATTAAATCCAATTGATTCTTGTAAAGACGTGACACTTTGTTAATCAAATGGTTAACATATTCCTGATCATATTCAAAATATGCTGGTTTAAAAATGGAATTTGGACCAGGGTCAATGGTTTCCACAATGTACCAAACTCCTGATTCGTATTTTCCAAGAAACACGCCTCCAGTCTCAGTTGAAATTTTTTCTCTAGTTTCTACCAGCAAAGCAATCATGGCCCTTTTGCTAAATACTACTTCCAATTGCACACCTCCTTAATCAATAATCAGTAGGTATGTTCAAACACCTCATCACCAATTTCTCCTGCCAACCATCCCTCGACCGCAAAAATCCATTTAGCAGCCCAACCTAAAGCTTTAGCTGCCGAGGTAGTTCTGGCACCTGAATCAATGTCTTCTTTTCTAGCGGTGCACATATATAAATCACCGTTGGAATCCCTGAGAACATGAGGTAAACTTCCTGCGGCTTTGTAGAGTTCATTTAAATCGGGCTGTACGGAGTACACTCTTAAGGAACCTCCATAAGTATTGTTATGTGGATGATTATGGTCATAGACAACCATGAGCGTCCACGTTCCGCCGTCTTTACCTCTAGGATTTAATGTACCAACCCAACATATTCTCCCGTCGTCAAGTTTATCCAATATAAAATTTGGGAAATATGTCTTCATAGCTAATTTTTCGTCGTTGAATAACTTCGGATTTCTTTCGTACCAATAAAAACCTGCCATTTATGTTCCCTCAATCTTTGACTATTCCTGTTCCTTCACACGGAGAACACTTGACTTTACCTTCTCCTTTGCAGTAATAACAGGTAGATCCATCTGTAAATGTTCCTGTTCCATCACATCTTGGGCACTTCATTTTTCCGCTTCCCCCGCAACATCTGCATGTATGATCAGCTAACTTCCCTTCCGGTGCTTTCAATGTCTTACCACTCTGTGTAATTGGATCATCTGGCGCAACAACCTGACCTGAAGATGTCACGCTTACATCTTCGCCTCTTTTTAAGCGCTCTGCTATCTCTTTGCGTTTTGCCGCTGCTGCATCATCGCTGTGCATTTTTGCGAACGGAACAACAATTTTTCTTTTCATATTAACCTCCATATTCTTATAATTTTTAACCCAAATTGGAAAGTGGCATTGGATTACCACCTCAGTGAGAATTTGTTAGACTAAATGCTTTTATATAGGATAGATGCAATAAGTGTACAATATCTTCTATAGACACCTTCCTAACCATCAATCTCCTTGTTGAAAATTCTTTTTTAGTTTTTCAAATCATCACTTTTATCGCTTCATAGTTATCCCTCCGCTCTTCCTTTTAATCGCTTCATTCACTACCAACATTTTAGAAAAAGCATCTATATGCTTAAATTCTCCCTGCTTCCTTGGGAAGTAAAAGACGTCTTTTGAATTTGCTGTGAAGAACATCATTATCGCTAGATAATTGTTCCAAGTAAGAGGCGTGGTTTTTCTTTCAATTGAAGAAATTGTCTGCCTACTTAGTCCAACTCTCTCTCCAAAATCAGTTTGGGAAATTTTCAATCGCTTTCGTAGTTTTGGCAAGGAATCAACCAAATCATCAATCATTTCTTTTTGAATTTTTTCATAATTCATTTGACTCATAGACATCCTCTAATTATCGTGATTCACAAACAGGTAACGATACTCGTATTTCAGGAAATAAACTGTTCTACGAAATTAAAGCTTTCATTTCTGCCCAACTTTTATCTAAAATACGTATTTTTTCTTGTTTCGCCTCTAAGCTAGGATGGACATATCTGTTCATTGTGAATGAAACATTGGAGTGTCCTAAGATTTCACTAACCATTTTTGCGTCAAAGCCTGAACGAATACACTTTGTAGCAAAAGTATGACGGAGACAGTGAAAATGCAAATCTGTATAACCACACTTTTCCACTATCCTTTTGAATGCATACTGCAGCGTTCTCGGTTCGTATGGTGAATCAGAATTAGTAAGGATATAATTGTTTTCTTCATAGTTGTTTATTTGATAGGATACTAGAATTTCATATAGAAAATCCGGAATTGGAATCACTCGATTTGAATGCAAACTCTTTGGTTCTGTCACATAAAGCCGAGTATGATTTGTTTCTTGATCTGAAAGACGTTGAACAGTTCTTTGGACGATAATAGTTCTTGCTGTAAAATCAATATCACTAGCTGTCAATGCACAAATTTCTCCCAGGCGCAATCCCGTGCACAGAGAAAGAAGAACTCCTAGATGATTAGCGTTATGAACAGTTAATGCAGCTTTGATAATAGAGTGTTCTTGGTCTGAACTCAGCGTTTTTATACTCTTTTGAGGTGCGTAATTTGCAATTTCATAGATAAAGTTGACATTCTGATAATAACCCATTGTCACGCCGTGTGATGTGATTGCTCTGATTAAGTAAAAAATGCACCTGAATGTGCTATACGATAAACAAGATTTCTTATCTTCATATATTTCCATCATTTTTTTGTTAATGATGACAGTATTGATTTCGTCAATTAACAAGTTTTCAAAGTGTTCTTTAATGTGTGTGTCTATTATATGCATATATTTACATATTGTTGATTTCTTGATTCTGTGCGATTTTACTTGAAGCCATTCAGATGCAAGTGTCATAAAGTCGTTAGGTAGTTCAGAGTTTTTTGATGTCTGTATAAACATAATTTTCTCTCCTTTTCATTAAGTTGACAGGGAATTATGACAAGTATAGTGGTGCAAATAATGTAAATTTTGACAAATCATCAGTCAAAACATACATTTGATATTGACAATCGTCTTGTCACGGTTAATAATTTAGTTAAGAATTTCACAGAACAGTTTATTCTATGAAGATAATGCAGTTGCAATTACCGTACTAATAGAATTAATTAGTACGGTTCAGGCTGTTGACAAAAACAATCGACAGCCTTTTCTTTTTCTGATAAAATATCCATGGCAGAAAAGTACTCCAAAACCCAAAAACGATGACTTTTCTGCCTTTTA
>CAJFOC010000022.1 GCA_904395815.1 uncultured Holdemania sp.
ACATGTTCTCCGCCTTCCAGCATCACAGACTCTTCAATCTGGATATCGTCCAGAGTCATCGAATCAATCTGATATCCCTCTGCAGCGCTGACAGACACTGTTCCTGCCGGGATAGTCTTTGTATCCGTGATCGTCTGATCTTCCAGTTTTACCTGAACGGTCAGTACAGCCTGTTCGCTGCTTTCTGAAGCCGCGTCTTTATCACTTACGATATTGACAACAGAATCAACGCTGAGCGTTTCGGCAGAAACCCGGATCGGAAAATCACTGAAACATGTAACCGCCATCATGAACACCATCATCAGTTTCAGCACTTTGTCGAACCTGTTCTTCACTTTGTTCATTGTTGTTTCTCCTTTCTCTTTTTCACTGAGGAATCTGAATATCTGAATTCCTCCATGCCTCTTCCCTTTTTTCAGGACAATTTTATTGTATTCAAAGATGGTTATTTAACGGTTAGATAATCAGGTTTTCCTGGATTTTTATTTTGCCAGATTGCCAGAAATGAAAAGAAAATGACACTTTTCATGACGATTTTACCGGTTTTTCGTCTTTTCTCCGCCAGCTTCAGGCTCAGTGCGAACAAATCCGATTATAAAACCAAAAAAACGCCTGTACCGCAATAATGCTCTGTACAGACGTCTGAATTCAACATTCCGCTTCTGACAACGGCCATGGACAGCTTCGCCATTGTCCGCTATCCTGCTGCGGATTGCCAGTTAACAGCCGAACCGCCGCATCGGCAAGATAACCCAGATAACTTTCCGCATCGCCGCTGCCGCACAGCAGCTTCCACAGCAATCCGCCAAAAAGATAGGATTCGGCAAATTCACGCCAGCTGTGCAGTTCTTCTGCAGCCCGATGCGAGAGATCCCAGAGAATCCCGGCCGCTTCTCCTTCTGTTATCCAGCCCAGATAATATCCCCAGCGGGTCAGCATGGCGGCCCGGCCAATATCCCATCCTATTATAAAACCATACGCATACTTCTTTCGAAAGCGCTGCGCAAACCGCCATGCCCGACAGACCGCCTCGCGATCCTCATCATCCATGGTTTCATCCATCAGCGTTTGCGCAGAAGGTGCTTCGCAATACAGCTGATATCGCTGAACATATCCTTCCTGGATCAGCTGACGGATTTTGGTCAGCAGTTCCCCACGGCCTTCAATTCCCCAGCTGCGGCGCACAAGCGATGCGATTTGCTGTTCCATGACCGGGATGTGTTCCTCCACCTCCATTGCGTCCAGGTGATGATCATTCAGCGTTGAGACAATTCCCGACAGCAGGATTCCAAATCGTTCCCAGCGCGGGTCCTGATTCTGATAAAACGCCGGTTCCGGTTCAGGCAGCGCATCAATCCGAGCCAGAATCTCTTCCAGAACGTCCGCCAGCTTTTGTTCCATCTCGCGGTCAAGCTCGACCTCTTCCTCTTCGTCCTCATCTTCCATGTCCAGCATTTCCAGCGCTGCCGCCAGCAGCCCCATATCATCGCCAGCCAGCTGTTCCATCACATTCTGCGATGCCGCTGCGGCCACCTCAGACATCCGCTCTTCCATCAGCTGCCGCAGTCGTTGTTCACTGGCTGCCAGCGCCGCCATCTCGTCCGCCGTGAATCGCTGACCGACAATTTCCACCTGCCGAAAGCGATCATCACGATGCGATGATGGCTGCTGGTCAGATTCCAGAACCGTTTTTTCATCATTGGACATTTCGAGATTGCGGATCAGCTCTTCGCTTTTTTCAAAACTCTTTTGCATGGCAGCGGAAGCTTTTTCGCTTGCCTGCTGCGCCCGTTTTCTGATAGCATCCAAATCCAGCATGATTCTGACCTCCTTATCAGAACATCAATCGATTCAATCCAAAACGATTCAGCAATGAAACATCATCGCTGATACACAACCTATTTCGTCGCGAAACAATTCGTGAAGAACTCGGTAAAAGCGGCCAGCTGCTGCGGCTGCGAGACGTATACATACAGCGATTCATCTTCCAGCCAGTCATAGGCATGGATGCTGATGTATTCCTTTTTGTTAGGATAGATGACAAAGGCATCGGCAGGATATTTGCTGCGATATGCCTTCACAATCTCGCTGCGGCGATAATAAACCGGTTCTCCGCATTCAGAAAGATCAGGAACCGTCGGAACGACGACAATCGTCTGACTGGCCTGATTCCAGCCAACGATCAGATTGCCGATGCGAGTCTTGCTTCCATGGACAAAACCGTAATTGAACCGGCTTACATCCTCGGTATATCCGAAAATCAGCTGATAATCCTCATCCTCCTTCACAACGCGATGAAAACAAGCGCGCATTTTCTTTGCGTTCGCATCGCTTTTTTCCATGTCAATTTCCGGTTCTTTGAACCATTTGCTGAAAAATCCCATCATGATCTCCTCCTTTTCATTCCCTCCGGGGTATTTCTCAAAAGCCGGTTTCAGCTCTTTTCGTCGAAAATAAATTAATTTCAGAAAATTTGTCTTTATTTTTGATAAAAGAGAATCCGTCTGAATCTGCTGTTTCGTATTCAAACGGATCGATTCCTTTTCCGATCAGCGCTTCAGGATTCGGCCTTCATCTTTTCCAGCGCATCCACAATCATATTCAGCTGAAAGTCAATCGTCTCCTCTGCCGCCTCAGGAACAAACAACGGCAGCGTATCGGGAAGCGCCCGGCGTATGACCATCGCTGTCAGACTCAGATTGGTAAACAGGTTTACCCGCTGCACATCCGCCCGGATTCCAAAGCTTTCCAGAATGTCCCCGAACAGACGCTGCTGTTTCTGACGAAACACCTGATAGCTTTGCCCGGACATGCGCCGAAACAGCTGCTGCTGTTCCTCGATCGTCATGACCGCGATCCCGCTTTCTTCGCCATAACAACAGTCATGAAGAAACTTTTTCACCGCTTCCCGCCAGCTCAGGGCAGGATCAGCCATCAGCTGCTGAACAACCTCGATGATCTTCGGCTGCTGCCAGTACAGCGTTTCAATCACCAGATCTTCCTTGGTTGGGAAAAAGGAATAAAAGAACGTTCGCGAGATTCCCACTTTTTTATAGATCTGTTCCATCGTCGTATGCTGGATCCCCTGTTTTGCCATCAGCTCAAGTCCGACGCTCATCAGTTCTGTTCGAATGCGTTCTCTGTCCTGTTTGGAATAAGCCACTCTCGGCACGACATCACCTCACGCAAAATAAAAACAAATCTTCTTTTATGTTTTTATTTTATCGTGATCCGTCAGGAAACACAAGTGAAAATCCAATCCTTTCTTGAGAAAAGAAAAACAGTCTTCCCTTACGGGATCAGACTGTCCTGAGACTGGGATTTCAGTACCTGTTTTCTGAATACACGCTGCGGACTGTAGCGCAGCGCCGTCCACTGATGAATGTTTTTGGTCATGGATTGCTGTACCTTGCCATCCCGGATCATTTCCTGAACGCTGTCGCAGTTTCCCGGATTGGCCATGACCCGCTCCGTCGTTTCCAATAGATACTGCAGAATCAGCTGCGACTGATCCCATGCGCCATGCCCCGGAAAGACACCGTCGATCTGCGCAAAGCGCGGCTTCAGCCGGATCAGAGCGTCATGCAGTGCTTCTACCGTACAGAATTCGCTGTACGGGGACTGTGGTTTACGCTGACCGATCCCGGTCAGATCGCCGCAGAACAGGATTCGGTGATGCCGGTCGTAATAACCGCACTGACCTGGCGTGTGCCCCGGCAGCAGCACCGCTTCCACGACCCAGCCCTCTCCCAGATCAAATTCATGTCCGTCTTCCACACCGACGATCTCATAGGGCCGATAGGTTTCCCGATGATCGCGATCCACGATGATATCGTGCCGGTCAAAATCCGTGTACAGCGGTTTGCCCGGCTCAACCCGCTCATCCCAGACCATGACGGGCTCTTCCGTGTTGTTGAACAGATAATCCCAGATATCCGGATTGTTTTTGGTCATCAGATCCGGCACCTCATTGCGATGGCAATACACTCTGTCAAACTGCGCGTTACCATAACAATGATCGTAGTGGGCGTGCGTATTGCAGACGATGAGCTCCTTATCGCCGATCAGATGACGGATCAGCCCTTTCAGATCCCCAACGCCAAACGAAGTATCCACCAACAGCGCCCGTTTCGGACCTTCGATCAGATACATCCAGACATCCCCGGCGCCATCAAAACTGTCATTGTACAGTGCCCAGACATGATCCCGCACCGGATACACTTCCGTATACGGGTTGATCTGCGGGTAAAACTGCTTCAGCGTGCTGGTTTCCCGCAGAATTTTCATGAAGGACCAGCGTACCGGATGTTCCTTCTCCCAGACAATTCTCCGTGATTTCAGTTCTGAATGAATCGGACGCGGCACTGCGCCCAGAGCGGTGTTTTTCTTCAAGCTTCCCGGCATCGTTTTTTCCTCCTGTTTTTGACCTTGGAATTCACTGACGTTTTTTCGCTGTGCTTTGCTTACGTCATCCGCATTTTCTGCCTTTATGTTAACACATCAGAAAACGTTTTCCTTTCCGTTTTTTAACGTCACAAGAACCTTTTTTCTGAAGCGATCGGCCGTACAAATCCGTTTCCTGGTCTCACTTCAGAAGCTGATCCGGCATAAAATCAAAAGCTGACACGGTCGATAACAAGAAATCGCTATAATGGCATCAGAAATAAGGAGGCTGCCTGATGAAAAAACTGATCGTTCGCGCCGATGATTTCGGCTATACTGTTGCCCATAACGACGGGACGATGGAAGCGATTGACAACGGCATCGTAACCAGTGTGGATTTGATGCTGGATACCCCGGGAACGCTGGATGCCATGGAGCGGATTCGCGCTTATCCCTGGATTTCCATCGGCTGGCACGCACACTTCTGGGGCCGTCCGGTGCTGGATCCCAGCGAAGTCCCCTCCATGGTCGATGCGCAGGGAAAATTCAAATTCCGTCATGATTCGAGTCTGAAAAACACCTGCCGCTATGATGAGGTCGTCCGGGAATGCCGCGCACAGCTGGAACGGATGATCGCGATACTGGGACGGGTTCCCGATACCACATCGATCGCTCCGGAACCGTTGGGAGTCTTTGAACAGGCCCGTAAACAGGTCTGCGATGAATATGGCATCGTCTATGGCTTTGCCTGCAAACCCAACCGGCAGGGAATTCTGGAAGAGGCTCTGCCGCGCTACCAGCCGCTGAACATCTACATGCCAAATCAGCCGGCAACCGTCTACAAGGCCTGTTACCTCGATTCTTTCGAAGCGCGCAAGGCGTATGATCCTGTCCGTTATTACCTTGAAGACCAGGATCATCTGGCCGGTAAACAAACGGTGATCACCGCCTGGCATCCAGGCTATCTGGATCCCTACGTGATGGCGGAATCCTCCTTGCAGCAGCCGCGCGTCATCGATGTTGCGGCGCTGACCAGCGACAAGCTCAAACAGTGGATCATCGATCAGAAGATCGAACTGATCAATCATCGCGATGCCCTGTATGGGACTCACGAATATCAGAATCATCTGCGTCATATCGGCAGTCCGCTGTGGCTGCGATAAAAAAGATTTCCCTTTTCGCGAGGGAAATCTTTTTTTTGCGATTCATTCGCTTTTTCCGGCTTGTTGTCCGGTTACAGTTCAATCAGTTCGTACTCCCGGGTTCCATAGCCCAGCTCAGCGGCAGCTTCAATCGTATGAATGCCATTGCGGCTGTTGACCCGTTCCATAAAGTGTTCCTTGCCCGGATCATCGGACTGCATGACCAGATCGATGCACGCCTGATCGATCGCCACCGGATCCAGCGACGCCAGAATTCCGATGTCCTTCATGCACGGATCTTCCGCCACCGCGCAGCAGTCGCAGTCTACCGACAGGTTTTTCATGACGTTGATGAACGCAATCTTATCCTTGAAATGCTCTACCACGCTCATCGCAGCATCGGCCATCGCTTCCGGGAAAGCGGTGCTGTCGGCATGCTGCTTCCAGGTTTCAAAACGGTCGTCGGTTTTGCCGGCGGAATGAATCAGCGCCTTGCCGCCCCGCGAAGCGCAGCCGATCGACAGCTGTTTCAGCGCTCCGCCATATCCGCCCATCGGATGGCCCTTAAAATGCGCCAGCACCAGCATGGAATCGTAATTCATGATGTTTTTGCCTACATGGTTTTCCTTCAGGATCAGCCCTTGCGGAATCGGCCAGACGACATCCGGTCCTTCCGCGTCCATCAGATCCACATCAAAATACTTCGTCCAGTTGTGCTCCTCCATCAGCTTCATATGGGAATCGGTATGATCCCGCACGCCGCCGGACGCATCGCCATAGGCGGTGTTGCATTCCACGATCGTTCCTTTGACTTCCTCTACCATCGGACGCCAGAATTCCGGATGCAGGTAATTCTGATTTCCCTTTTCTCCGGAGTGGACCTTCACCGCCACTTTGCCTGGCAGCGAGATCCCCAGCGCATGATACAGCTGAACAACTTTTTCCGGCGTAATTTCACGGGTGAAAAAAACTTTTGCCTTCATGACAAATTCCTCCTTTTACTTCAGTTATACTCCCTGAAGCTGACTCCAGGTCAAGTATTTTTTATCGGTCCATTCTTTTTCGTGAAGCGGTTCGCGCTTTGCGCAACAACAGACGCAGCAAAGGCAGCGGTTCCATCTTACGGAGCTGATCGATCTCCTGCGTGTTCAGCTGCATCAGCTGCACGATCAGTTCCTCCGCCCGCAGCGCCAGCTCTTCGCTGAGCCCGTGCAGACTGACCGCAGCAATCAGCCTGACCTGCTGGTGACGCCAGAGTATCGGCCGGGTACAGAAAAGCAGCTGCAGCTGGGGTCCCACGCCTTCCGGAAGCAGCACAACCGCCGTTTTGCCGCTGCGCTCACTGCTGATCCGGCGCTCCCGGCGCAGACAAAGCTCCAGCAGCTCGCCGCGGCGGCTTTCCTCGACTTCACAACGGCAGACGATGCGGCTGAGCGCCTGCGATGCGGAATCGATATCGCAATCCGGCTGGATGTCGATCATCTCGGACAGTTGGCGTATCGGTTTCCACAGAATGCGGTTGATCCGCCGAATCAGGGAGCGCGGCTGAATGTCATGACCGAAATGATCAAGACGCATCACCGGCAAGTCGCCCATTTCCCTGGACAGATGCACAACGTCGCTGATCACAAGCTGCACACCCTGTAAATCAGCCTGCTTCAGCTGAGTATACTCCAGCGCCTGCACCGAACAGATCCACTCTGAACACGACACTTTCAGCCGTTCTGCCAGCTGGCGGGCTTCATGAATTCCATAGGCGGATACCACCAGCAGACGATAATTCTGACGGCGCGGCGGATGACGCAGCCAGGCGCTGCCAATTGGCGCGGCCGCCGCCAGCAGTTCCGCCTCGGAAAGGATCATGCCATGCCGCTGTTCGATGATGTCTCCCAGCTGATAACACAGCTCCACAATCCGGACGCCTTCCTCCTTTACCCTGGCAACCGCTTCTTTATCCTGAGGAATCTGATAACGATAGCGCCGGCCAACCTCTATCCGATAACAGGCCACCTCTTCCTGCAGCTGCGCATCCGAAGGCAGCCGGGACAGCAGGCAAGCCACATCTTCCCGCGCCGTTTGCGCTTCTTCGAAAGAAGCCTCGTTCAGGCTCTGCACCGTGCAGCAGCAATGCAGCAGCACCGCCACCGCCAGCGTTTCCTCCTCATTCAGCCGAATCGCTGTTTTCTCTGCCAGCAGATCAGCCAGCATGCGGGCCTGGCATAGACGTCGCGCTGCCGGCTGACCTTTCTGCTGCGGATCCTGCGGCAAGCGGAAAGCATAATCCCGGCGCTGACAGGCTAACAGAATAAAATCGACAAGCCGGGGCAGCTCAGCCCAGGGCAGACTGAGTCCCTCGGTATGAAAAGCCCACTTTCTGACGATCTGCATGACCTGAGCGCGATCGATTCCCTCAGGCTCAAACTGGGACAGAAACTGGGAAAAAGGCTGCTGCTCATCCCGAATGCGAAGGCACACCTTGCGCATCGCGATCCGCAGAAAGCGCAGATTCCATTCTTCTCCCATGATGGAAAATCCGTAATGCGGACGGCTTTGCAGCGTACAGCCGTATTCCTCCACAATCTGCCGGATATGCCGGATTTCTCCGCTCATTCGTGATCGGGAGTAATGCGTCAGCGCTGCCAGCTCGTCAGCTTTCATGGCCGGCTGAGATAAAAGATGCAGCAGCAGACTGTAGGAAAGCTTCATCCGTCCCAGATCCAGGTACTGGTTATGCTGCAGATCATACTCGATTCTGCGCTGCAGTTCCCGCAATCGCTGCGGTTGTTCCGCCTGCAGAAAATACCCGTGACCTGCCCGGGCCACAATCCGGCAGTTCCACAGCCGGAGCTGTTCATTCAGCCCGGCAATGTCCCGGATCAGCGTTTTCGCGCTGATCTCGCAATCCGCCGCCAGCGTTCTGCCGCTGACCTCTTTCTCCTCCAGCAGCCGTTTTAAAATGAGCTTCTGTCTTTCGTTGCAGTTCAGCCTGTCCATCATCATCGCTCCTGCCTTCTGTTTTTCATCACTGATCCTGATCTGCACATAACCTGGCTTCCTGTTATCGCTCGGATCGCGTTCTTTTCTCCGTCATCCGTTCCTTCCTGATCTTATTATAGTGTTTTGTCCCCCTTTTCTAAAGAAAAAAACTGCAGCCGGTCATGAATGACGCTCTCATGACACGGTTACAGCTTTTCCTGATCATTCCCGATGCGATCGGCTGATTCGCTGCGTTCGGGTTATCCCTCAAACTGACTGTTGAACAGCCGGGCATAGAAACCGCCGGCTTCCAGCAGCTGCTGATGCGTTCCGGATTCAATGATCCGGCCTTCCTTCAAAACCAGAATGGTATCCGCGTTTTTAATCGTCGACAGCCGATGCGCGATCACAAAACAGGTTCTGCCTTTCATCAGTTCCAGCATGGCGTCCTGGATGGCCATTTCCGTCCGTGAATCCACATTGGAGGTCGCCTCATCCAGAATCAGCATGCGGGCATGCGACAGCATCGCCCGGGCGATGGTCAGCAGCTGTTTCTGACCTTTGGAGATGTTGACGCCATCGTCGGTCAGCACGGTCTGATATCCCTGCGGCAGCGTTTCGATGAAATCGTGAATGTGCGCCTTCCGGCAGACCTCGATGATTTCATCCATCGTCGCCTCTTCCCGGGCATAAGCGACGTTTTCGGCAATCGTTCCCTCAAACAGCCATGTATCCTGCAGCACCATCGTGTATGCCCGGCGCAGACTTTCCCGGGTCAGATCCGGAACCGAGGATCCGTCAACCCGGATCGTTCCGCTGTCCACATCATAAAACCGCATCAGCAGGTTGATGATGGTCGTCTTGCCGGCGCCGGTAGGGCCGACAATCGCCACTACCTGTCCCGGGCGGGCGATCAGCGAAAGATCATGAAGAATTTCCCGCTGCGGTACATAGCTGAAGCTGACATGATCCAGCTCAACCTGCCCCTGCGGATGAGACAGCGGCTGCGCCTCTGGCCGATCCGGCGGCTCCGGCGCCTCATCCAGCAGCCGGAAGACCCGCTCCGCCGCGGAAGCCGCCGTCTGCAGTTCGGTGATGATGTTGGCCGTTTCGTTGATCGGCCCGGAAAATTTGCGGGAGTACATGACAAAGGAAGAGATGTTGCCCAGCGAAATCCGGCCCATCAGAAACAACATGGCGCCGAACATGCTGATCAGCGAAAGCGACAGGTTGTTGACAAAGTTGACGGAAGGCCCCATAACGCTTCCTTCATAATCCGCCTGATAATACGATTCGCTGGCATCCTGGTTTCGCTGATCGTATTTGCCGATCATCGTCTCTTCCTGACCGTACGCCTTGATCGTCTTGCTTCCGGACAGCATTTCCTCGGTGAAACCATTCAGCTCGCCCAGCTTGCGGGAGCGGCGGCGAAACAGCGGCTTCACCTTGATCATCCGGTAACGGGCAAACATCAGCGTGATCGGCACGGTAAACACAAAGATCAGAACCAGTACCGGCGCGATCGTCAGCATCATCACCAGCGATCCGACAACGGTAAACACCCCGGTCACCAGCTGCAGAATATCGCTGGACAGCGACGTGTTGATTGTATCGATATCATAGGAAATGCGGGAAACGATATCGCCGGTCTGATTGCGGTCAAAATAGCTGACCGGCAGCTGCTGCAGATGTTCAAACACTTCCCGGCGCATCCGGTAGGTCACCTGTTTGGACACCTGCAGCAGAAAAATCTGCAGCAGATACGTCAGCAGGCTGCTGAGCCCATACACCACCGCCATCAGAAAGCAATAATGGAACACCCGCTCAAAGTCAACCTGATGAACGCCGCCGATCGCATCGATGGCATAGCCGGTCAGCTTGGGACCATACAGCGCCAGCGTGTTGGCAACCACCGTCACAACGCAGCTCAGCGCCAGCAGAATCCAGTTGTCTTTCAGATACCCCAGTAAACGGTGCATCGTCTGTTTTCTATTCAAGCAGCGCACCTCCCATCTGACTGTCGCTGATGGAAGCGTAGACCTCGCTGGTGTTCATCAGCTGTTCATGCGTACCCCGGGCCACAATCCGGCCATGATCCAGCAAAAGAATTTCATCCGCATGCATGATGCTGGAAACCCGCTGCGCTACGATGATTTTCGCCGTGTGAGCGAAATGGGTGCCGATCGCCTGACGCAGCCGGGCATCCGTCTGGTAGTCCAGCGCGCTGCTGGAATCGTCCAGCAACAGGATTTTCGGATTGTTCAGAAAAGCCCGTGACAGAAAAATCCGCTGCCGCTGGCCCCCCGACAGGTTGGTCCCTTTGGAATTCAGCCGGTAATCGTACCGGCCGCAAAGCTGATCGATGAACGAGG
The DNA here is from genome assembly GCA_904395815.1 of uncultured Holdemania sp. GTDB lineage: Bacteria > Bacillota_I > Bacilli_A > Erysipelotrichales > Erysipelotrichaceae > Holdemania. The sequence goes on from CAJFOC010000022.1 coordinate 10,874, forward strand.
CCTGCGCGATCTGTGTTGCCTCCTGGAGCAGCGCCTCATCCGCATACCGGCCAAAAGCGATGTTTTCCCGCACCGTATCCTGGAAGATAAAATCGTTCTGCATGACGATGCCGGTTTGCTGGCGCAGCTGTTTGGGATCCAGGCTGCGGATATCCTGACCATGAATGCGGATCGTTCCGCTGTCGGCGTCATAAAAACGCAACAGCAGCTGCAGAATCGTCGTTTTGCCTGAACCGGTCGCCCCGATAATTCCCAGCGTCTGTCCTTCTTTCAGACGGAAGCTGATATCCTGCACGTTGTCCCTGACTCCCAGATAGGAGAAGCTGACATGATCAAATTCGATGATGGCGTCGGTGGCAGCCGGTTCGGACGGAATGATTTTCATCTCGTCCTCTGTCTGCAGCACTTCCTCAATGCGATCCGCGCTGGCAAGCCCCTTGGACAGCATGACAAAAATCCGGCTGATGGACATCATCGCATTGGTGATGATCGTAAAATAGTTGGTAAAGGCTATGATTTTCCCCGTCTCGCTGAGCCCGCCGCTGACTCGCCAGGCGCCAACCAGAATCACCCCGACCAGCCCCAGATTCATCAACAGGTTCATCAGCGGGTTGATGGCGGCCATCCGGCTGTTGGCCCGCAGTTCTTCCTCCACCAGTTCTGTATTGACCTTTTCATAACGGCGTTTCTCATGATCGGCCTTGGAGAGCGCCTTGATCACCCGCACGCCCTGCGCGTTTTCCCGGACAACGGAAATCATGCGGTCCTGCGCCTTCTGCACCCGGGTAAACATCGGAATGCCGCGGGTCGCCTTGACGACGACCAGCACCGTAATCAGCGGCAGCGTCGCGATCATCACTAACGCCAGCACCGGTTCCATTAACAGCGTAACCCCAATGCCTCCCAACAGAAGAATCGGCGCCCGAACCCCCATCCGCTGAATCATGCCGATCATCCGATGGACATGATAGGTATCGCTGGTCAGCCGGGATTCCAGCGACGGAATGGTGAACTCATCCGCCCGCCGGCAGGAAAGCCGGATCGTCTTGTCAAACAGATCGTGACGGATGCGTACAATCGCATCCCGCGCCACCCGCGAGGCGATCCGGTTGGCCCGAATATCAAAAATCCAGCCGATCACCGAGATGACGATCATGCCGATACCAAAAGCCAGAATCAGTCTCATGTCTTTCATCGGCACAATCGTATCGATTACATAGGCCAACAGATACGGCAGAAGCAGCACCATCAGCGCCGCCAGCGCCTTCATTCCCAGTCCGATCGCCATGTCTTTCACTAACGGTCTCAGATATCGTTTCAGTAAACGCATCGCTTCACCCCAATCCCCCATTTCACACTGATGGCGCTTCAGAGGAAAAAGCCGGGTACCGATTCGGTTTCCCTGTTAAGATGATGTTCTCTGAAGCCCGGTATCGTCTTCTTTATTTTTTTATTGTACCACCGGGTCGAATGATTTTTCCACGCACAAAATTCCACTCACGCCAAACCATTCCGACCTGTGCTGATCGATAACCCGCCGGACATTCCATCACAAAAAGAAGACCGATTGCCGGTCTTCCCTTATTTCACTTCCTGAATGTTGCCGCTTTTGTCCGCCAGAATCACGCTGACATTCAGCTTGTTTTTGACGATGCGGGGAATTTCGCTCCATTGTTTGCGATAGGTTGAAGAATCGTTGAACGCCACGCTGTAGCGGGTAGTCGACGAGTCCTCGTCGATGTCTCTCAATACGGAATTGATCTTGCTGGGAAGCGGCTGCCGGCGGCCGCGATGGGTTCCCTGAACCTCGATAATCCAGGTCAGCTGATCGCGGGTCGCGCGGATCTTGCTGGCGCTTTCTTCCGTCTGCCAGCCTCGTTCCTTCAGCCAGGCCACCAGCACCCGCCGCAGATCCTCCGTACTGCGGTTGGTTTTCAGCATCTTCTCGCGCTGCTTCTGCTCTTCTGTTTTGGCGGGACGACCCCGTTTTTTAGGCGGAAACATCACCTCGCGATGCTCCAGATTCTCCACATCATACCGGACGCGCAGATGCGATCCGAAGCCGGTCTGTCCCTTGGGCCGCTGCAGAATTTCATCTCCCTGATATAACAGTTTGTAGATCGCCTGACAACAGGTCGGCATGGTCGCATGCTCGGGAGAAATCTGTTCATGCAGCTGCTTGGAGCTGATTTCTATATATTTTTCTCCCCGCTGACGCGCCTGCTGTTTCTGCTGCTGAATAAATTCCAAGTAGTCTTTAATTCCTGGACCCTTCATCCACTTCACTCCCTTTCCTTACTCTGACAGCGCTATTATAGGAGCTGGGGTTTGTCGAAATCCCGCAGCTTCTGTCGTTGTATGAAAAAGTTTTAAATTATTGAGGCCTGTCTGGGTTTTTTACTGGTAGCAAGCCAGGTAAGGCTACCTGATTCTCTTATTCCATCCCCTCATGATAGAGGACGGCGCATAAAAAAACCGGATCTTTAAGATCCGGCGCCTGATCAGCTATTTCTGATCGTCAGAAGGAAGATAAAAGATCTGTTCTCCTTCCTTGGAAAGCAGAAAATTTCCTCTGGCATAGCTTTGTACATAAGCAGGATCCTCAAGTTTATCCCGCTGCAGTGTCAGGTACTTATTTTCTTCCTGAAGGGTTGCCAGTTCCTGTTCCACAACAGAAATCTGTTGTCTCAGCTCCATCGTCGTCAGCACTTCACGGCCGACGCCGACCAGCATAAACAGGGAGAATCCGATGACAACCAGACTGACGAATTTAGAGAACATGCTTCTTTTTTTGCGTGTTTTCGCTTTGGCCGTTTTCTTTTCGCTGCTGATCTGTGTTGTCAATCCGATTCCTCCTTTGCTGAATTTAAGAAAAAACATTTGTGCAGAACTAATTATACTGGATATTCCCCTAAAAGCAAGTGAAAGGTTTGAGAAAATCCCCATGCCAGAAAATGGAAAACCTCCTTCCTGTTGTTTTCCGCCGTCCCCTGCATTCTCCGCCAATCCAGCATGGTATTGTCATCCTGCGCCATCCTTTCCGGTTTTCCTGTTCCGCTTCCGTCCACGGCGCTCTTTTCGCTGGCGGCGCCGGTTTCTGCGTTGTGAGCGACGGTATTGACGGCGCTTTGACGCCTGATGGACAAGGTGGCGGATATGTCCGAAAAGCGAAGCCAGATGACTCACGCCGCGTTCAAACAACGGCGAAAAGGTCATGGCGTAAAACTTCAGATAAATCCCCACCCCCACTGCAAACCCCAGCATCAGAACGACGCGGGTCTGGCCGCCGGTGATCGGAATCAGACCGGCATACATCGCTGTCACAAACACGCAAAAATAGATCGTTTCCGCTATCCAGCGTACCGGACTGCGCCGAAAATGCCAGGTCATCCGGTTCATGCCGCTCCAGGTCAAAGCGAACACCCAGCCGGCCAGAAAATGATAAACCAGCGCCTGAAACTGCTGGGGAAGCAGAATCATTTGAACAGCTTGCCCAGCAGCGAATCTTTCTGCGACCCGTGTTTGTTGGAAACATAGTGCAGACTGTCGATCAGTCCGCGGATACTGACCTCGCCGCGCTCGGTATCCAGCTTTCCCAGGGTCAGATCTTTTCCCTGAACGATCATCCAGCCCTGACTGGTTTCTAACAGAAACTCGCTGCTGTCAAAGCTGTCAATCTGCTTGACACCGGTCAGATCGAGACTTTTACGGTCTTTCATGATGACGTTGTGATAGGGATTGGCTTCAAATTTCAACGGATTGGATAACAGACTTTCGCTCATAAGAAAAACCTCCTGTTCATGCTCAGCGTATGTCCAGGAGATTTCCTTTATTCCAGTTCGATGCGTTTTTCCTCAACGACCTCATACATTGAAGCCGCGTTTTCCTTGCGTACTGCCTGCGCCGTCTGCGTGACTCTGACCGTCAGCTGCCGCTGACCGAAGATGACGGTGATCAGATCGCCCTCTCTGACTTCCGAAGAAGGTTTGGCAATCCGCCCGTTGATCTGTACGCGCTGATGATCCGCCAGATCCTTGGATACGGTCCGGCGTTTCAGAATCCGGGCTACTTTCAGATATTTGTCCAGTCTCATCCTGAATCACCTCACCTGCCTATCATACCATGACGTGACGAAGGAAAAAAGAACTTCCGTTTCAGCATCGGAAGTTTCTCTTTTTTCTTGATCCGAAGACGCCCTGTCTGTCCGGGATTGCCCTCAGTCGTGAATCTTCATCGCGCACAGAGCCTGGACAAAGGCCGGATCGTCATGATCCACGATTTCGCTGCGGTCCAGATCCTTGGCGGCAATCGTCTGCATTTCCTCCTCGCTCAGGCTGAAATCCCAGATATCGAGATTTTCCTTCATTTTTTCCACATGGACGGACTTGGGAATGATTGATACTCCGCGCTGCACATTCCAGCGAAGAACGACCTGAGCGGCGGTTTTGCCGTACTTCTGACCGATCGCAGTCAGCTGCGGATCGGTAAAGATCCCGTGCTTGCCCTCGGCCAGCGGTCCCCAGGCCTGAGCGACAATGCCGTATTCCTCCATCAGTGCCAGCGCCTGTGGCTGCGCAAAGAACGGATGCAGCTCGATCTGATTGACAGAGGGAATCATCGATACCTGTTCGCACAGGTTCGCCAGAATCGCCGGATAGAAATTGGCGACGCCGATCGCTTTGGTCAGCCCTTCCCGACAGGCGCGCTCAATGCCGCGATACGCCGCGAAATAGTCGCCCATCGGCTGATGCAGCAGCACCAGATCGACGAAAGAAAGCTGCAGCCGCTGCAGCGAGGCCTTCACCGCCTCATACGCGCTCTGTTCCGTTTTCTGATCCTGTACCCATACCTTGAGCGTATAACAGCCTCGCGGACAGATACGTTCACAGATTCCGCAGCCGATGCACACGGCGCTGACGCGCAGCCGAAGAACGATCGGTGATTCGTCCTGTTCATCCGGTTGGGCCGCCGACGTTACCAAAAGACAGTGCCGATACTGTTTCAGATCCTGCCGCAGACTCTGTAGCTGTTTGCCAACAACCGAAGAGTCCATCCCGGCAATCTGCACGGTTCGCCAGCACACCGGAGTCACTCCCAGCGCTTCCGCCTGCTGCTGCAGTGCTGCATTCCATTGCTGCGTTCCAATCAGAATGAAATAAAAGTATTCTGTCTCAAACCGGAAGCGTTCCAGAAATTCAACGACAGGCACCGGCAGACGATGAGCAACCAGCCCGCAGACGACCACTGATGACGGGGATAATCTGTCAGAAAAACTGCTGGAAGACGAATACCAGCTGATCATTACCCACCAAAAAATCGACGATCTCCGATTATCCAGCCGCCATTGCGGGCGGGAAACGCTGATGTTTGCGCTTCCCAAAGGACATCGTTTTGCCCGCCGCAAGTCGCTGTCGCTGGCGGAAATGAATGGGGAAAACATGCTGCTGATGTCCGATATCGGCTTCTGGCATTTTATCCGGACGCAGAAAATGCCTGATTCCCGCTTTTTGATCCAGAACGACCGGTTCAGCTTTAACGAGCTGGTGGAAGCCTCCTCCCTGGCAGCGTTCACCTCGGATCTGGCGGATCGGACCATTGCGGTCGCCAAAGACCGCATCCGCGTTCCGGTCAGCGATCCGGAAGCGGTCGCCGATTATTATCTGATCTGCCGCAGGGAACACCGCTCACGTTACGCCGCGCTGTTTTCCTCCCTGTAACGCCCGCACAAAAAAACGACGTCTTTCCTTGATGGAAAAACGCCGGGACATAAGAATCAATGTTCGTGCGAACGGATCAGCAGCCGGGAAAAGGCCTGCGCGACATCGAGATGATGCGGCTGCAGCGGAGCTTCCGGTTCCAGAATGACAAACGCGCCGATCCAGTCGCCGTACACGGTAATCGGAAAAATCGTTCCTTTCATCGTATCCGGCACCGCGCTGAACATCCGTATCTGTTCGAAAGGACGGACATGATAGGATTTCACAAACTCCTGAAATTCAGCGGAGAGCGTCTGTTGTTTCATCTCTTCCAGCTTGCTGTGACCCACGCACAGAATCTGATCATCCTCGACAAACAGCACCGGATGACCGATCGATTCCTGCAAAGTCTGGCACATCTGCGTAATCATTTCGATTTCATCACTGAGAACTGAAAATTTCTTCAGCACAATCTCATCGTTCTCATTGACAAAAAACTCAATCGAATCGCCTTCCTTGAGCTTGTATATTTTCCGAATTTCCTTGGGGATGACCAGTCGTCCCAAATCATCCAGTCTTCTGACTATGCCTGTTGCTTTCATATGGTTTCCTCCACTGAATATACTTCCCATTACTGAAAATAGTATCTGTAAAAAGAAGAAGTTTATACCTGATTTTCATCATTGCGGCTGCGGATTATCTTGCTGAGCGCTTTGGTCGTCATGACGAAGAATCCGCTTTTTTCTAAAAATGCCATGACCAAGCGAATCGCTCAGCATCGCCCAGCCCAGCGCGGCATAAGGCAAAAGCATCAGCTGATAAGGCAGAACATAGCGGGCTTTTGCTTCCCACAGCAAAGAGAACAGAAAACCGCCGAACACCGTAATCATCAAAAGCTGCCCTGGGATCGTTTTTTTTCGATCCTGAATAAGACCCCAGGCCGCGCCGGCATAGACTGCCAGCTGAACAAAATTCATCAGCCCGTCCAACAGCTCCCGGCCGCCTTTGAAATACACGCTGGCAACCAGCGGCGAGGGGGATTGGGCAAAGCGGTTGTTCATTGCCAGCGCCTGCACCATCGGCACATTCCACTGTGTCTGAATCTTCTGCAGATAAAAGCGCAAACCGGCATGGGGATCAGCGTACAGCTGCCGTACAAACTGCTGCAGACACGCTATCGCGGCATCCTGCGCCGGCTGACGTTGCCAGCCGCTGGCTCTGAAGGTTGCCAGGTTGTACGCGTTATACCACCCCGGCCCCAGATCACTCTGCTGCGTTCCCATTGCAATCCACAGCAGCGAAGGCATAGTACTTTGAGGTGTCTGATAACGATCATACAACAGAAACAGCGATCCTCGCCACAGCAGCACTCCCGCCGCCAGGCACAGCGTGGTTTTCAGCACTGCCGGCCGTTTTCCGCCGATCAGTCTGACCGTCAGCACCACTCCTGCCGCAATCACAAAAATCATCGTATTGGTGCGCAGCGCCATCGCCGAGGCCATCGCCAGCGCCAATCCAATCCCCCATCGCCAGCGAAACCGGCGCAGGCATTTCAGCAGCAGCACGGCAGCCAGAAAGGTCAGCGCCGCAGAACTCAGATCCCCGTAAACAAACGGCGTATACAGCAGCATCGGCGCAAACAGGCAGAACAGCGTCAGCAACAGACCTGCCGCCTGTCTCTGTAACGGCGGTTTCACTATTTCATCGATCAGCTGATCGCCGCAGATCACCAGCAGCGGAATCATCAGAACATTGAATATCTGAAAGGCGACGACCATTCCCTCGCCAAACAGGACATGCAGCACCCGCAGCCAGCTGATCAGTCCCAGCTGATGAGAGTACATAGCGGCATAACCGCCCGGCTGCAAAGAGGAATAATCGCCCCGGTTCATCGCCTTCGCCAGTTCGCAACACATCCACTGATCCGCCTGCGGCACTGTTTTGGAAATCACTACCCACAACAGTCCCAGCCCCGTCAGGCCGCTGGCGACCCCGATCACCCATCTTCGCCTTTGCCATGGCGTCCACCGGGCCGCAACATGACAAACCAGCCCGGCAATCAGCGCGCTCACGATCAGCCCCGCCAGACTGACCAGCAGGGAATCCGGCTGCATGTACACCTTTTCCCATGCCAGATCCGTCTGGTTCACTCCTGTCGCGCAGAAACTCAAAAGACTCAAAAACCCCATCAACAGACCGGCGACGACGCTGAAGCTGCGAGTTACTGTTTTTTCCATTCTGTTCATTCCCTGTTTTCCTTTCCCCATCAGCGTCATCACACCCTGATTTCGGTCCCGGACGCTGATTTTCTGTTGCCACTTTCGCGCAGGCAGGCTCTATTTTCCCGACCGGCCTGTCTTTTCCATCTGACGGCTCTGATGAAGAATCTCAATGGCCAGCGCCAGCTCGTTGCCCCGTTTCGGGAAACGGACGATAATCCGGCCCTGTTCGTATTTCAGCGCGATATCGCGGGAGATTGCCGTGAATCTCTCAAACATCTTCACCCCGTCCACCCGTGCGGAAAATTCTCTGGAAAAGACGATTTCAGCGCTGTTTCTGCCGTCGCGGAACGTATCGATCCGCGGTTCGTTCAGCAGGATATCGAGCCGTTTCTTCTCAAACAGCAGGCTGACGGATTTCGGCATGCGGCCGAAATAATCCTGCGTCTGTTCTCTGAGCTGCATTAACGTGGTCTCGTTATCGGCAGCGTCGATCTGCTGGTACAGCGAAATCTTTTCCGCGTCCAGCGGCGCAAACGTTTTGGGAATGAAGCTGTCGACCTGAATGTTGGCGCGAACTACCGGTTTTTCCAAAGTCCGGATCTCGCCTTTCTTTTCGGCGATGGCTTCCTGCAGCATCTCAATGTACATATCGATGCCGACCGTATCGATGAATCCGGACTGACTTGGCCCCAACAGATCGCCAGCCCCGCGGATCGTCAGATCGCGCATCGCGATCTTGTATCCGCTGCCCAGCTCAGTAAACTCCTTGATCGCCTGCAGCCGTTTCTGCGCGATCTCGTTGATCTGTTTGCGCGGGGAAATCATCAGATAGGCATAGGCGATCCGGTCGCTGCGGCCGACCCGGCCCTTGATCTGATACAGCTGCGCCAGGCCGAAACGGTCGGCGTTGTCAATCAGAATGGTGTTGGCGTTGGGGATATCGATGCCGGTCTCGATGATCGTCGTGCAGATCAGCACGTTGACCTCGTTTTCAGTAAAGCGGATCATCACTTCCTCGATATCATCCCGGCTCATCTGTCCATGCGCAATCGCCACCGATGCCCCCGGAATATCCTGAGCGATGCGGCGGGCCACCTGGGAAATTTCCTGAATGTTATTGTACAGATAGAAAACCTGGCCGCCGCGAGCCAGCTCCCGTTCGATCACTTCCCGGATCAATGGCCAGCTTTTTTCAATGACATAGGTCTGTACCGGCATCCGGTTGTCCGGCGGCGTTTCCAGCTGAGACAGAGCGCGGATACCGATCAGCGACATCTGCAGCGTACGCGGAATCGGCGTTGCGGACAGGGATAGCACGTCAACCGACTGCTTCATCTCCTTGATCTTTTCCTTATGTTCCACACCGAAACGCTGTTCCTCGTCGATGATCAGCAAGCCCAGATCATGGAAGGACACATCCTTGGACAGAAGCCGGTGCGTACCGATCAGCAGATCGATCCGGCCTTCCTTCAGATCGTGCAGAATTTCCTTTTGACGGGCCGGTACGACAAACCGGTTGAGCACTTCGATGCGCACCGGAAAATGTTCGAAACGGCGCATCGCGGTCGCGGTATGCTGCAGTGACAAAATGGTCGTCGGGCACAGAAAGGCGACCTGTTTGCCTTCGCTGATCGCCTTGAACGCCGCCCGCAACGCCACCTCCGTCTTGCCGAAGCCGACATCGCCGCAAAGCAGTCTGTCCATCGGCCGGGGCTGCATCATATCTTCCTTGATCTCCTGCACCGCCTGCTTCTGATCCGCTGTCAGCTCATAGTCAAAGTCATCTTCAAACTCCCGCTGCATCACCGTATCCGGACCATAGGCGTAGCCGATATTTTCTTCCCGCTGAGCGTACAGCCGCACCAGCCGCTCGGCGATATCGTCGACGTTTTCCTTCAGCTTGCGGCGGGTTTTCTCCCACTCTTTGGAGCCCAGCTTGTTCAGCCGCGGAACCACGCCTTCACGGCTGACAAATTTGCGCACCAGCCGGAACTGTTCCAGCGGAACCAGCAGCTCATCGTTGCCCTTGTACACTACGCGCAGAAAATCCCGATGCACGCCGTTGATCTGCCGGGTCACAATGCCCAGATACTGACCGACGCCATGTTGGGAATGAACGACATAATCGCCCGGACTGAGATCCTCGTAGCTGTTCAGCGACTGCGCTTCCCGGAAACGGGCGGCATACCGTCCTAACCGCGTCTTGCGCTGAAACAGCTCATGGGCCGTATAAACGGAGACCTTTTCCCGCACCGCCTCAAAGCCCTGATCCAGCTGCCCTTCCAGCAAAACAACCTCACAACCGGACGGCAGCTGCGATGCAAAGGCAATCTGCTGCTGCCGCAGAAGTTCCGCGACTTCCCGCAGCTGCGCTGAGGGCAGAACGAAAATCAATGTCTGTCCCCGGCTCTGCTGCAAGGCGATCTGAACCCGCATGGCCAGCGTCTGCTGCGGCAATCCGACTTCCCGGATCATGGAACGCGGCGTATCCGAACGGGTATCGGTACCATCCATCTCCATGACCTGACGCGAGGCCAGCAGCGGCGCCAGCGAATGAAAAACGGAAAACTTCGGCAGCATCTTCCGCTCCTGACTCATCTCCTGCAGATAGGCCACCGTTTCCTCCATCAGCTGATGCAGATGCGTCTGACAGGCGTCCTTTTGCGATAAAACAATCTGCGCGTCCGGACAGTAATCCAGAAGAGAACTGTTATCATCCAGATACGCCAGATAAGGATACAGCCGCTCCTGACGCAGATGCGCCTGCAGCGTTTCCAGATCCATCTGAATCTGATCGCACAGCTGATCCTGTTCCGATTTCGAACAGCGCGGCAGCTCTTTCTGCAGCTGCGCCTGAACGCGGGCTGTGATCTGGTCCAGCTGTTCTTCATCCAATAACATCAGCGACGCCGGGATGATCTCGGTACTCTCGATCATCCGGATCGTGCGCTGGGTCGCCAGATCAAAAATCCGAATGTTGTCGATTTCCTCGTCAAAAAATTCAATCCGTACCGGATTGTCACTGTGAATGGAATAGACATCGACGATCCCGCCGCGGCTGGCAAAGCACAGCGGCTGATCCACCCGCGCCGTTTTCTGATATCCCGCCTGCTGCAGCGCTTTTGTCAGCTGCTGGATCGACACCTGCATGCCGGCAGCCAGCCGAAGCGTGCGCTGCCGAAACATCGCCGGCGACGGCAGAAAACGCACAACAGCCCCGACATGCGTCACACAGATCGGGTTCTTTTCCTTTAACAGCGTATTGAGCGCTTCAATCATGGCGGCGGTGGATTCCGGCGACGCGGCAATGGCCTCCACCCTCAGCGATTCTTCCGCCGCAAACAGCGTGACCGGCTGCTCCGGCAGCAGCAGGCGCAGCTTTTCTGTCAGCTGCTGAGCCTGATACAGATTATTTTTGATGATGATCATCGGCCGCGCAGACTGAATCATGCTGGCGGCGATGACCACCGCCTCCTCTACCAGCGAAGAACAGCTTAACCGGGGCTGACCCTGAGCGCAAGCCTTCACCGCCGGGTTCTGTGCCAGCAGCTGTAAAATCTCATTCATGGCGATTATAGCGGTTCATGACTTCGCTGATCGGCATCGTCATGGCGTCTCTGGCCGCTTCCGCCGCTTTGTTAATTGCCTGCTGATATTCCGTCTGCTGATCGGCAGGCACCTTGCCCAGCACGTAATCCACCGTCGCAATCCGCGGATCTTTTCCAATCCCGACCCGGATCCGCGCGATCTGCTGAGTATGCAGATGATCGATGATGTTTTTCATCCCTTTCTGCCCGCCGGCACTGCCCTGCGCACGAATCCGGATTCTGCCTACCGGCAGATCCAGATCATCATGGATCACCAGAATATCCTGCGGATCCAGCTTGTAGAAGCGCACCGCCTGAATGAGCGCTTCCCCGCTCAGATTCATGTACGTCTGCGGTTTCATCAGCAGCACCTTCTGCTGCTGATGATGCACCATCGTCACCAGCGCGCCGAACTGTTTCTGACTGATTCCCGTATCCAGCAGATCCGCCAGCCGGTCCAGCACATCAAAACCGGCGTTATGCCGGGTATGTTCATATTCTCTGCCCGGATTGCCCAGGCCCACGATGCATTTCATCTCATCCATCCTTTCACAGACACAAAATGACCGGAACGTTTCTTTCCGGCCCCTCAAGGCGTGTCCATTATACCAGATTTCAGGCCCTTTTCGTCAAGGAAAAGGAAAAGAGATGAAAAGGAAAACGACAAACTGAAACACTGGTTCACAGAAACAGAAAAAAAGGATGACGAACATTCTTAGGTCCGCATGCAAACCGGTTCTGTTCCAAGGAGGAAAACTACTCTGGTCATAGATTGACACTGTGTCAGCATTGTCCTATAATATTTTTGACATCATGTCAAAAATCGAAAAAACAGCCTGATCAGCATGATCGTTTTTTTGTCACTTCCCCATCTTAACCGGAAAACGTCAGGAGGATTGAGTTATGGAATACGCCAAACTGGGTAATACCGACATCGAGGTCTCCAAGCTCTGCGTCGGCTGCATGAGCTTCGGTCAGCGCGGTACGCTTCATGAATGGACCGTGGATGAAGCCGAAACAAAACACATCGTCCAGCACGCTCTGGATCTGGGCATCAACTTCTTTGATACCGCCAACTGCTACTCCAACGGCACCAGCGAAGAATACCTGGGCCGGGCGATCAGACAAAGCATCGCCAGAGAAAAAGTCGTCATCGCCTCCAAGGTCTACTTCAATCCCGGACGGCTTTCTTCCAAAGCCATCCACCATGAGATCGATCAGAGTCTGATGCGATTGGGCACCGACTATCTTGATCTGTATCTCATCCACCGCTTCGACTACGATACGCCCATCGAAGAAACAATGGAAGCGCTGAATGAGCTGGTCGTCAGCGGAAAAGTCCGGGCCATCGGGGCTTCCGCGATGTACGGCTATCAGTTTCACACGATGCAGCAGCTGGCCAGAGAACGCGGCTGGGCGCCGTTTGTGGCAATGGAAAACCACTACAATCTGCTTTATCGCGAAGATGAACGGGAACTGATTCCCCTTTGCCGTCAGCTGAACGTTTCCCTTATGCCTTACAGCCCACTGGCTTCAGGTCATCTGACCCGGCCGCAATGGAATTCCGATTCGCTGCGCAGCCGGACAGACCGGGCAGCGATGGGAAAATATGACAGCACGCAGCAGCAGGATATGGAGATTGTCCGCCGGGTTTCTGTCCTGGCGCAAAAGCATGGCGTCAAAATGCAGCAGATCGCCCTGGCATGGGAATGGGCCAAAGGGGTGACCTCGCCGATCATCGGTGCGACACGGGCTTCTCATTTTGACGATGCGGCCAACGCCTTTTCCGTCAAGCTGACCAAGGAGGACATCGCCTATCTGGAAGAGCCTTATGTTCCTCATAAAATCGTGGGCGCCATCGACCGCAATCCGGATGAAGGCGTCGTGTTACTGGATGTGAAACAAGAAGGAAAGAAGGAATCTGCATGAGCATTACGATGCATCTCTACTATACCGGCCGCCACGGCAGCGCCCGTCAGTTCGCCGAGGAAATGGAACGAAGCAACACCGCGGATCGGATTCGGGCGCAGGCCGGCAATGAACAATACGAATACTTTTTTTCGATGAGCGAGCCGGAAACGGTGCTGCTGATCGACCGCTGGACCGATCAGAAAGCGCTTGATCTGCATCACGCCTCGCCGATGATGCAGACGATTGGCGCACTGCGGGAAAAATATGACCTGCATATGCGGGCGGAACGTTATGTTTCCGATCAGAAGGGCATCCCCGCTTCCGATGATCCGTTCATCAGAAAATAACCCGGCTCGCCAGCCGCAAAAGGCGGATTTCTCCTATATCGGGAAATCCGCCTTTTCTTCTTCTTTCGCCATTTCCTTTTCCCACGGCAACTGACAGCGGGGAAACAGCACCTCCGTCATATAACGGGCAAACCCGTCTTCCTCATTGGTGTATTCGGTGATCTCATCCGCCACGGCTTTGGTATCTGAAAGACCGTTTTTCATGCAGATGCCCCAGCCGCTGACCTGCAGCAGCTCATTGTCGTTGGAGGCATCGCCAAAGGTCACCACCGCTTCCATCGGGATCTGATGCACAGCGTCGCGCTGCCTGAAAGAACCGCAACATGGAATCCGTTAAAAAAACGGCAGCGGATTTCCTTTTACTGAAAGGATTCGCTGTCGTTTTGCGGTTCTGATGGATTTTCCTCTGTCTGCACGTCGTCGTTTGGATCGGAAACCGGAGGAACGCTCACTCCCAGATCCCGCATGATGTTGTTTCCCATTTCCGTACCAGACCAGCTTTCCACCGTCTGACGAACCTGCGGCTGCAGAGCGGCATGTTGTTTTTCCTGCATGATGTAAGCGAGAAAAACAGCGGCCAGATTGCGGTACACTTCCAGCATCTGACGGGAACAGCGGACATGCTGTATCGTTCCTTCCACCACTTGCTGGAAGATCTTCTCGCCCCAGTCATCCTGTTTCCGATAACAGGCCAGCGTCGCCTTGTACAGTGGATAAAACAGCTGGTCGGCAAAGTAATCCTGAGCCTGATCCACCTTTTCTTCCAGCATGGCAAGCAGCTCCTTATCCCTGGCGCTGTACGCTTTCAGCCCGCAGGCAAAGCACAGATAATAAAAACTGTCCTCGTTGATTTCAATCTTATTTTTACGCCGGTTTTTCGGATCGATAATGATCGCCTTCAGATCGATCTGACCCAGCGTCTGCCGGATTTCCTCATGCGGGCGGCGGCTTTTCACCTGACCCCACAGTTTCAGAATCTGAGCCTTGGCGATGAATTCCGGATCTTTGATCGTCTGGATGACTGCTTCTATTTTTTCCGCAAACTGTTTCTCATCCGACGCCACTTCCACACAGGCAATCAGTTTTTTCATCTTGCCGGAACGCTTCATCACGGTCAGGATGGAAACAAGAACGCCGATGGAAACGCCAAGACAAACGGCAACAAGAATCCACTCCATGGACACTCACCTCTTTCGGTACGATTATACATGATTCCCGTCGTGAAGAAAAGGTTCGGCAACGGCCATAGCCCGAAAAACTCAGACAAAAAAACGAACCTTTAAAGCGATTCCACTTCAAGGGCTCGTCATAAAATTCCTGCCTGTCTATTCCACTTCCAGCTTTTTCTCCAGAACAAACCACGTTCCGGCATAGTACAGAGCGCACAGCAGCAGCTGAATTCCAATAGCGCACAAGAGTACTCCGTTGGCGTTAAGCTGAATGTTCAGCGGATCCAGCAGCGACCGAATCCCATCGCCTACCATGCCGCCGACGATCAGAATTCCGAAAAACAGAGCGATGGAAATCGCGGTGCGGTGTTTCGGCGTATACCGGGTCTGAACGGCGGTAATGACAAAGTACAGAAAGAGAATGTTGTGAGCCAGCATAACCAGCATCAGAACCAGCGATTCCGCCAGCAGCACCACATCATGGAAATCAATCCTGAACAGGCTGAACAGCCGGATCCAGTCTTCCAGAGAAGGAAACTGAACTCCCTGAATTATTCCCATGATCAGCCCCATCAGCGAATAGCCGGCAGCCAGAACCAGTCCGGCGACAAACAGCCAGATGATATCCGCCAGCACCTTGCTCAAGATGAGCTGATGCGTGGATACCGGCAGCGTCAGAGTCAGGTAACCGGGATGACGAAACATCGAATTCCTGTAGTTCAGCACGATGTTGACCATCGTGCTCAGAATGATGGCAAACGTCATCAGGACGATGACCATCATCGCAATGGTGCCGGCCATCATGGCAGCGTTGTTGCTGAACTCCATCCGGCCGCCGTCCCACAGAAACGGCGCCAGCACGCAGACAGCCAGGAAAATAATATAGATGATCCCGAAACTCCGCCAGGAATGAATCATTTCGTATTTCAAAAGCTTCAGCATTTAAATACCTCCCGGAACAGCTCGTCTACCGACTTGCCGTTCTCCTCTCTCAGTTGTTCAGAATTCTCATGCAGCACCAGTTCCCCGTTTTTCAGAAAGATGACATCGTCGAAAATTTTCTCGATATCGCTGATGAGATGGGTGGAAATCATCACAATCGCATCTTCCGCGTAATTGTTCAGAATGATGTCCAGAATCAGTTCTCTGGCTGCCGGATCCACACCGCCGATCGGTTCGTCCAGAATGTAGATCCGCGCTTTGCGGCTCATCACCAGACAGAGCTGGAATTTCTCCTTCATCCCCTTGGACATCGACTTGATCCGCATCCGCGGATTCAGATCCAGCCGCTTCATCAGAATCATCGCCTGCGCGATATCGAAATCCTGATACATGTCGTCAAAAATCTTCAGCGCATCGCCGGCTCGCATCCAGTCGCTGAAATAATGCTCATCCGGCAGATAGGAAATCAGCCCTTTGGTATAGGCGCCCGGATGATGTCCGTCGATCAGCACCTCGCCCTCATAGTCGCGCAGCAATCCGGTCAGAATTTTGATCAGCGTCGTCTTGCCGCTGCCGTTCGGTCCCAAAAGACCGATGATCTGTCCCGGGATCAGATCCAGATTCAGCCGTTTCAGCGCGGTGATCTGGTTGTAGCTCTTGGTCAGATCGCGAATCTGAATCAAAGCTTTGTTATTCTCCGTCATCGTTCATCTTCTCCTTTACATAATAGCGGGTCTGTTCCAGAACCTGCTCCCCGTTAAACCCCAGCGTCCGCATCTCTCTGACATACCGGCTGACGCAGGAAAAAGCCATCTGTTCCCGTGTGAGGTTGATCAGTTCCTCGTTTTCGCTGATAAACCGGCCAACGGTGCGCTCGCTTTTCAGCAGACCTTCCCGCTCCAATTCCGCCAGCGAGCGCTGAACCGTATTCGGATTGACTCCGAACCGCATCGCCAGATCACGGACTGAATCCACTTTATCGCCTGGTTTCAGCCGGCCGGAAACGATTTCTTTTTTGATATAATCCATGACCTGAATGTAGATCGGAATGTTGGAATCAAAACTGATCGCCATGCTGGTCTCTCCTTTCTGTATTAGTACACTAATACAATAATTCAATGTTTCTGTTTTGTCAACCGCTTTTTCCCAAATGAATTCCGATTCCATAAAAAAAGATCATCCGCATTTCTCTGCCGATGATCCTGATTCTCTTTTTCTCTGTGGAACAAGGTCAGTTTTCTGACGGCTTGTCCGCTGTCTGCGAAGGGTTCTCTGATTCGCTGGAGCCCATCGCTTCCTCCATTTTCTTCTGCGCCCGCTGGGCATAGCGCTGATGATTTTCCTCGTCACCCTTGTTGGCGTACATGTCGGCAATCATCGCCAGCACCATCGGATCTTCGTTATCCCTGATCTGCTGCAGCGTCTCTTCCAGGTATCGGTAGCCGCCCTCCACATACGTGTCGGCAATCCGGTCCAGCTGTGGCCAGGGCTGGTTGTCCCGACCTTCTTTCAGCGCCTGATACCAGTGACGCGCTTTATCCTTGTCCGACAGCGAAAGATAGTAATAGAACGCTTTCATGCCGACCGCTTCCTTCTGCGTACGGTTCAGTCTCAGCTTTTCGAAACGCTGCAGCAGCTCTTCGGTCGTCTTTGCGTCGTTGCGCATCATCGCCGCGTTCAGCTTCATGAAATCAATGTTGAAAAACGGAATCAGCCGTCTGGTCTTGCGGCTGTTGATCAGTTCGTCAAAACGATCAAATTCTCCCTTCATCAGAGCGCTTGTCAGTTCATCCTGAAGCATTTCTCCGCTTTTCTTTTCCCATGCCCGTAATACAAAGAAAACTGCAACGATGACAATTGTCGCAATCAAAGCCATGTTTTCCATTCTGGTTTCTGTCTCCCCTTCCTGATTCCCATCTTATTTCCAGAATAACGCAAAAGGAGGTTTCAAATCAATAAAAACCGGCAGTTTTGTTCACTTCTCTGTTCGCATATCACCCAAATTGACGAGTATGAAACAAGAAAAAACAGAGAATGAATTTTCCAACAGGACTCATCCTCTGTTCTTGAAATCGGGTTTCGTTATTTTTTGGACGGCGTTTTGGTGCGGTCATACATGATCTTCAGATGACGATGACTGCCTTCTCCTTCGCTTTCCGTACGGATGTATGGCCAGGAAGCCAGATACTGATGAATGACCTTCCGTTCATCGTTAGGCATCGGATCCAGGGCCGCGTCAATTTTAGTCCGCTGTACGCTGCGGGCAACCCGGGAAGCGATCGACTTCACCTTTTCATACCGTTCTTCCTTGTAGTGATTGATATCGATCATCACGGAAAACCGGCGCCGGAAAGCGGAATTGACCGCTCCGCGAACCACCGTGTTCAACGCCTGCAGCGTCTGACCGCTCTTACCGATGATCACCGCGTTGTTTTCCGCGTTCAGCATGATCCGGTATCCTTCGTTTTCTTCAATGATCTCAATTTCCACATCCTGATTCAGACCGGTGAAAAACTCGCCGATGTAGTTGAAGAGAAACTCCTTGACATCACAGGAAGCGTAGACCTCAGCTGTAACTGAAGCCCCGATGCCCAGGAACCCCTGTTTTTCTTCCGTTACAAAATAAGTGAGATCCTCAACGGATACGCCCTTTTCTTTTGCGGCCGTGTTCAGTACGTCATTCAATGTCTTTCCTGTGTATTTTTTCATGAGATGCCTCTTTTATTTCTTCTTGTTGATATAAACCAGCTGGACAAACAGCGTCTTACAGATCGTGACCAGCGAAGATACCGCCCAGTAAATCGTCATCGCGGCTGGCCAGTTGATCGAGATCACCAGGATGAAGATCATCATGTAGATCATCATGTTGCTGCCAGGCTGCTTGGTTTTGACATATTTCCTGTGATGCTGTTCTGCTTCTTTCTTAGCCCGGTGATTGGCCAGAAACTGCGGCAGCATCATCGAACCGATCTGGCAGAGAGCCATAAAGACGAAGATCACCAGATACAGCCATTCCCCATTCAGAATACCGCTGAGCGGCGTCTGTTTCAGACTCAGTCCCCACAGCGTGCCTTCCACTACGGATTCCGCACGCTGTACCGACATGTAGATCGCCATGATGATCGGCAGCTGAATGAAGCTGGACAGAATCGCCGAGAACGGATTGATCCCGTGTTCCTTGTACAGCCGCTGCATTTCCTGCGCCTGAGCCATCTGAGAACGTTCATCCGTCTTGCCTTCATACTTCTTGGTAATACGGTTCATCTCCGGCTGGATGACCTGCATCTTCTGCGTCATGACCGTCGATTTGATCGTGAAGACCAGCGTAATGCAGTGAACCAGCAGCGTGACGATGGATACCGACAGCGCGACACCGACATACGGAGTCAGAAAGTTGATCAGCTTAGCCAGTGGAAAAACGAAGAACGCGTTAAACCAGTTTTCATTTTCCAGCATATAGCTGAAGGTAGTTTCTGAAGTAATCTGAATTACCTCATTGGTTTCCGGATCCACCGGTGAAGAACAGCCGCTGGCCAGAAAAAGCACAGCGACCACAACTGCCAGCAAAAGAAGCTGTTTTTTGCGATTTTTCATTGAACTCTCCTTAATTTATCAAGCATACTTCTTTATTTTAACTTTTTTAATTAGGCTTTCCAAGTCTTTTTTATTTTCGGAATAGCTTTGTTCCAAAAACTTTTTTCTTACAATGAGAATTCCATCAAAATTTTCATCGAAACGGAAGATTTCCTGGAACATCATGCGAACCTGACGTTTGATTTTGTTCCTGACTACCGCATTGCCCATTTTCTTTCCTACCGAGATTCCAATCCGGCAGTGCTGCAGCGCGCGCGGCTGAACGTACATGACAAAGCAGGGATTACTGACAAACCGCTTCTTTGTGATGATCTGCTGAAACTCACCGGATTTTCTGATTCTGTATTGTTTTTTCATCGTTATTAAAAAAGTCACCGAACGGTGACTATTTTATGCCGACAAGATCTTTCTGCCTTTAGCACGACGACGGGCCAGAACTTTGCGTCCTCCTACCGTTCTCATGCGGGCTCTGAAACCGTGGACTTTTTGGTGTTTTCTTTTGCTCGGTTGATAAGTTCTTTTCATAAGTTGAGCCACCTCCAGTTCTTTTTATACATAAATGAGCAATTGCTGATACATTATACAATAATACTGAAGCAAAAGTCAACCAAAACCCTGTTTTTAAGCTTCACTCTTTTGTAGAGCTACAATACATATTGGACAGAAGAGGAAAAGAAAGAAAAAAAGTAGAAGGACAGAGCCTTCATCGGGTATAGTTAAGTTA
>CAJFOC010000023.1 GCA_904395815.1 uncultured Holdemania sp.
CCCATCCAGGTTAGCCGTTGACCACAGGCATGAAACCTCACGCCTGCCGCTTGCTAAGCGGATTTACCCTGCCCCCTATGGGCGCACAAATGATGTGGTTATGGATGTGGGTTCTGTCTGTATGAGTGGATACTGTAAAGGCATGATTCCCTTTGGTAAAGCGCATGGCCAGTTCATAGCCAAGCCTGTTTGCTTCCTCCGGCGTGATCTCTCCGGGCTTGAAGGACTGCCGGACCTGATAGGCAATGATATTTCCTTCGTATTCCTGCCCGGTGACCTGCTGGTACTGACGCTTGGAAAGCAGGAATTCCATCGCTGCTGTCTCCGGATCACAGGCATAGGATGAGATCAGTTCGCCCTTCTCAGTTTTCACCGGGTTCTGCGAGTAGTCCAGGCGTTCATTCAGGCACTGGGCCACGGTTTTTCCTTTGTTTACGTGTAATGCAATCAGTCTTGTCGCTGCCATTTCTTCCTCCATGCACAAAAATAAGGGGACTGCCCGCAGCATCTTCTGCCGTAGACAGTCCCCCGTAAGGTTCTTCAGTATTCTGATGTTATGATCTCATGAAACGGATCAGACCGTCTCTCGCTCCCTCCAGTGCAACGATGACCACGGCCTGGCCAAACAGGACGACGAGGCATCCGGCGCCAAGCATTGTGAGGATCGCGACATGAATCCACTGGGTAGTGATCAGGAAATAGATATCAAAGCCAAGGATGAGCAGAAGTGCCGGACCGATCACGTATCCCGAGAGATCCGTTGCGAGATTGAAAAGGAATCCCGCGATGGCCGTCAGAACGATCAGCGGCAGTGCTGCTATCTTGCCGATCAGACGAATCACGAACATTTTCATTGCCTCCTTTACTGCTTCTGGCTTCATTGTAGATATGTCGATCGGATACCACAACGATGTCGCAGAGTTTTTTCATGTATCGGCACCGGAGATACCGATGCCTTTTTCAATCATTTCAGCGCGGCCAGCTTCAGGAAAATGCTGCGTTCCGTATCCAGGATCTCCTGAAACTGCTCCTGCAGATCCATGATATCCGCCGCGTAGATGCTGCCGTTTTCATTGGCACGCTTGGCATACTGGTTCAGATTGTTGCCGCACCGGGCGACCTGTTCCGTAAGGGAACGGATATCCTTCAGATCCAGGCAGATACACAGGCCGTCCAGTGCCATTTTCCGGATGTAGGCGCTCATGTTATGAATGCCGAGCTCTGCTATTTTCTCTTCGATCCGTTTGCGCTCCTGCGGCGTGACCCGAAGATAGATTATGTCGGTCTTCTGAATACTCATAGGCCTGCTCCTGTTAATCCGGATACAGATCCAGCTGCTGAAAGGCTTCATCATCCATGACCTTGAGCTTATTGATCACCCGATCCGTCAGTTTTGCCAGCTTCTTTTCTTCCGGCTGCAGTTGCACCTTCATTCCGGCAAGCTCCCGGATCAGGCCTTCCCTGGATCCCGGATTATACAGCATCATCAGCATGGTTTCTTCCTTGGTAAATTTCTTCATTCCAGATTCCTTTCTCCGAACCATGCCGGCGGTTTATGTCCGGGCTCTTTGGCAGCCTTCAGCTTTTCCAGAATGGATTCCCGTTCTTCCTTCGGTTTCTCTGTCACCTCCATGTCCGGTGCCTTTCCGTTATTGATGATCCCGTCAATCATGCCGTAATCATCCTCCATTGCCATTTCCGCATTCTTCAGATAATTCTCCGGCTTCAGGAATTCCGGCAACGTGACAAAACCGATGGAATCCACGTAATGACAGGATACCTGACCATTGGCGCGGATTGCTACGATGTCACTGACTGAAAGGCTGTGTCCGCGGAAGTCTGCCGGATGTGCGATATTGAACTTCTCATAGATCTCATCCAGCAATGTGTTCTGATCCTTATAGGGAAGAAGCGGTGCCACATATACCACTTCATAGTGATCGATATCCGGCGTATCCCCGCTTTTCTGCAAGGCAGCATAGGATATAAAGTGCATCGGCCTGGTCTCTTCTTCATCCTTCAGCTGCAGGATCGCATAGGTATCGTTGACGGCAGACAGGAAAGCTTCCATCTTCACTTCCTGGTCCTGGCCGTTGATCTCATCCCATTTGAAAATCTTCATCGTTGTTCTTCTCCTTTTCATCAAAAGGCAGGCCGTGGATCCTGGCATCCTCAGCCTGCTGTTTTCGTCTTTTTGCACTGTAGGGAGGCCGGATACTGACGCATTTCTTCGGGATCCGGTAGGTCACCGAATGCTGCGGCCCCTTCTCCAGCAATATGAACTGGTCCGGATATTTCTGCGAAAGCTCCTTCAGCTTCTTTCCGATCCTGCGGTCAAAGGTATAGACCGATGCGGTATCCAGCTCATTGTCCCAGTTGATGATCGTTTCCTGCTCAGACAGCGTATAGCGGTATCTCTTCATTTTCTGCCGCCTTTCTGCGGAAGCTCCATGGAAAAGGATGCTTTTCCTTCCGCATCCGCCTTCACCGAGATCACTGCGTCAAATGTCTTTCCGCTCTTTCTGGAGATGCACTTTTTGAGCTTCACCTTTTCTCCGGAAATCAGCTTCACCGCCAGATCCCTGGTCAGGTTCTTGCCGATGCTCTGCAGGAACCGGTTGTCTTTCCATAAGGCAAACCTGCAGTCCCGGTTGGTGCAGGAATAGCTCTGCTTCCGTTCGATGATCTCCGCACCGCAGACCGGACAAATGCCCAGCTTTTCTCCGTCGGAAGTCAGTCCCGGTATATTCTGCTCTGTCCTCTGTGTATCGATCAGATCCTGCACAAATGCGCCGATCTCTCCCATAAAACGGCCTGAATCATAGGAATGATGCTCCATGTCCAGGAGCTTCTGTTCCCACTCTGCCGTCATCATCGGAGATTTCAGCTTTTCAGGCATGACAGCGATCAGGGATGCGCCTTTTTCCGTCGGAAGCAGGATCTTCGTTTTCTTGTCTCCGGAGCGGATGACAAAGCCCTTCTGGATCAGCTTCTCGATCGTACCTGCCCTGGTAGCCGGAGTTCCCAGTCCTTTGCGCTCTGCCTCCTCCGGAATGTCTTCCGCACCGGCGGTTTCCATCGCTCGAAGAAGCGACCCTTCCGTATAGTGTTGGACTGGTTTTGTTTTGCCCTCTTTCACTTCGGCATTACTGATTGCAAGTACCTGACCTTCCTGTACATCCGGAACTGTCTCTTCCTTCTCTTTGGCCGGATAGTAATGATTCATGACAGCCTTCCATCCGGAATCCAGGATCTGTTTTCCCCGGATGGAGAAGGTTTCCTCGGCACAGGTGATCGTGACCGCTGTTTCCGTAAACCGGCAGGGAAGCCCTATTGCACACAGAAGCCGGACTGTTACCAGCTTCAGGATCTCCGCTTCACTCTTCGGCAGTTCCCGGATCTTCGCAACACTTACTTCCTTTGTCGGAATCACCGCATGATGATCGGAGACCTTGGCGTTATTGATCACCTGCTTCGCATTGACTGGAACCGGGTCAGGATACTCCAGGGCACCGGCTGCAGTCTTTGCAAGCTGCGGCAGTCCTGCAGCCATATCTTCTATCAGATACCGGCTGTCTGTTCTCGGATAGGTGACCAGCTTCTTCTCGTACAGGCTCTGCAGATAGTCCAGTGTCTGCTGCGCCGAATATCCCAGGATCTTATTGGCATCTCTTTGCAGGGAAGTCAGGTCATACAGGAGCGGAGGTTTTTCTGACTTATCCTTCGTCACAACCTTCGTTACGCTCATCTGTACCTCATTCCTGCAGCGCTCAGCCAGTTCCTCAGCTTCAGTTTTGTCCTTATATTTTCTGCCGGAAGCCTTCAGGCCATCGGACTGCAGCTGCACTGTATAAAACGTCTCCGGCACAAAATCTCGGATCGACTGTTCCCGATCCACCAGTATGGCTAGCGTGGGCGTCATAACCCTGCCGACATTCAGCGTGGAACCATACAGGCATGAATAAAGCCGGGTAGCGTTCATTCCGACAATCCAGTCAGCACATTCCCGGCATAAGGCTGCTTCATATAATGCATCATAGTCTTTGGAAGGTCTGAGACTGGCAAAGCCCTCCTGAATTGCGGAGTCTTCCATGGAAGAGATCCACAGGCGGTCAAAGGGCTTTTTGCAATGTGCCTGATGATAGACAAGCCGGAAGATCAGCTCACCCTCTCTTCCGGCATCGGTTGCGCAGCACAGGCGGTCCACATCACTTCGTTCCATCAGCTTCTTCAGGATCCCGAACTGCTTTTTCGTTGAAGCAGAGACCGCATATCTCCAGTGATCCGGAAGGATCGGCAGGTCCTCTCTCCGCCATTTCTTATACTTCTCATCGTAGCTTTCCGGAGGCTCCAGCTCGACCAGGTGACCGACGCACCAGCTGACGATCCAGCCGTTTCCTTCAAAATATCCGTCCTTCCGGGCGGATGCTTTCAATACCTTTGCCAGAGAAGCCGCCACAGACGGCTTCTCCGCGATCACCAGACGGCTCACAGGCACTCCTCCTTTCCCTTACTGACTGCCAGCTTCTGCGTCTTCGGCATTTCCTTATGAAGATTTGCCAGGATAGACGGCTTATCTATCACAGAAGGTTCCGCGACTACAGAGATCTTCACCGGCTCCATTGCGGCAGCCTTCTGATCGATCTCATCCACTGCCTGCAGCTGTTCTGACTTCTGCAGCTCCTGCAGATGCCCTTCAATCTCCGAAATCATTTCACTGGCCGTCGCCTGGATCCTTCCAAGAGACGCCTTCAGTTCAGCAGTCTCCTTGCCGGAGGACCACCCGGCGATATAGCCGAAGGAATAATCCGAGAAATCCAGCTTCAGCTCCGGATGGTCTGCAGACAGCGCTGTTCCTACCACAAAGGCAACGCTGTCTGCCTCCACTTCCATGCTGCGGCGGCTGAGCCTTTCTTCCACCGGTTTTTCTTTTTCATGAGAATGCATGCGTTCATGGCTCATCTCATGGATCAGCGTCTTGACTGTCTGCATCTGGCTCATGCCTTCCTGCAGCGCGATCCGGTGATCCTCTGTGTGGTAATAGCCCTTTGCACCGGACGGAATATCCTCAAAAGCGATCGGCACCGGGCAGGTTGCCTTCAATGCATCAAACAAAGCTTCATAGCCCTCGACTCCGTCGGACAGCTCATTGACGCCGATGGACGGGAGTTCTTTTCCTTCTGTCTGGCTGATATCAAACACCGTCGCGACCTTAAAGGCAGGTCTCTACACTTCTATGATTTCCTTCAGCGGATTACCATGGGCATCCATCTGCGGTTTACCGGTCTTTGGATCCAGAGCATCCCGTTCCTGCTTTACCTTATACGGAGCCGGGGCGATGATCTGGATGCCTTTTTCACCCTTCTTTACATGCCGATCATGATCTTTCTGCCAGGCTGTATATCCGGCAACCAGCGTAGCTCCCGGCTTCTGCATGGCAATCAGGATCGTATTATTCAGGGAATAGCTGTGAAACTTTGCCATCGTGGAAAGATAAGCCCTGTAGTTATCACTCTCAAAGATCTGATGCACACCCTGCTCCAGCTTATCGGTGATCTGTTTGATCTTCTCCTGGCGTTGCTCTGGCGTCGTATGATAGGATCCTCTCTTCTCGGAAACGACAGGCTCTGCGACATTCTCAAACTTGATCTCCGCCGGATCTCTTGCAAACATCTGTGTTCCGATCGGCATCACACTGTTTTCCTTAAAGGAATAATACTGATCGCCGTTGCCGATGATAATGTGATCCAGAAGCGGCATATCCGCCATGGCAAACAGCTTGCTCATCCGGTCCGTGATCTCAGTATCCTCCCGGGAAGGCATCAGATTCCCGAACGGATGGTTATGAAACAGCATCGTGGCACTCGCATTGGAGAGCACAGCACTCTTCAGGATCTCCCTGGGATGAGCAAGGGACGCATTCAGCGTCCCTGTACTCACGATATTCATATTAATCGGGGAAAGATCATTCCGGAGATTCACGATGCAGAACGCTTCCCGGTCGTACTGCCGCAGCATGTCAGCGATGACTTTTACGGCAGCCTCCGGGGATCTGAGCGGTTCTGAGCTGTAAAGCGGCGGCTCCTTTACCATGCGGATCGCCACCCTGTCCAGCTTATACGGTCTCCTCGAACTCATCCTTTCCTCCAATCTCAACGGAGATCATATATTCCTGATCTCCCATCTGGTCCATCGTTTCCCGAAGCGTGCCGGCAGTACTGAAGGCCGGCATCCCGCCTTCGCCATTGTTCACACGGATCCCAAGTGCATTGGCATAGGCCTGCATCCTGGCACCTCTCATCTCTTCAAACTTCATCATCACAGTACTTCCTCCTTTCCGGCTCTGGCCGCACGAGCATGCATGGGCTGCGGTCTTGCGGCTTCACTCTTTTCCTTCAGTGCCTGCAGGACGGACGGTCTTTCCGTCTGCAGTTCTGCTTTTCTGGCATCGTACTTCTCAGCCAGCTCGAACACTCTGTCCCTGAAATACCTCTCATAAGATTTTCTTTTTTTGATAGGATCCTCTCTCATCTCATCCATCCCATCAGATTCTTCGTCCATGCCTGTGACATTCACGGATAGATGGATAAGATCAGTCTTATTATTTTCAGTCTGGTTTTGATTAGTTTTATTACCGTGTGATTCCCACATTTCTTGATGTGTGGTTTTCACATCTCCAGAAGTGTGATTTTCACATTTCTTGAAATGTGATTCTGAATCCTTCTGTGGACAGACTGTGGAAAACTTCAGAACATAGATCAAAGACGGCTTTCCAAGTCCCTGGCGCTTCTTCTTGATGAGCCCGGCTTTCTTTTCCAACTCCGCGATCAGCTTGATTGCTTTCTGGTTCCCGCAGTGCATGTCTTCCATGACATCTTCGACGGTGTAGATGATGTACGCCCGGTTGAGCGAATCGAACCACCCGTTCTTTATCGATAAAGAGAGCCGGTCCAGCATCAGACCATACAGAAGCTTTGACTCGACCGAGACATCTTTAAAATGTTCGCTGGTGATCAGCAACTTCGGGATCCGATAGAACTGATACTGCTCGGCATCTTCCGGTCCGTAGAAATAGTCAAACTCCATCTGCTCTCCTCCTTTCTCAAATCTTCTTTAAAACGCAAAAAAGACGTTTACTCTCCGCGGAATGCAGAAAATAAACGTCCATAATCAACGCGATATTCTATTGTCTATAAGTCCTCAAGTTTTGTGCCTACAGTGACGAGTTCTATTGCTATAGCCACCCGGACATACTTTTCGAGGCGTTTTCCGCGTTTCGACCAGTCGGTCTCACCGAAGGTGAAATGCTCGTAAAAGTGCTTAAAATAAAGGATTTCTACGAGTTCAACTTTTGTAGCAACACTATTGTCTCGACGTGAAGTGTAGCCGGAAACATGTCCAGCGGCTGAACCCGTTCCAGCTGATAACCATGGGCGCAAAGCCAGGCGCAGTCCCGGGCCAGAGTCGCCGGATCACAGGAAACGTACACAATTCGCTGCGGATTCATGCCTTCCAAGGCGTTCAGCGTCTTTTCATCCAGTCCTTTGCGAGGCGGATCGACCATAGCCACATCCGGCTGAACTCCCTGTTTTCGCAGTTTTTCCGTCCACTCGCCGGCCTCTCCGCAATAGAACTCGGCATTGGTGATCCCGTTTCGCAAGGCATTGCGCCGCGCGTCTTCCACCGCGGAAGGCACAATTTCAATACCGATCACCCGTTTTGCCTGACGGCTGGCGCACAGACCAATCGTCCCGGTTCCGCAATACACATCCATCAGCGTTTCGCTGCCCGTCAGACCGGCGAAATCCAGCGCCGTCTGATACAGCTTTGCCGTCTGCAGCGGATTGATCTGATAAAACGCCCGGGCCGAAATCTGAAAACGCAGCCCCAGCAGTTCCTCCTCAATAGTGGAATCTCCCCACAGCACCGTCTGCTGATCTCCCAGAATCACATTGTCCTGACGCTGATTCAGCTGCATCAGAATGCTTCTGATCTGTGGAAAACGACGGCGCAAGGTCTCCACGAACACCGCTTGCCCTGTAAGCGGCTGCTGGTTGACGATCAGCACCACCATGACCTGCCCTGTGACAAAAGCATGCTTGATCAGAATATGACGAAACTGTTCCGGATTCCCGTGACGCCGGATCAGCTCCCTCAGACACAGAAGAATCTCGTTTTCCAGTTCGCTGTGCAGACAACAGCGATCCCAGTCTACGATGTCATGGGAATGAGTGCGGTAATACCCCATCCTGATCTGTCCTTGCGAATCCACGCCGACAGGAACCTGAACCTTATTGCGATAATGCCATGGCTGCTGCATCGTGATGACCGGCAGCGGCTGAACCTCCATCCGCCCGATACGGCGAAAACAGTCCGCTACACGCTGGCGTTTGAACTGCGCCTGCAAGTCGGCGCTCATATGCTGCAGCTGACACCCACCGCATTTTCCGGCAACCGGACAGCGCGGAGCCGTTCGCTGAGGGCTTGTCCGAAGCAGACGGAGAACCCGGCCATATCCCCGGTTTTTCTTGACCGCCATGATCTGGATTTCCGCCTGTTCCCCAACCAGAAGATTCCGCACAAAAAAGCACATGCCCTGATAGCGGACAATTCCCAGACCATCGAAGGTATAATCCGTGCATTCAGCGATAAATGTTGTATTCTTTGCCCATTCCATTGTCTTCACCCTGCCCTCAATAAAAAGGGCTGACGCCCTTTTTATTCAATTCCTTCACTGTTATCCTGCTGTTCGGTATCTTCTCCGCTGACAATTTCCTCATCCTCATTATCATCGGACGGATTGCGCTTTTCTTCCAGCTCATCCCGCAGCTGCTGCGCCAGATCAGCATCCAGCGGTTTGGATACGGTCTGCACTTCCGCCTGTTCCATCGCCGCGTTTTTCGTACGGATCACATACATGTAGCCATCCGTTCCCGCCAGGCTCAGATCATTGTATACATGTACTTCCAGATCGTACATTTTCTTGCTTGATGTAGAAGTGAAATACGTTGATTCCGGAAGCACGGAGGTCACATCCTGATAGACCGTCTGCGACAGCGCTGTCGCCTCCTCCTCGCTCAGAGAATCCGCCGCATCCACATAAATGCGCAGCGTCGCCGTCGCCAGCTCCACCGTCACAGAATCCACCGAGCCTTCACTGGCAACCTGGGTTTCGATCTGACTGATCTGTTCGCTGGTGATAGCCGGATCCAAATCGCCCTGGAAACGGTCGCCGAGAATCGGCGTGCCTGTATCCAGCGAAGCGCTGATCAGAATCCAGCCGAGAATCAGGCAGGGAATCGCAATCAGCACCAGACCGGTAATCAGGATCACTGTCGATCGGTCAAGTTCCTTTTTTTTATGTTTCTTTGCCGTACCGGTAACCGGTTTTTTATTCTTCTTGTCCTGTTCTGACAAAGTCACTCACTCCTAACTTTTTACTATTGTACAGGAAAACCAGGAATTTGACCAGCCTTTTCCCGTTTGTCCGGAATTTGTAAGAAATCGCTCCGCTCAGCCGATCCGTTTCTTCAGCTCCTGCACAATCAGCTGATTGGTCATCGCCGGATTGGCCTGTCCGCGGGATTTCTTCATCACCTGACCGACCAGAAAGCCGACCGCACGATCCTTTCCGTTCTTATAGTCTGTGATCGACTGCGGCTGCTCATCCAGCACCTGATTGATCAGCTCCAATAACGCAGAGCTGTCGGACAGCTGCTTCATTCCCTTCTGTTCGGCAACCTGCTTCGGATCATGCCCTTCCATGACCTCTTCAAACAGAACCTTAGCCTGTTTGCCGGAAATATCGCCGGCAACGATCATGTCAACCAGCGACGCCACATCCTGCGGCCGGGCCGGATTCTCGCTCAGCTTCAGATTGCGCTTGGTCAGCGCTGCTGTCAGTTCGACGATAACCCAGTTAGCGGCAATACGGGCGTTGTCCGTGTGCTGGATAACCTGATCGTAAATGTCCGCCAGATCCTTGTTGGCGACCAGCAGACGCACATCGCTGTCCGGCAAGCCCAGCGTCTGATAGCGCTTCTGGCGGACTTCCGGCATCTCCGGCATCGCCTGCTGCAGCGAACGGATCCACGCTTCATCCAGCCGGATCGGGAAAATATTCGGTTCCGGGAAATATTTGTAATCCACCGCTCCTTCTTTTTTGCGCATAGACACCGTGGTACGGGTTGCTTCATCAAAACGACGGGTTTCCTGAATCACCTGATCGCCCTGATCCAGAATCTGACTCTGGCGTTCAATTTCGTATTCCACCGCTTTCTGCACATTGCTGATGGAATTCAGATTCTTGATCTCGGTTTTGACGCCGAACTCACTGGAACCCTGCGGCCGCAGGGAAATGTTGACGTCGCAGCGCATCGATCCCTCTTCCATCTTCACATCGGACACGCCAAGATAATACAGCGTCGTCCGCAGCTTCTCGACATAAGCCATCGCCTCTTTGCCGCTGCGGATATCCGGACAGGAAACGATCTCGACCAGCGGCGTTCCGGCGCGGTTGAAATCGATCAGCGTTCCCACATCATAATGAAACTGCTTGGCGGTATCCTCTTCCATGTGCAGCCGTTCAATCCGGATCGTCTTGGTTCCTTCTTCCGTTTCAATCTCGATATGTCCGTTGCGGCCGATCGGATGAAACTGCTGGGTGATCTGAAACCCCTTCGGCAGATCGGAATAATAGTAATTCTTGCGGTCAAAACGAACCAGCGGATCAATTTCCATATTCAGCGCAGTACAGGCCTGCACCGCCATGGCGACCGCCTGGCGATTGACGCAGGGCATGGCGCCGGGATGGCCAAGGTCAATTTCATTGACGCAGGTATTGGCCGGCGCCCCAAACAGCACCGGCGCTCCGGAAAACATCTTGGTTTTGGTTTTCAGTTCGCAATGAATTTCAATACCGATGATCACTTCATAATTCATCTTACTTCACCTCCGCCACCGCGTCCCGAAGACCGGTTATCTCTTCCATCGCCGCGGCAAAATCAAACAGACTTTGTTCATCCCAGGCGTGCGAAGTCATATTCAGTCCCACCGGCAAGCCGTCGATCATGCCCATCGGCACCGTACAGCTTGGCCAGCCGGTAAAATTGCCGATAATCATATGATTTTCCGCAATCAGCACCCCGTCGGACAGCTGATCCCGCGAATCGTCATCCAGTTTCGGCGCCACATCGCCGCTGGCCGGAGCGATCAGAATATCAAAATCCTGCATAGCCCGGGTCACGTCCTCCACGATCAGCCGGCGGACACGCTGCGCCTGACGGAACAGCTTCTCCTGATTTTCAACAAACAGACCATAGCTGCCGATGACAAACCGCTTGCGGATCAGAGAACCGAACCCTTCTGTCCGGGAGCGGATCATGACCTCTTCCATGCTGTCGCCCGGCTGCTGAACGCCGAAGCGAATACCATCCAGGTTGGAATGATTGGCCGTTGCCTCACAGTTGGCAATCAGATAATAAGCCGGCAGAATGGCTTTCATCAGATCTTCGTTCAGATAGATGACGCGCACCTCGGCGCCCCGCTGCTTCAGCGCTTCCACGCTCTGTTCAAACAGCGCCTTAACCTGAGGGTTGTCGATCGCTTCCATGACATTGCCCAGTACCGCGACCCGCCGGCCACGCAGATCGCTGTTCAGCGCCGCCGCATAATCCGGCACTTCACGATCAGAAGAAGTCATATCCCGATCATCCCGGCCGGCCAGAATCTTCAGTGCCTGCGCGGCATCCAGCGCGCTGCGGGTAAAGTAGCCGACATGATCCAGCGAGGAAGAATACGGGATAATCCCATACCGTGAAATCCGGCCATACGTCGGCTTCATTCCCAGCACGCCGCAAAAGGAAGCCGGTTTGCGGACAGAGTCCCCGGTATCCGAACCAATCGCAAACGGAACGACGCCCGCCGCCACCAGCGCGGCGCTGCCGCCGGAAGATCCCCCCGCCATGCGGGAGCGATCATAGGGATTGTAGACCGGGCCGCTCGCCGCCGTCAGGTTGGTGCCGCCCATCGCCAGCTCATCCATCGAAGCCTTGGCGATCACAATCGCGCCGGCCTGCTGAAGCTTGTCAACGATGTGCGCGTTGTAAAACGGAACATAATTGTCCAGGATTTTGCTGGACGCGGTCGTTCGAATCCCGCGAGTGCAGACGTTGTCCTTCAATACTACCGGCACGCCATGCATCGACGTTTCCGGCTTGTCCGCCAGCTGGTCCAGCTGCGATTGCGGGTCCACAAACGTAACGACCGCATTCAGCAGCGGCTGCAGCGCTTTCGCTTTGTTCAGCGCCTCCTCTACCCGCTGCCGCGCTGGCATGGAGGCTCTCAGTTCGTTCATCGTCGCCATCTTATTTCACCACCTTCGGTACCAGAATATGGCATTCTCTGACCTTCGGCGCGCAGCCTAGCGCCTCCTCACGGTCCGCCACCTGCGTTACCTCGTCCTCACGCAGAAACCGGGTCGGCTCCTCAAACGGATAAACCATCGGTTCCACTCCGGTGGTATCGATCTTCTCCAGCAATTGCAGCTGACGGGTCAGCGTGCTGAACTCCTGAATGATATCGTCGGCTTCCTGATCGCTCAGGTCAAACATCAGCTGACGGGCCAGCTTTCTGAAATACGCCCGTTCCTTGATTTCTTCCATTGTCTCTCTCCTTTGTATCTACACTATATCCAGCATGGTGATCTGCATCGTTCCACTCTCACGGTGCAAAAGGAAGCAGGTCTGTTCCAGCTGCTTGATTTCGATGGTCAGCTCCATCTCCGTGCTGCTGAAATTGGATGAAAGCTCGCTGAGCAGCTGCGCCAGCGAATAGATCTCCGTATAGCTTTTCGCCTGCACCGTCACCGTGATTTTCAGCATATCGGCCACTCCGTCAGTATAGCGGGCCTGACCGATGATGTTGGCGTTTTCCGGCATGAAATCCTTCAGACCGGCCTTGACGGTATTGAATTGCGACGACAGCACTCCGTCCAGCGATGTCGCCGTATCGCTGGGAATCAGCACCCACTGTTCGTCAATCGGGGTGAACTGGCCGCTGCGGCCGGTAAAGATTCCCTCGCCGATAAAGGTGCCCGGCACGCTGGAATCCTCGCTGGCCGAGCGGTAAAACGTAATGTAAATCGGCAGATCGGAAGCCACTTCGGCCTTGGTCCGGAAATACCGCTCCAGCCGCCGGCCGACCGTGCTGGCATAGGTATACATGATATCCTGAGGAATCTCAATGGTCGTGTCGTTGCTGGTGACGGAACTGTTCATCAGAATCGCAACCGAAATGCCGTTGAGCGTCTGCTGATCTTCCATGCTGATAAAATCGATTTCGACAATGCCGTAAACAATGTACGGTCTTTCCACCGAAATCGCATCGCTGATCTCAAAGGTGGAGCTGGGATTCATTCCGTAGGGATGATCTTCACTCTCATAGCGCTGCAGCTCCTGAATGTCTTCGTAGGTCAGCACCTGACCGGCCTGCATGTAATTCTCCTTGACCGAAAAATGTTTTTTACTCAGCTCCAGCAGCTGTTTGGGCATCTGCAGCATATCCACCCGGCTGCTGGTGTTGCCGCTCCAGTAGCGGCCCTCGGAAATCTCATGCGGCAGAAGAGTCTGGTAATCGTCACTGGAAACGCTGCTGACTACCGTTCCCTGCTGCGCCTGCTGCTGCGGCGAACAGCCGCTCAGCGTCAGCATGGCCATCAACAGCACCATCAGAACCCGTTTATCCCGCATGGCGGTTCACCTCCTGCAGAAATGCTTCCTCACTCATCGTCGTCACTCCCAGCGACTGCGCCTTGCTCAGCTTGGAGCCGGCGTTGTCGCCAAAGATAACGTAATCGGTTTTGCCGGAAACGCTGCCGGACACCGTCGCGCCCAGCTGCTCCAGCAAAGCCTGCGCCTGTGAACGGCTCATCGCCGCCAGCGTTCCGGTCAGCACGACCGTCTTGCCGGTAAACAATGACGAACGCACAGTCTGCTGATCGCAGCTCATCCTTACGCCATGATCAGCCAGCGCCTGAATCAGATGCCGGTTCGCCTCATCCTGGAAAAAATCCAGCAGAATCTGAGCGGTGATTTCGCCGATATCCCGAATCTGCTGCAGCTGCTGCAGCGAGGCGTTCATCAGATTGTCCATCGTCATGAAATGCTGCGCCAGAATTTTGGCCGCCTTTTCTCCAATCTGCCGGATCCCCAATCCATACAGCAGTTTTTCCAGCGAATTCTGCTTGGAATTCTCAATGGCAGCCAGCAGATTGTCCACGCTTTTCTGCCCCATTTTCGGCACTTCAATAATCCGCTGCGCGTGATGCTTCAGCTCATAAATCTGTTCCACACTGTTCAAAATGCCAAGCTGATGAAGCAGCTCCACCCGCTTGACGCCCAGACCATCGATATTCATCGCGTCGCGGCTGCAGAAATGAGCGATGGATTCCACCACCCGGGCCGGACAGTCGGCGTTGATGCAGTAATGATGCGCCTCATCCGGATAACGTACCAGCGGCATGCCGCAGACCGGACATGTCTTGGGAAATTCATACGGTACCTGACTGCCATCGCGCTGCTGTGGAAGACTGGCCACGACTTCGGGAATGATATCGCCGGCCTTGTGCACGATGACCTGATCGCCGATGCGGATATCCTTTTCCCGGATCATGTCCTCATCGTGCAGCTGCGCAAAGGCGACCCGGGTTCCTGCCAGGCGTACCGGCGTCAGCTGGGCGTTCGGCGTAATCTTGCCCGTTCGTCCAACGGTGACGAAGATGTTTTCCAGCCGGGTAACGGCCTGTTCGGCCGGAAATTTGTACGCAATCGCCCAGCGCGGGGTGCGGGCGGTAAAGCCCAGCTGCTGCTGCTGCAGATAATCGTTGACCTTGATGACCACGCCGTCGATCTCATAAGGCAGCTGCGGCCGCATCCGCGCCAGTTCCTCAATCCACTGCCAGACTTCCGTCATCGAAGAACACAGCCGGTTCAGCGGATTGACGCGAAAGCCGAGCTGCTGCAGAAACTGCAGCGACTGCCAGTGCTGACGATGTCCCAGCTGCAGCCCCTGCGGCACGTGATACCACAGCGCATCCAGTCCGCGTGAGGCGGCGATCCGGGAATCCAGCTGACGGATGGAGCCGGCCGCCGCATTACGCGGGTTGGCAAACTCTTCTTCCCCCTTTTCCCGCCGTTTTTCATTGAGAGCGGCAAAACTGGCCTTGGGCATATAGACCTCGCCGCGCACTTCCAGCTCCTGCAGAAAATCGATCTCCATCGGAAGAGAGCGGATCGTTCTGACGTTATGGGAAACATCTTCTCCAACCACGCCGTCACCGCGGGTAGCAGCGAACTGAAAACGACCGTTCTGATAGGTCAGCGACATGGCCAGACCATCGATCTTGCATTCAACGCAATACTCGACCGGGCCGACCTCCTTTTCCACCCGCTGGCCGAATTCCATCAGCTCTTCCCGGCTGAACACATCGCCCAGCGACAGCATCGGCCGTTTGTGGGTGATCTTGGTGAATTCATCCAGCACCTGACCGCCGACACGCTGCGTCGGTGAATTCGGATCAAACAGCTCGGGATGCTGCTGCTCCAGCACGATCAGCTCCCGCAGCAGCTGATCATATTCGGCATCGCTGATCGTCGGATGATCAAGCACATGGTATTCATAGTTATACTGATTGAGCCGCTTTCTCAATTCCGCAATGCGCTGTTCACTCATCCCATTACCTCCTGAAATATCCAATTTATTATAGCATAGGGATTCTGACTTTTCTCCCCCGTTTTCCCGCCGTTTGCTGAACGATTGATGAAATTGTCCGCGCTACGTATGAAAAACCGCGAAGCCGCGGTTTTCATCTCAGGATTCCGGTATTTTCTGCAGTGAAGGATGGGTTGCCAGAATCCGCCGCACTCCAAACGGAAAGGCAAACGCAATTTTCAGCATTCCCTCGCTGTACTCGACCACCACCCCGTCGCCAAAAGCGGCATGACGGACATGATCGCCCTTTTTCCAGCGGGATCTCGGCTTGTCTGCCATCCTTTCCTCAAAAGGCGCCGGCTGCTCAAACAGCGCGGAAGGCAGAGAACTTTCTCTGAGCGTACCGCCGTCAAAGGAAGCGCCGATGTGCTCGATCCACTGCGCATCGATTTCACGGATAAACCGCGAAGGAACCTTGACCCGGTTAAGAATGTAGCTGAAACCGCTGCTCTCCGTCAGATACAGCGTATTGCGGGCCCGGGTAAAGGCGACATATGCCAGCCGCCGTTCTTCCTCCAGCCCTTTCAGCTGACTCTCCTGCATCGCCCGTTCATTGGGAAAAATCCCCTCGCTCATCCCGTAGACAAAGACCGTATCAAATTCCAGTCCCTTGGCCGCATGGACCGTCATCAGCTGAACGTGATCATGGCTTTCCTGCTCTCCCTTATCGCCATACAGCGATACCAGCTGCAGGTATTCTTCCAGCGAGCTGTCCGGATAGTTGACGGTATAGCTTTCAATATCGGTAATCAGTTCCTTGAGGTTTTCCAGCCGTTCGTTTTCCTGATCGTTTTCCAGCATCTTCCGATACCCGCTGTCATCCAGAATCATTTCCAGCAGCCGGCTGATCGGCAGCTGATCCGCCTGCGCGCGCCACTTTTCCACCATCCTGACAAATTCGTCCAGCGTTGTCTGCGCCTTGCCGCTGACTACCTTGTTATCCCGGATCACCTCATACATCGTCCGCTGCTCTTCCCGCGCCCGCCGGACGATCGTATCCAGCGTTTTGTTGCCCAGTCCCCGCCGCGGCACGTTGATAATCCGGGTCAGCGCCAGATCGTCCGCGCCGCAGACCATTCGCAGATAACAGAGCGCGTCCTTGATCTCCGCCCGTTCATAGAACTTGATACCGCCGGTAATCACATACGGAATCCGCTGTTCAATCATCGCTTTTTCCAGCGCCCGGGACAGATAATTCGAGCGGTACAGCACCGCACAGTCGCGAAACGAACTTCCCTTGCGGTGCAGCTCGTTGATCTTGCAGGCAACCCAGGTTGCCTCATACTCTTCCCCCGCACTGCTGTAATGGACGATCTTGCCATGATCCGGCCGGCTGGTGAACAGATCCTTTTCCACCCGGTTGCGGTTGTTGTGAATCAGCGCGTTGGCGCCATTGAGGATGCTGGGCGTCGAACGGTAATTCTCATTGAGCACAATCGTCTCGCATGGCTGGAAATCTTTCTCAAAATTCATGATGATGTTGACGTCAGCCCCCCGCCACGTATAGATGGTCTGATCCGGATCCCCGACCACATACACCGAATTGACCTGATTGGCCAGCAGCCGGATCAGATCGTACTGAATCTTGTCGATATCCTGAAATTCATCGACATGGATATACTGAAAACGCTGCACCCACTTGGCCTGGATTTCCGGAAACTGCCGCAGCATTCTGACCGTCACCAGCAGCAAATCGTCAAAATCCAGCGCGTAGATCGCATTCTGCCGGTGAACATAATACTCGTACACCTTGGCCTTGTCGTTTTCTCCTTTCAGATCCCCGGCCAGCACAGCCGCCCTTTCCGGAGTAATTTCAGCGCATTTGTTGTTGGCGATATAATCCAGCATCGACGCAAAGGAGTAGGTCTGCTTGTCCAGGCCGAACTCCTTGTACGCTTCCTTGAGAAGACTGCGCTGATCATCGGCATCCATGACGGTAAAATTACGCGGCATGCCCATGCTGCCGATATCCTCGCGCAGAATCCGCACGCACAGGGAGTGAATTGTTGAAATCCATACCGCGCTGCCCTGCTGAGGCAGCATCTGGCGGATTCGCTCCTTCATTTCATTGGCCGCCTTGTTGGTAAAGGTAATGGCCAGAATCCGGCTCGGCCAGACCTGACGCTGCTGAATCAGCGTGGCGATCCGCATTGTCAGAACACGGGTCTTGCCGCTGCCGGCGCCGGCGATAATCCGGACATACCGGCTGTCCGTCAGCACCGCCTGTTTCTGATTGTCGTTGAGCATTTCTATTGAAACCATCCTGTCTCCTCCTGCCTGTGCCGTTTTTATTATACATGATTTGCCGGACTTTGTTAGGGTGGCTGCCAGACTTTCATGATTTTCATTCAAGTCCGCCAGCCAATAAAAAAGGGCCAGGCCCTGATTATTTCAGCAGCATAACCCAGCTTCCCGCCGGCACAAAACCAAGACGGCGGTAAAGCGCGGCCGCTTCCTCACTGTCGGTAAACAGACACGGCGTCTTGCCCTCGTCCAGAAGCTGCTGGCACAGCCGGGACACCACCGCCTTGGCCATGCCCTGCCGGCGATGATCCGCCCGGGTAGCGACTCCTGCGATCATGGCTGCCCGCGGCGTTTCAGCGGTGCTGTTGGCCTGGCAATAAAGTATGCCGTTTTGCTCGATCAGCAGATGACGTCCGGCGCCGGTTTCAATCTGACGGCGCAGCGGCTGCACCGCTTGCGGACGGCCGAACACCTCCTGCAGTAACTGAGCGATCGCCGGCGCATCCTGCGGCTGAGCGCGGCGGATCTCGAAATCGCCCTGCGGCAGCGGATGAAACTCGCCCATCCTGCTGAACACGCACTGCTGGCGCCGCCATGAGATCGACGGCAATTCGTCGATCACTTCCTGCCGTCCCTGAATCACCCGGATGTCATATTCGTCAACCAGTTTTTCGACAAAGGCCGCATCCACCCGTCCCTTTGCCGCACTGATCAGAAGTCCGTCATAATAAACAAGATACACCGCGTGCACCTGTTCGTCCTTATCGACAAACACCGTCTGAAAACCGTGATCAAAGCCATACTGCTGGATATCGCCGATCAGAAACAGATTCATTACCGGATCGCTGTTCAGATAGTCCAGACATTCCTGGCGATGTTTTTCACTGCAGCGAATCATCATTCCGATCACCTCGATGTTTTCTATTTTAACAAAATCAGTCCGGATCGAAAACAGGAATTTTGAACTTTCTGTAAATTTCCTCTGTTCCCCCCTGCACAGGGAGCATGCTATAATGTTTCAATAAGGAGAACAACTATGCAGAGAATCGCAGATCAATGGAAAGATTATGAATGCCTGGATGCCGGCGAAGGGGAAAAGCTGGAACGCTGGGGCAGCGTCCTGCTGCGCCGGCCGGATCCTCAGGCGATATGGAATCGCGGCAACCCGGCGCTCTGGCAGCGCGTCGACGCCCATTATCACCGCAGCCGCCATGGCGGAGGCAGTTGGGAACTGTTAAAACCGATTCCCGAAACCTGGACGATCCGATACCGTGAGCTGACCTTCAAGGTCTCTCCCACCGGGTTCAAGCATACCGGCCTGTTTCCTGAACAGGCGGTCAACTGGGACTGGATGCAAAACAAAATCGTCAAAGCGAAGGCCGAGGGACGCACGATCCGGATTTTGAACCTGTTCGCCTATACCGGCGGGGCGACGATGGCCTGCGCCAGCGCCGGAGCGGATGAAGTCGTGCATGTCGACGCCAGCCGCGGCATCGTGCAATGGGCCAAGGAAAACATGACCCTTTCTCATCTGGAAGGACGGACCATCCGGTTTCTGGTCGATGACGCGATGAAATTTCTGGCCCGGGAACAGCGCCGCGGCCGGACCTATCACGGAATTGTCATGGATCCTCCTTCCTATGGCCGGGGGCCGGGCGGGGAAATCTGGAAATGGGAAGATCAGCTTTCCCAGCTGATCCAGGCAGCCGGACAGGTGCTGGATCCACAGGCGCTGTTTTTTCTGATCAATTCCTATACGACCGGCTACTCTTCCGTCGTGCTGGACAACCTTTTGCGTACCACCCTGGGCAAAACCCGCAGCGGATTCATTGTTACCGGGGATGTCGTCTTGCCGATCCGCCGCGATCAGCTGCGCCTGCCCTGCGGTATTTACGGCTGCTGGAGTGATGAAGATGACGAAATGGTCCATTCTGTTTGAGGACAATCACCTGCTGGTGGTGGAAAAACCGGTAAACATCGCCGTGCAGGAAGACAGCAGCGGGGATCCGGATCTTCTGACGCTGTTGAAACAGGATCTGAAAGAGCGCTACCACAAGCCAGGCAACGTCTATCTCGGTCTGGTTCACCGGCTGGACCGGCCGGTAGGCGGGGTCATGGTTTTCGCCAAGACCTCCAAAGCAGCATCCCGGCTGAGCGATCAGATACGAACCCGTCAGATCCGCAAACAGTATCTGGCTGTGCTGTGCGGCCGGCCTCAGCCTGCCTGCGCTACGCTGCAGGATTATCTTGTTAAAAACGAAAAGCGCAATCTCGTGCATGTCGCCTCGCCCCGCGAACCCGGCGCCAGAGCTGCCAGTCTGAGCTATCAGCTGCTGGAATTTCGCGACGGGCTGTCGCTGGTCAGCATTGAGCTGCAGACCGGGCGGCCACATCAGATCCGCGTGCAGTTCAGCAGCCGGCAATGGCCTCTGTGGGGAGATCAGCGTTACAATCCACAAGCCCAGCCCCGGCAGCAGATCGCCCTGTGGTCCTGGCAGCTGAGTCTGATCCATCCTGTTCATCACAAAGAAATGGTCTTCACCAGCAATCCGCCATGGCGGAAGCCCTGGAATCAGATGACGACACTCACAGAAAGAAGGAATTGCGAATGAGTCGACCTGTTCCCAAAGGACGAAAAAGAACGATACGCCGCCGGCGAAGACATCTGCGCCGTTCGGTTCGCTATGCCCTGATCGCCATCATCGCTGTTGTCGTGCTGCTGGCGGGATTTCTGATAATTCCGCGCATGATCGAACAGCGGCAACTGCGAAGCCTGGGCTATTCCTCCGAAAGCATCGCCGCCATCCGGCAATACGGACTGAGCGATCTGCTGAGGGAAAATCAGCTGTATTCAGACAATCTGAACCGCTCGTTGCCGCAGGACAATTTCCGCAGCGATTATCTCTATCTCTACCTGGCGACCGATGAGCTGAGCGACGATGATTTTCTGCTCGCCCAGCGGCTGCGGGAAAGAAATTATTCGGATGAAAAATGCGCCCGGCTGTTTGAAAGTCTTGAATTCTGGGAAATCACACCGCTGCTGGTCTTCGATTATGTGGCGGATATCGAAGCCTATATTCAGGATTGTCAGAATCACCGCGACGTCAACAGCATCCATCATTTCGAACTGGACGGCACCTATGTCAGCTGGTACTCCGATCCGCAGCCGGCCAACACCGAGGATACCTCCATGCTGGTCAACAAACAAAACTACCTGACCGAAGAATATCAGCCGGATGATCTGGTCGAGCTGAGTCTGACCTACGCCTCCTCCGATCGCTGGATGAAACAGGAAGCGGCCGATGCGTTCATCCGCATGTGCGATGAACTCAATGCCGGCGGCAGCCCGCGCATGTACGCTTCCTCCACCTACCGCGATTACGCCTATCAGGTGGAACTGTACGATCAGTATGTCGCCCGCAACGGACAGCAATGGGCGGATTCCATCGCCGCCCGGCCCGGCTATTCCGAACATCAGACCGGACTGACCGCCGATGTCGCCAGTACCGCTTCCGGCGGACTGTCGCAGTTTGAAGACTCCGAGGAATTTCAGTGGATGCAGCAGAACGCGCATCGCTTCGGCTGGATTCTCCGTTATCCGCAAGGCAAGCAGACCCTGACCGGTTACGATTATGAATCATGGCATTACCGCTATCTCGGCGTCGAGCTGGCTACCCAGGTCTACCAGTCCGGCCTGACCTACGACGAATACTACGCGCTGTATCTGGCCGACTGACCACGTGAAAACTCCGCAGATTCCCTGCCTCACTGACAGGATCCGCGGAGTTTTTATTATGACGCAAAGAAGCCTTGCCCTTTTTGCGAACCAGCGGCACAGACCGGCATGATTTCTGCCGCTCAGACCTCCACCACGCCCAATGCCGCCAGCACTGTCGCGATCACGATGGCCGCCAGAATCAGCCGGTTGGAATTCATCCACTTTTTCCCCAGCAGCCAGTAACACAGTATCGCAAACAATGCCGGCATCAGCTTTGGCATGATGGAATCCGCATACTGCTGCAATGGAAACTGCTGCACCAGCGCTTCGCCGGTCACCGGATCCGTTGCGACCGTAACGGACACCGTACGCAGCGGAAACTGCACCATCGTCGCCACCATGCCGCCCACTACCGTCAATCCCAGCACCGAAGCCGATTCCGTGATTTTTTCCTTCATGCCGCTCAGGGAACTGACGAATTTGGACCCCTGCCGGTAACCGATATCGAACAGCTGGATCCGGATCGCCAGCACGGCAACCATCCAGACCTCCCACAAAAGAATTCCGACCAGGCTGCCCTCCCGGGCCATCGTCGCGGCGATGGAACCCAGTACCGCGCCGGGAATCATGCTGAAAATCGTATCTCCCACTCCGGCAAACGGTCCCATCAACCCGGTTTTCAATGTGGACGCGATATCAATACCGGCGCCCGTATCTGCCATTTCCTCTTCGATCGCCACATTCATGCCGACGATGATGTTGCCCATGGCCGGTGTGGTATTGAAAAAAGCCGAATGCGCCTTCAGCGCTTTTTTCTTCAGTTCCGGCCGGTCGCCATACAGCTTTTCGATGACCGGAACCATCGTGGCCAGATACCCCAGCCCCTGCATTCTTTCATAGTTCCAGCCGATCTGGGCATGCCAGATCCAGCGCAGATTGACGCGAAACCTTTCCCCTGGAGTTAATTTCCTTGCCGTAGTCATTCTCTTCTCCTTTCCCGGTTGTGCCAACCGTCCCTTGTGAATGATGGATGTGAAATTCTCCTGCTGTTAGTTTCATTATAGCGCATCCGTCCGTCTCTTCCAATTAACGATTCAAAAAACAGACAAAAAATATGAATTATTATTTCTTAAGACGCAACCGGCTGGCGGGCGAGCTCTTCTGCAGCGCCCTGGCATAAAACCATCCGCGCTGGATCAGATACACAACCAGAACGATCTTCACGGCCGCCCTGGAAACGGCCATGCTCATGATCTGTACCGGCGTAGGCTGATAGAACACATCATAGCTCACCGGACTCTCGCTGGCCAGCACGTCAAACTGAACCAGTCCGGTCTCTTTGGCAGGATAGGGAATCAGCGTCGCGATCTGCCGGCCATCCTGATACGCCGCAACCTGATAGCCGGTATAGTAGGTCCGGGGAACGATCAGCCATTGTCCTGCCGGTGCGGAATTCACGATGAAGCGGAAATGACCGTATTCACTTTCGTCCACATCCCGATCAAAAATCGGCAGTTGCATGCTGCTGTCAATGATCGATTCACTCGGTGAAACCGCCCACTTTACCCATTCCCGATATACCTTGTAGTTCACATGTCCCGGAACCGGCAAATAGTCCGCGCTGCTGAGCTGCTGAACATTGTAGGTGGCCTGCTGCTGAATCTCGCCATACACGCTGAGCTGCGCTTCCTTTGCCGTCATCGAATCCGGATAGCCGGCAATCTGATCAAAGTTGATTTTCAGCATCAAAGCGGAAGGAACAAGAATCATCGCATAGCTGATGATCCAGGCATGGCGATGCTGAACCGGAGTGCGAAAGCGGCGCAGAAACAAAGTCCAGTAATAACTTCCGGACAACGCCAGCAACACAATACAGACCGGCAGCAGCCGCTGCACAAACTGCATGAAGCTGAAAAAAGGAAACAGCGCCCACGGAAACAGCCGCGTCATCATCAACAGCGTCGCATACCCCATCACCCAGCAATGAAACAGAAACGGATGATGTTTTCGCTTGTTGCGGATCAGCAAACCGCTCAGCGGCAAAAACAACAGAAACGGTCCCGGTGAATTGTTCAGGTAAATTCCGGTGTCTACCCGAAAGTTCAGCAGATCGCTCAGCCCGGCGGCTGAAGAGGCCAGACCGCCTTCCAGATTGAACGTATGCGACAGGACCATCTCCACAGTCCATAGCTGTTCCAGCATCGGCGCGATGAAAAACAGCGAACACGCCAGCGCCGCCAACACCGCCTCCGCCATATGCCAAAGCCGCTGTTTGTGACGCCACAGAAAACGGATACGGATCAGCGCAAACGCGGCGAAAACAAAACACATCAGGATAAAACTGATATTATGCGACAAGACCAGTCCGCAATATCCCGCCGCCAGCGTAATCCAGCGCCGGCTATCGCCGTACATCGTCTGATAAATCCCCCTTAGACACAGCGGAATCCATACCAGCGCCAGCAATTCTCCCAAACCGCCCCGGCGCAGCACATCGGTGATGCTGTGCGTGTTCAGAATCATCATCACCATGCCCAGTACCGCCGCATTCCGGCATCCCCGTGTCACTTTCTCACTGCACAATCCCAGCGACAGCGCCGCCAGCCACACCAGTACCACGACCAAAAGCTTGTAAACGATCACCGGCGGCATGCCTGACTGCAGCAGCGCAGCCGGTGCGCTCAGAAACAGATTGCAGTAAAAAATCGGCGTCGGATAACCAAACTGATAATTCTGCTCACAGAATAGATAGGGATAACGGATCCCGTTCTCTCTGGCCAGCGCCAGGCTGATTATCCGGTTCAGATGAAACCCGGTATCCG
Organism: uncultured Holdemania sp.; assembly: GCA_904395815.1. GTDB lineage: Bacteria > Bacillota_I > Bacilli_A > Erysipelotrichales > Erysipelotrichaceae > Holdemania. The sequence goes on from CAJFOC010000023.1 coordinate 24,553, forward strand.
CGCCCTGATGCAGTTGCCCGTTGGCAAACGGAAAACAGAAAAAGACGGCGATCGCCAAAGCGCAGAGCGCAATCAGCCCCCAGCTGCGCACACGCCGCTCAAAATATTCCATTTGTTTACCGTTTCGATGAGGATTCATGATCTTATTCCCTGACATTTCCATTTTCATAGTATTCCCGCCGGGGATGAAAATCAATGAAAATTCATCAATCTGCATAAAAAAACCGGTTTGATCACCGGTTGCGTTTAGCGATGAGCCAGAAAGGACAACAGCTGATCGCGGCGGTTTTCGCAATCCTCAATGCCCAGCTCAAACAGCTGTTTCAGCGCTTTGGCATCGCCGGAAAACCGCTTGACCCCCAGATTGCGGGAAGGTCGGATCAATAACGCTTTTCCCTGCTGCTGCAGCTGTTCCACCTGCGCCATTTCCTGATAATAGACGTCGCTGCGCACTTTCAGCGCCTCGATCAGCGCGTCGTTATGATACAGCAGCCGGCACGTCTTCAGCAGCATGCCGCTGGACGGCTTGCGCACATAGCTTTCATCCTTGGTCACAATGACCAGATGACGGTCGCAGCCATGCGCCAGCGACCGCTGGATCGGCACCATCGTCGTCACTCCGCCATCCATGTACAAGCCATCGCGATAAGCCACCGGCGCGCCAGCCACCGGCAGCGTACAGGCCGCTTTCAAAAGCCGCAGATCATCATCCAAATCTTCCTTTTTCAGCCATTCCACACGGCTGGCATTCAGATTGAACACGCCGATTTCAATCTCCATCGTCCCCTGCCGCAACGGTTCCAGCTGATACTGCACCGCGTTTTTCAGCAGATGATCAAACATGAAATCATAACCGACATAATGATGCTCCCGCAGCAGCGGATTCACGCCGACATTGCGTTTATCCGGCATGTAGGTCACGCTGACATCATACAGATACTGTTTATTTTTCATCGCGTAGCTGCACAGATTCATCGCTCCGGCGGAAATTCCGACACCGTAGTCCATTTCGATTCCCTGATCGATCAGCCAGCTCAAAACTCCCGCGGTATACGCTCCGCGCATGCCGCCGCCTTCCAGAACAAGTCCGGTCTTACTCATTCGTCTCACCTCAACAATGTAATATTTTATCGAAGATTGGACAGAAATACCAGACCCAATTCATTCTTTCAGACATTGTTCGACTTTCTGACGGAACTCATCCATCCGCTGCTGATCCAACAGCTGACGCGGACAATGCTTACCGGAGAAATCCTGATGAGTCCGGATGTCCTCGACTCGCAGATGATACGCCCGGATCAGCTCAGCGCACAAAGCGGCGGCATTGTCCAGCGTCTTTTCAAAATCATTGCCTTCATTGACGCACAGCTCAATGCCGATACCGTTGAGATTACCGCCGTTTTCCTCCAGTCGATCGCCGGCATGCCATCCCACTTCATTGTCAGGCAGCGAATGAACGATCGTATGATCGTCCACCGTATAATGCCATGAATTGACGTCAGTCTCATTGGTTCTCAGATATTCGCCATGATGCAGGGCATCCGCCGAGGCAGCAGTGTTGTCCGTCTCATGAATGACAATCCAGCGAATCTGCCGGATGATCTGCGGCCGGTTCTGATGACCCGGAGGAATTTCATCCTGCACGATGACCAGATCCGCAGCCCGTTCGATCAGCACCGCCTCACTGCTGTACCGTCTTCCTCCTGCCAACGGCGCCAGCGCAACCGCGCACGCCAGCAATCCGCACACCACCGCCAGCAACGCCAGAAAGTGCCGAACTTCCTTTTTCAGCCGGATTCTTTTTCTTTTCCGGCGTACCGCCTGTTTTTTTCCTGCCATGACTGAATCACTCTTTCCCGGTTATTGTATCACAATCCTCTGTGAGAAAATCTTAATTCTTTCCAAAGGAAAACGACGCCGGCGTTTCAGAAAAACATGTGTTCAATAAAGATCTTCAGCCCGATTCCAACCAGAATCACTCCGCCTGTCAGCTGCGCCTTTTCCCTGACCAGACTGCCAAACCGTTTGCCCAGCTGGGTACCGGCAAGACTGATCAGAAATGTCGTCAGACAGATCGAAGCGGCAGCCTGCAGAATGTTAACCCGCATGACGGCAAAACTGACGCCCACCGCCAGCGCGTCAATGCTGGTAGCGATAGCCTGCATCAGAATCATCCTGCCGCTCAGCATCCGGCTGGGACTTTCACATTGCGGCTCGTTGCGCTGCTGCCAGGCTTCCTTGATCATGTTCAGACCGATAGCGCCCAGAAGAATCAGCGCGATCCAGTGATCGATCGAGGCGATCGCATCGCTGAAAGTACGGCCGCAGAAATAACCGATCACAGGCATCAGGCCCTGAAACAAACCGAACGCGCCCGCTACCATCAATGCCTGCCGGCGATGAAAGTTCTGACAGCACAGACCGTCGGTCACCGCGACCGCAAACGCGTCCATCGCCAGCCCGACCGCCAGAATCAACAGTGTTACTCCATCCATGTTCTCTTCTCTCTCTTTCCATCCCAAAAAAAGACTCAGGCACAGATTCTTCCTCAGAGTCTATGCTTGAGTCTTGTTCATTAAGCCAAACCAGGCTCGCTGCCATTGTGTTGATTTGACACGCACGGGATCATGCGCAAACTACTCCCTCAAGAAGCGATTTTACTTTACCAGAAAGCTGTCGGGCTTTCAAGTCTTTTCGCCTCTTTTTTACAGCAGCGGAGAAAACAGATTCAGCACCGCCTGCGCAATCCGTACCGGCAATCGGGTCCGGCGGCAATCCTGCAGCGTGACCTCCACGCATTCGCTCAGCGTATCCAGGTAATCCTGCTTCATATCCTTGATAATGGAGCTGCCATACATCAGCACCCCGCATTCAAAATGCAGATAATAGCTGCGATAATCCATATTGGTCGTTCCGCACAGTCCGATTTCATCATCGCTGACAAACGATTTGGAATGCAGGAATCCCGGCGTGTATTCATAAATCCGCACCCCCGCTTTCAGTAACGGCTCATAATTGGCGCGGGTAATCATGAATACCAGTTTCTTATCGGGAATGTGCGGCACGGTAATGCGCACGTCCACCCCGGATTTGGCCGCGATTTCCAGCGCCCGCTGCATCTCATAACCGATGATCAGATAAGGAGTGTGGATATAGACATACCGGCGGGCCTGATTGATGATGTTGAAATGCACGCTGGCGCCCACCGCTTCCTCATCGGTCGGACTGTCGGAAAAGGGCTGAATATAGCCGTCGCTGCGAAAATGTTCATCCGGTTTAAATACCGGCCAGTAATCGTCATAGTTGCTGGCTGCCGCCGGATAGGCAAAGTTCCAGAACTGCAGAAACATCACCGTCAGACTCCACACCGCCTCCCCTTTCAGCATGACCGCGGTGTCCTTCCAGTGACCGTATTTCTCATAGGCGTTGATGTATTCGTCCGCCAGATTGATTCCTCCGACAAAGCCAACCTTGCCGTCAATGACGGTAATCTTGCGGTGATCGCGATTGTTCATTTCAATCGCCAGTCGCGCCCGCAGCGGATTGAACACCGCGCAGCGGATGCCCAGCTTTTCCAGAATCCGGCGATAATTCGCCGGCAGTGTATAAACGCAGCCGGCATCATCGTACATGACGCGCACATCGACGCCCTGCTTCACCTTCTCAATCAGAATTTCCAGAATGGAATCCCACATGATGCCGTTATCCACAATAAAATATTCCAGAAAGATGTACCGTTCCGCTTTTTTCAGTTCTTCCAGCATATGCCAGAACTTGTCCTCCCCGGTGCGGCAATACGTCACTTCCGTATGGGTATACACCGGAAAATAGGCGTTATCGGCTACATAGCGAAACTGTTTGACCGTCTGTTCATCCTGTTTGGCAATCTGCTGCAGCACTTTGGGATTCTGAATCAGCACCGGATGAGTCCGCGCCGCCTCCGCCATCGCATCCTTGCGCAGCGCCTTGGGCATCTTGCGGCCGCCGAACATCAGATAAAACAGACCGCCAAACAACGGCAGCACCAGCACCAGAAGAATCCAGGCCAGCTTGTAAGACGGATTTTCCTGCCGGTTCACAATGTAGACGACAAGAAACAGATTCAGAAAACGCAGAAAGTTACTGAAAAAGCGGAAACCGGACAGACTGACCATGACGCCCATGATCAATCCCAGCTGCAGCAGAATCAGCACCGCTACGATAAACATCCGGTTGGACAGAAGATTCAATAGCTTTTTCATCTCCGGGCTCCCTTTTTCAGCAGCGATTCATCCCACTGTTCCACCAGGCGCAATCCCTTCAGATCCACAAAAGAACGCACCAGCGCAATCCGCTCGGACATCAGGGTCAGCTGCTGCGGCGCATGCGCATCCATGCCGAACACCGCCCGGCAGTGAAAGTCCGCGGCAATACGCCAGAAATCATTCCAGGGATAGGCATACCGTTTCCCCTGCGTCATCTGCCGCAAACCATAGCGGATTCCGTTCAGATTGATTTCCGCCGGCACATCCCAGGCAGCCAGCGCCCGGCAGATTCTGATGGAAGCCTGCTGACAGGCTTCAGACCAGTCCCCTCTTCCCAGCATGAAATAATCCGGATGAGCCAGCACGTCCACCAATCCCTGCGCCAGCGCCTCTTCAATCAGCTCCGCATACCGCAGCACTGCTTCATCGCTGCAGACGACGCCAAAATCCACGCCGCCCGGACCGTCGTAATGCTGTCCCAGAATCATCAGATCCGTTTCCTGCCGGCGCTGTTTCAGCTCCTTCAGACACTGGGGAAAATATTCAAATTCATAGCCGGAAAGAATCCGGAGCGAGCCCTGAAACTCCTGACGCAGACTTTGAATCGAGTTCAGATACCCTTCTCTTTCTTCCGGATTCATCCGATCACTGACATCACGCAGACAGGAAAACGGACAGTGATCGGTAAATCCCAGCACCTTCAGTCCGGCGCTGAGCGCGGCCTGGGCATATTCGCGATCCGTGCCCACCGCATGACGGCAGCGCGCAGTATGGGTATGAAGGTTAAAATCAGGCATATTCTCCCTCCTCAACATGTCCTATTATAGCGAAATCACCGCGGCATTGCATCTACCAGTTATCGCCTGCCGCTCAAATCAACAGCCGGGATATTCCCGGCCGCTTACAGTTGAAATTCAAAGATGCATTTTTCCACATCGCCATACCGCACCAGATAATGATCCTGCGGAATCCTGACGATTTCCTTCAGCGTTCCGCCCAGATGTTCCAGCGTTCTGCGCGAGGGCAGATTGTCCGGATTGCACGTAATGATCAGCGATGACATGCCATATTTTTCACGGGCCAGCTGAAACAGAATCCGGCACGCCTTCAGCGCGGTATGATGTCCCCGATAGGGCGGATAAACCGTGTAGCCGACCTGCCCGGCATAATACAGCTCCTCGTTCATCCCCAGCCGCAGATCACAGCGGCCAATCGCCGTCAGACTGCCATGACGGCGGATTTCAAAGACGACCGAAGGGATGCCGTCCCCGGCATCCGCCGCCTTGATGTCCATGACTTTAACGAGGTCAATCTCTCCATCCGTCAGGATTTCCCTGCGCAGCAGCCGGCTGATCATTCCCATCGGATTACCCCTGAACCGCTTCTTCAAGCAGCTGACGGATCTGTTCTTCCTGCAGCGCGCCTTCCAGCTTCTTCTGGCTGCCCAGATAAAAGGTCGGAACATAATAATAATCGGCCTTGTCCGCCAGTTCCGGCTGTTTCGCTTCGTCAATGATCGTCACCGAAAGCGCCCCATAGCGCGGATCCGATTCCATCAGGGCTTTCAGCTGTTTTCTCGCCCGGATGCAGTACGGGCAGTTCTCCAGAACAAACATCGTAATCTTCTCCATCAGAGCTCACCTTCCTTTTATCAGTTTACCAGATTCTTCCAGCGGAAACAACGGCTTTGATCTGTCAGTTTTCGACACCCTGCGTCATTTCAGTCAGCCATCAGGTTGTTGCCGGACAACAGCGGACAGGCAGCCAGAAGCAATACCAGTCCCGCCAGCAGATTGACGGACAACGCCGCCAGATTCAGCCAGAAAGCGCCACATCCGGCGAGCATCAGAAAGATCATCAGCACTCCGGAAGGAATGGCGGCGATCACGGCGACCGTGATTTTGATCAGCTGTTCCATCAGCATCGTCGAACGGCTTTTCAGAATGCGCAGACAGAACAGCGAAGCGCACAGAAACAGCCAGCTGTATCCAAACAAAAGCAGCGCGCTGCCGGCGACCTCGCCCCATCCCACGCCAAAGATCAGCGGACAGAGAATCAAGGAGGCGACGACGACCGCCGACATATGCAGCATCGAAGGCACCGTCAGCGCCAGCATCTTCTTCAGCCGCCGCTCCGGTATCAGATACAGATAAAAGACTCTGAGATCCCGTGAAATCTGATCGGTAGTGGCGCTGGTAAAAATCACGATCAGGATGAAAAACTGATAGAAATCATATCCCTGTCCCATCCAGCTGATTCCCAGATACAGTGCGATCAGCACGATCTCCTGCAGACTGAGCAGCCGTCGGGTTTTGCGCAGGATCAGCAGATTTTTCGAGATCAGCGCGGCGGCGCCGGCGCCAAAAGAGAACCGACCCACCGCATGGATTTTTTCCTGCGTACCATTCTGGCTCTGACCCCGGCGCATTTTCTGGCGCAGATCACTGATCCACTCCGCATCCTGCATCGCCTTCTCATAAAAATCGCCCTTCACATTGAGGATCATCCACGTCAGCCCGCCGCACAGCGCCAAAGTCGCGCCCAGTCCTGCTATGCAGAACAGCAGATTGCCTTCCACCAGGCTGACCAGCGCCGTCTTGCACCAGCCGAAAACCGGAATCCAGTTGAACAGCGGATCAGAGACAAACCGGATCAGCACCGTTTCCATCGAACCGCCTGCCGCCACGTTGCGCAAGGCGATCAACGCGATTGCCAGCAGCAGCGCCGCCAGTAACCCCAGCTTCACCTTCCGGGCATGAGGATTCACCATTTCCCAGAAATAAAACCAGGTGATCAGAGCGAATACGAAATAAAACATCAGCAGACTGCCGGCAATCAGCGCCATGACCAGTCCCGGGGTCAGCACGACGTTCACACTCATCAGAAGCAGCATGTACAGCACTGCGATAACCGCGTACAACAGACTGCCCTGAACCGTCTGCACCAATAGAAATCCCAGTGTCTGACGGCGGGTAAACGGTCCGGCAAAAATAAACTGCGCATCGTCGCGGGTAACGATGGCCGTGCGCTTCTGCAGGATCATCACCGTCAGCAGAAGCAACAGATACCCGCAATACAGCATCATCCAGCCGCTGACAGACTGAACGTTCATCAAGGCGGACAGCTGTTGCTGCTGCTGGGATACCGATACCATCAGAAATATGAAAAACGCGATACCCAACAGCGTCAGAATGGCCGAGGACGGACGGGAAAAGATTTTGCGGACCATCGCCTTCTGCTTGATTAAAAACAGATAAACCAGCGCCTTCATCCCTGTTCCCCCTGCGTGCATTCAAAAAACAGCTGCTTCAGCGAAGTGTCCCCCAGCTCCTGCCGGCTGACGCTGCGGACAATCTGACCGTGATCCAGAATGTAGGCCGTATCCCACAGCGATTCAAACATATCGATGATATGCGTCGAAATCAGGATGCTTTTGCCCTGTTCACGCAATTCCTGCAACAGCTGCAGCACCGACTCGATCGCCGCCGGATCCAGGCCGATCATCGGCTCGTCGATCAGGATCGAATCCGGATCCGTCAGTAACGCCAGCACCATCGACAGCTTCTGCGACATACCCTTGGACAGCTCGCGGGCCGTCTTTTTCTTCTTGTCGCTCAGCTCAAAACGTTCCAGCAGCGCCTGCGCCCGCTGTTCTCCCTGGGGCGCGCGGTACGCTTTGGCAATGAAACGGATATGCTCCTCCACCGTCAGCTGTTCGTAAAGCACCGGCGCCTCCGGAATATAACCGAAACGCTGCTTGGCCTTGACCGACGTGTTGCTGAACCCATCGATCAGAATCTGGCCATCGTAGCTCAGCAAGCCGGCGATACTTTTGATCGTCGTCGACTTGCCGGCGCCATTGGGCCCCAGAAGAATCGTAATCCGGCCATTCGCGGCGATCATCGACACATCGTCGACGGCCTTGAAATGACCATATTTTTTGGTGAGATGACTGACCTCAAACATGAAAATCCCCCTTTTTTTTCTTACGATTCTTATCGTATCATATTTTTCTTATTTTATTTATTAAGATTTGGTAAAGAACCGCTTTTCTTTTTCACGGCTTCATGACGGCTCTGTTTCTTCGGCTGACGAGGTCTGTTCACCGATCATTTCAGCCATTCCCCCGCAGATCAGCCGCTGAGCCGGATCGATCAGCTCCTACAGCGGCAATTTTTCGCCATCCGCCACCCATTGCCGGTAAAGAATGGTCGTATTGGCTCCAACATAGGCGAAAACCAGACTTTCCGCGGCCTCGCTCAGACCGAAGACGCCCCGGTTGGTTTTTCGCCGGTAGTCCATGACCGCCTTGTTGATTCTCGCCCAGACCGGCTGATCACTGCCGCTGCTGCAGCAGATCATCCAGCCCGGTGTAATGAGAATAAAAGGTTTTGCGGTTGATCCGGGCGCGGCGGGCCAGCTCCTTGACCGTAATCTGATCGTAATCCATTTCGCAGATCATCGTCTGAAACACATCCCGGATCGCCTCGCGGGTTTTGACGACCCGCAGATCCTCTCTGTCCTTCACAAGGCATCCCTCCTTCAGTCTCCGTTATAAATTGGGACTATTATAATCCCGATGATCAGAAAAATGCAACACGTGAGGAATCCTTCTCACCTGTTTCTCAAAAAGCGGAAAAAAACAGAGATTTCCTCCAGTCAGCTGTCTGCTGCCGTGGCAACCGGATCATCTCTGTTTTTAGCGTTATCCTCAAAACGATCAGCCGGCGTTTCGTCCTGTGCGCATCACCTGTTCGAACACAAACAGCGCAAACCCGAAAAAAGCCGCCAGCATGACTGAAAACAGTACGGTAAAGCGATCGATATTCTGCAATAACAGCGGAATCAGTTCACGCGGCCGCAGCACATCCCAGGTATTCAGCCGCAGAAACCTCCCGATATAGACGCCATAGCCGCACAGAAGAGAAATGACCGTCAGCCACAGTCCGTCAAACAGCGGATATTTCTTCCACTTGACCGCCTGATGAATCAGCGCGGTGGAAAACAATCCGTCCACCAGCGCCAGAAAAATCCCGCCTGCGATGTAAACCAGCTGAATCCAGCCGGACAGGCTTTGCAGATACACTCCGTTGCCGCCGATCAGCTGCGATCCCTGCAGGTGGATCAGATCTGTTACCATGTAGCAGGAATTCGGCAGAAATAACAGCCATACCAGCGCCAGAAACAGAGAACACGGCCCCCAGTGTCCGCGCCGGGCGCTCAGCCAGACCGCCGGCAGCGCCAGCATTACCGGAACAAACGCCAGAAACAGATTCCACCACAGCCAGCGCAGATTCAGCGCAACCCCCGCTTCTCGAAACAGCCATCCGGCCGCAAGATACACCCCGTGAATCAATACGATGCCCGCCGCGCATTTCAGATTTCTGTGCATTCCATCACCTCCGGTTTCCGATATTATAGCGCAGCCCGCCGCGCTTTTTTTTAAGTTTTTCTTACAGAACCCTGAATAAACAGCGAAGGGAATTTCCGTCAATTCGGAAATTCCCCTTTCTTACTGTCATACAAGTTTTCTGAACATTTCGCGGTAAATATCCTTCAGCTCGTTTTTCTGCGCTTCCGTCATGTTTCCCTGACTTGGACTGTAGGATTCCACCGTGCTCAGATGATCGCCGACCACCTTGCCGTTTTTCACCACGAACACCTGCGGAACATAGAATACCGCTTCTCCGTCTTCATGCTGCAGATAATCGTCAACATAGCTGATCAGCGTGTTGTAGACTTCTTCCGTATTGCCATCATCGCTGTACATATCCACATAGTAGATCGTCAATCCCAGCTCGGCAGCGACTTCATTCATCACCGGCACCGCCTGAGTACACCAGGCACAGCTGGAATATCCGTAATAAAGAATACCGCTGCCGCCTTCGGCAAACAGCCGGTTCGCTTCCTTCATCGTCAGCTTGCGGAACTGATGATCCGCGACGTTGAACCCCTGATACACGCTCATGTCCACATCCGTCGTCACCAGATCGTCAAGATAAACCGCTTCCGAGTTATCCTGCTGACTGCAGCCGGCCCATGTCAGAAGACAGACCAGCGCCGCGATGGAAATCAGTAATCTCTTTTTCATCTGCATCCTCCTGTTCGATTGATAGAACGGCTATAGTATAAATCAATTTCGTCAGTTTGACCAGAACCCGTTCCGTTTTCTTCCCGCAGTCCCTGCGGTCCCAGTCTCAGACAGCGATCCGTCACTTCCTGCAGAAACTTCCGGTCATGGCTGACCGCCAGAATACAGCCCGGAAAAGACGCCAGCTGAGCGCGGATCTGACGGGCTGACATGGGAGAAAGATTGCGCGTCGGCTCATCGAGAAGCAGCACATCGTTTTTCTCCGTCACCAGCTTGACCAGCAGCACCTTGGCTTTCTGACCGCTGGAAAAATCGCTCATCGGCCGCATCATTTCCTCCGGCGTGAATTTCAGCGATCCCAGATGATTCTGAATGCGGGTGCGATGCTGAGCGTCTTTCTCCCCACACAGATAATCCACCGGATTAAGCTGCAGCGGCAACAGCTCCTCATAATTCTGCGGCATGTAGCCTACCCGCAGATCCCGCCGCTGTTTCAGCTTTTCCCAGCACACTTTCAACAGCGTGGTTTTGCCGCAGCCGTTCGGACCGATAATCGCCGTTTTTTCCCGTCCGTACAGACTGAGCTCCACGTTTCGGGCACACAGATGATCCTGCGCCCACAGCTCATCCAGCCGCAGCTGCAGAATCTGTTTGCGCTCATGAGCAATCCCGACATCCGGTTCAAACAGCAGTTCGATCTGTTCCTCCCCTTCAAACCGGTGCGTGAGCTCCTTTTCATCCAGCCGCCGCTGCAGCGCTCTGACCGAATGCATTTTCCGCTTGAGCATTTTGGCCGCATGCGGCTGTTGGCGGGAAACGGAATTCAGCGCGACTTCCACGTTCTGAGCCAGCCGCTGAACCCGCTGTTGTTGTTTCTGATATTCCTGACGCTGTTTTGTTGCCAGCTGATCCTGCCGCTGGGCAAGATGATTTCGCTGTTCGAGATAATCCCGATACCCCAGATGGCAGAAAGTCCAGCGTGGCTGCGTTTTGCGCTTGATCTGTTCCAGATGCAGCACCGCCGTAGCGCAGCGCTCCAGCAGCGTTTCGTCATGGGAGACAAACAGAATTGCCGCTTCGCTTTCCAGGATGAACTGTTCCAGAAGCTTCAGCGTCGGCAAATCCAGATCGTTGGTCGGCTCATCCAGCAGAATCAGGTCCGGATGCGCCAGCTGCAGCCGGATCAGCTGCAGTTTGACCCGCTCCCCGCCGCTGAGCACCGCCATGCTGCGCTCCAGCAGTTCCGCATCCGCGCCAGTTTTCTCCATCAGCTGCAGCAATTCGCCCATCTTTTCATACTGAGCCATCTGCTGCGGCGACTCACAAAGACAGAAATCCAGTCCGCTGCTTTCCTCCCATTGCGGATCCAACGTCTGAGGCAGCATTCCGATGACCGCCCCGCCGGTATCCACAGTTCCTTCCATTCGCGCGTATTCTGAAATCTGCTGCGGACAGGCAATCACTTTCAGCAGCGTGCTTTTGCCGTTTCCTTCTTCGCCGATCACTGCGATTTTATCCTTAGGCAAACAGGTAAAACTGACATGATCAAGAAGAATTCTGTTCTTCTGGGTTATGACTGTACAATTGTGTAATTTCAGCATAGGCGCCACCTCCTTTTTCAGCAGGCGGCAAAGAAAGAACGACAAAAAACAAGATTTCAGAAAAAATGTTTTTCTTCATCTTATTTTCTGTACATCCTCTCACCTCTCATCATTCCGACAGCATTATAGTCCGTTTGCCGGCATCAGTCAATCCGGGTAATCTCAATTTCATCAAACAGACTGTCAATTTTTTCCCGGGTCGCCATGCCTTTGGAAAAGATCGTCGCCACCCCGCAGCAGTTGGCATAGCGGAACGTGCTGATGATATCCCGCGAACGCAGATAGTTCATGACAAATCCGGCAATCATCGCATCCGCCGCGCCAACCGAGTTAACCACCTTGGCCTCAACGGAGTTGGCATGCCAGGCGCCCTCGCGGTTGATCAATAGCGAACCCTTGCGGCCGTTCATGACGATGATGTTTTCCGCTTCCTCGCCATACAGTCCGCGGACGCAGTCAACAATCTGCCGATCCGTTTCCAGCGGCTGACCGGAAAGACGGCGCAGATCGCTCAGATTCGGACGGATCAGAAACGGACGATACGGCAACAGCCGCGGATACAGCTCCGGATTGATATCCAGTACAAACTTGACTTCGTTTTCATGGCAGATCCCGATCATTTTCTCCACCATCTCCGACAGATTTTTCGGACAGTTGCCCGACAGCACAAACATGTCGCTGCGGTTGATCCGTTCCACTCTGCGCAGCATCATCCGCATATCCTCTTCCGTGATGCTGGGGCCCTTGGCGTTCAGTTCGGTTTCCTTGCGGCCCTTGACCTTGACGTTGATGCGGGTATGCCCCTCAATGAATGTGAAAACCGGTTCAATGTATTCGTATTTCTGCAGCAGACTGATGAAGAAATCACGGGTAAAGCCGCCGACAAACCCCAGCGCACGGGAAGGAATCATCAGATTGTTGAGCACGATGGAAACGTTGATGCCCTTGCCTCCCGCTTCAAAATATTCCAGCGAGCTGCGGTTGGTCTTCCCCAGCTCCACCTGGTCAAATTCCATATAATAATCCAGCGACGGATTCAGTGTACACGTATAGATCATGTGAAAACTCCCCTTTCCTTGCTTACTATTTTATCACAATCCTAACCCGGCCATATATCTTTTTCAAGTTCCGCCTCCCCACAAATGAGAAAAGAAACTCCGCCAGGGATTGCGGAGTTTCCTTTCAGAAGAACGACTTCAGGGAATAAGCCATCTTCTGCTTTGGGAAAGGCTGCAGGGAAACAGCCCTACCCTCATTATTTTTACATTAAGAAGAGGAAAAATGTTTTTCTTTATGAAACTAACTGCTGCCCTCCTTTCTGGCTCTTAGTTTAAAAAAAGGATGTGGCAGCTGTATGGCGTTCATGTGAAGAATTAGTGATAATTCACTTCTTTTTTTGACGCCAAGAAAAAACCTGTCCAGGGGAGGGACAGGTTTTCTGACTCCGGGAGGGGAAACCCTTCGTCAATCATTATTCATAAGTTAATAAGAGGGGAAAACTTGTTTTAAGGGATGTATCTTTCAACAGATTTCAGATCGTTTCTCTTTGATGCCTCCTTCCTTGTATGGCATTAGTATACGAAAACATTATGGGATGAGTATCGGAAGCAGGTGAACAGTGCGTGAACTTCCTGAAGAACTTCTGAAGAAGTGATGAACAAACGTTAAAGAGCGGATTGTTCCTTGTTTCTGCGCCATTGCAGCGCCGCCTGTTCCAGTTTTCTGACCAGATCATCCTTGCCGTCACAATAGCTTTCGATATCCCAGGGAAACTGCTGTGCCAGCTGCCGCTTCAGCCGGCCGTAGACCGCCGCGTCCTGCGGATGAGCACGCAGATAATCCCTCAGCGCCAGATGACGTTCGATCTGTTCATCAGCTCCCTGTTCAAAGATGTGCAGCTGATGAGTCCGCTCATCGCCCCCTTTTCGCAGATAGCGGCGCCCGGCAATGCCGAATTCCCCCAACACCTCATAGCCGATTGCTTCAAATGCCTTTTTCTGTGCGTCGACCCGCGCCAGACTGACGACGACCGGCATGATGTCGATCACCGGTTTGGCGCACAGCCCCACCACCGCCGTGCTGCCGATATGATGAATGGCGACGCAGTTATCCCGCAGAATAGCTCGAATCTGTTCTGCCTCCTGCCGGTAAAGCTGCGGCCACAGCGGATTGTATTCCGTCACGATCACATGCTGAGCCATCGGATCTTCCTCCTTCCTTTTCGTTTTGCGGCCAGCGCATTGTCAGCTCTTTCATCCCGCTGTCCTTTTCGACGCTTTGCCGCACGGTGACAAACCCTTCCCGACGGTAAAAGGCCACCGCTTTCTCGTTTCGCCTGTAAACGCTCAAAGAGAGCGTCGGATGCCGCCGTTTCGCCTCGTCCAGCAAGGCTTTGCCGATGCCGGCGCAGCGGTTCTGCCGCCGCACAAAAAGCCCCGCTACCCATTCCCCCTGCAATCCGATAAACCCGCAGATCTGATCCCCTTCTGTCGCCACGATCACTTCCGCCTGCATCAGCTGCTGCCGTACCGCCGCCTGCTGCTTTTTCCACCACGACGCGCGGATAAAATCATGGGCATCCAGATTGGCGCTCAGCCAGAGCTCGGATACTGCCTGCAAATCTTCCTTCTGAAAATCTCGCAGCATCTTTTCATCTCCCCTTGTCCTTACAGCATAACCGCTTTGTTTCCTTACGGCAAGCGATGACAGAAAAAAACCGTCCTGCGGACGGTTTGCGCATTCCGAAGAAGGGGGCTTCGGAACGCTTTTTATGATAATAAAAGGTTAAGAGAGGGGAAATTGATTGTCTTCTTCGTAATCATCACATCGATTGTATCTGTCGCCTGCCGCATTCCTCCTTTCATGCTTTGATTATAGAAAACAATTATGGGAAGAGTATGGTGCGGCCATGTGAAATCTTGGCAGTGATCCTCAAATGCTGCCGGACAGAAAAAAACCGCATGAGGGAACAATGCGGTTCGCAGAAAGGAAGCGGGAATCTTCCTTTCATCATGATCTTCAACAGGAAAGAACGGGTTGTTATAGAAAGGAAAATTGAAATGAAGAAATAGGTTAGCGTTTCGTTCTTTTCTGTTTACGATATCACTATACCCGGATTTTGTGTGATAACGATGGAAAAGCTGTGAAGTTTTGGTGAAATCGTTCGGTTATAAAACAGCCGCTGTCAGATTGTTCGCTTTGAACAATGGCCAGTGACCCGCGGTAAAAAAAGAAATTGTTCGTGCGGTCAATCCTGCAAAAGAGAAAAGAGGCAACGCTGCCGGGCAGAAAAAACAGTCCATGTTTTCGTTTTTTGCTCCGGCAAAAATGAAAAAGAACTTTCCCGATCCTGCGGGAAAGCTCTGAAGCAAAAATCCGTTATTCCGGCTGTTTGCCGATGTAAGCCAGAATACCGCCGTCCACGTACAGAATGTGGCCATTGACGAAATCCGAAGCATCCGAAGCCAGGAAAACAGCCGGTCCCATCAGATCTTCCGGCTTGCCCCAGCGGGCGGCCGGCGTCTTGGAAATGATGAAGCTGTTGAACGGATGACCCTCGGTGCGCAGCGGCGCAGTCTGCGGAGTCTCAATGTAGCCCGGACCAATTCCGTTGCACTGGATGTTGTACTGTCCGTATTCGGAAGCGATGTTCTTGGTCAGCATCTTCAGACCGCCCTTGGCTGCCGCATAAGCCGATACCGTTTCGCGGCCCAGCTCGCTCATCATCGAACAGATGTTGATGATCTTGCCATGACCTTTCTTGATCATGCCCGGAATGACCGCCTTGGAAACGATGAACGGGCCGTTCAGGTCAATATCGATAACCTTGCGGAAGTCGGCCGCTGCCATTTCCAGCATCGGCACACGCTTGATAATGCCGGCATTGTTGACCAGAATGTCGATGACGCCTACTTCTTCTTCTACCTTTTTGACCAGTTCGTTGACGGCGTTTTCATCCGTTACATCGCAAACATAGCCATGAGCGTCAATGCCCTCTTCCTTGTAGGAAGCCAGTCCGCGATCAACCAGTTCCTGATTGATATCATTGAAAACGATCGTCGCTCCCGCCGCCGCAAAGCCGCGCGCGATGTTGAAGCCAATACCATACGAAGCGCCGGTAATCAGCGCTACCTTGCCCTTCAAAGAAAAGCTGTTCATGAAGTTGTCCATCTGTTTTCCTCCTTTACTGTATTATGCGCAATCAGCGAAGATCTTCCGTAGCGATGTTGTCCATGTCGTCAAACGCCTTGTTTTCTCCGCCCATCGCCCAGATAAACGTGTAGTTGCTGGTGCCGCAGCCGCTGTGAATGCTCCAGGATGGAGAAATCACCGCTTCTTCATTGTGCATGACAAGATGACGGGTCTGATCTGCTTCTCCCATCAGATGGAAGACAACGTTGTCCTGCGGAATGTCATAATAAAGATAGATTTCCATGCGCCGTTCATGAGTATGCGCCGGCATGGTGTTCCAGACGCTGCCCTCTTCCAGACGGGTCAGTCCCATCGACAGCTGGCAGGTTTCCAGCACATCCGGATGGATAAACTGATTGATCGTTCTGGCGTTGGATGTTTTCAGCGATCCCATCGGACGCTTGTTGGCGTCCTGCATCGAAATGAACGTTGTCTTGCAGGCCTTGTGAGCCGGCGCGCTGACCATGTAGAATTTGGCCGGCCGGTGCTCATCTTCACTGCGGAATGTCACCTCACGGGTTCCCATTGTGATGTACAGGCAATCCTCATGCCCCATTCTGTACTCGACGCCATCGGCAGTGATGACGCCCGGTTCTCCGATATTGAAGATTCCGATTTCCCGGCGCTGCAGAAAATACTCCGTACCAAAGTTTTTCCAGCAATCGATACCCTTGTCGATCGAAACCGTTTCCTTCACCGGCATGCAGCCCAGCGTGACCATGCGGTCTACATGCGAATACACCGCGCTCACCTGGTCAGCTTCAAACAGATGACGAATCAGAAATTCATCGCGGATTTCCTCTGTTGTATAACGTTTGAAATCACGCTGGTTGACTGAATAACGAATGTCCATACCACGTCCTCCTTTTTCCTCTGACCCTATCATACCTCATTTTCGCCAACTTGTATACAAGTTTTTCAACAAATTTGTTTTTTGTGGTGCCATCCGGGTTTGCCGGCATCCGCATACGATCCTGTTTCCTGTCATTCCGCCTCTTCCCGCAATGCGCTGATGATTCGCTCACGCCGGCTTCGCACCGCGCTGAGCTGCTGGAACATCATCGTCATCAGGATCAGAACCAGCGCGATCAGACCCGTCAGAACTAACGGCAGTCTCACTGACACTTCCCTGCCGTTAAGCAGGTTGTAACGGATCAGCTGGATCAGCGCCAGGCTGACAGGCACTCCCATCAACACCCCGCCTGCCCCGACAATCAGCCCTTCCAGACTCAGCATGCGCCGGATCTGCCGCTGATCCATCCCGACCGATCGCAGCATGGCCAGCTCGCGGCGGCGTAGCTGGGCGCCGGAAAAGAGCGTGTTGATCACATTGACCAGACAGATCAGAACAAGCAGCAGCACAAATCCCATCAGAAAAATCGCCACTATTGTTACCGACATCTGTTCATCACGAAGATTTTCAGCCGGACTGTAAAGGCTGAAACTGTAATTCAGATCTTCTCTGGCCAAGGTTCGGATCTGATCCAGCATCGTCTGCAGCTGACCTTCTCTGGCTTTGAGAATCAGCTGATCGGTATAACTGATCGAACCTTCCTCAGAAAAGATCAGCTGCTGCATCGCCGCAGCGGGAATGACCACCAGAATTCTGTCGCCGTACAGCGTTTCATAGCCGATCAATCCGCTGCCCTCCACCATCGCCGCCGGCCAAATCGAAAGGGGCGGACGATCTTGCGCAAACCGCAGCGTCAGCGTCTGCGGCAGTGAGGAAAAACAGGGCTGCGCCGGATCCGCTTCGTCATGGTGAGAATCCGAACAGCCGCCAAGCAGCAAGCCGCGCAGCTGTCCGTCGGCACTCAGCGATGATTCGCTGATCCCGTTTTGCTGCAGCAGCTGTTGCCAGGAATGCTCATCCAGCGCCACCAGCGCCGCCGGCAGCGAAGATTGCCGGTTGGCGCCTTCCAGATCCAGCCCCGCGGTCTGTAGCTGCCCGTATACCTGGATCACCCGCTGTGCCTGTTGGACTGAATCCAGCTGCATGATACGCGCAAAACTGGGTTTTTCCGTTTCAATCGACCGGGAAGAATAATCACTCACCCAGGCGTCATAGCTTGCCTGCCGCGCCGAATTGTTCAAAGAGTTCATCAGCATGATCAGAAAGCTGCCCGCCGTGCTCAGCAACGTCAAACTGACGGCCAGCGACATCATCATCAACAGCGTCCGGCGGCGTCCTCGCTGCACATGATTCAGCGCCAGTTCCGCTTCCACTCCCCACAGACGCCCTGTCAGACTGCCCAGCTTCAGCTGGCATCGATTCAGCCGCAGATCATGCGGCTGACGAAGAACCTGCATCGGCATCATGCGAAAGGCATGGCGGGCCGGAAGCCAGCAAGCCAGAAGAATCATGATCAGTGAACATCCCGCTGTCACCATGACCGCCGGACCCGTGAGCACCGGCCGCAGCGGAATCTGCGGCAGAATCATCTCCATCGACTGCAGCATCGGGCTGACGGCCGACAACGTCACCGTCATGCCGCACCAGCCGCAAAACAAGCCCGGTGGTATCGATAACAGCGCCATCATCAGCGCTTCCTGCACAACGCAGCCAAACCGCTGTCTGCCGGTAGCGCCGACGCTGGCCAGCAGACCGAACTGGCGGCTGCGCTGCGACAGCGACATCGCAAACGCGTTATAAATCAGAAATACCGCGCTGCCGATAATGATCAGCACAACCACCGCCGCCGCTATCGCGAACCTCATCCAGTATGAATTGTCCCAGAAAGCGCCGTGAAACTGCAAAACGTTGTCATTGATGGCAACCAGTTGCGAGCTCAGCGCCGGAAATGTCCGGGCCGAGGCGATGCTTTTGTCCCGCAGCGTCACACAGAAAAGACTGTCCTGTCCGGCTTGCCCCTGCCATGTCAGCGCCGTGTATCCCGGCGCCTGGCGTGGTTCCAGATCGGAGCGCTCCATCAATCCGACTACCGTGTACTGGACCGTCCTGCCATTGCGGATATCCTCTGGCGAAGCGCTGTCCAGAGGATCGTTCTGATTCAGCGTCTGCTCTGGCTGATCGCGGACTGTCCGCTCGCCCAGCTGCAGTGTGAGCGTCTGTCCCAATCGCAGCTGCAGGCCGCCGTTGTACAGGGCATGTTCGCTGACCACCAGTTCATTTTCCTTTTCCGGAAAGCGGCCGGCCACCAGATGCAGGCCCAGACCGTGAAACGTCTTGTCATTGCCTGCCACGACATAAAGATAAGGTTTATATGCATTGCCGCTTTCCGGCAGCAGCGCATAGCCCAGTTCACTGACTTCAAAAGTGGCGGCGGTTTCAGGGCTGTCCGCGATTGCCTGCCGTTGTGTTTCATTGAGCTGCCGGTAGGCAAGATCCCAGCTGCCCGTTTCGTACACCGCCTTGCGCTGCAGATAATCCAGAAGCGAGGTGCCAAACATCATCACCGCTGTGATCATCGCTACCGCAATAACAATCCCCGCTGCGCTCAATATCGTCCGTTTGCGATGCGTTTGCAGCGAACGGACGGTATACCGGATCAGAATGTTCATCGCCGCAGCACCTCGTCCTTGACGATCCGTCCATCCTCCAGCACCAGAATCCGATCCGCCTGCAGCGCAATGTTTTCATCATGCGTGATGACAATGCACGTCTGATTGCGCTGCCGGTTGGCGCGTCTTAGCATCGTCATGACCTGTTGTGAATTGCGGCTGTCCAGATTGCCGGTCGGCTCGTCCGCCAGCAGAATCGCCGGCTGATGAATCAGCGCCCGGCCGATGGATACCCGCTGCTGCTGACCGCCGGAAAGCTGAGAAGGAAGCAGATTGCGCTGTTTCGTCAGTCCCAGCTGTTCCAATAACGCCTCCACCGTCGCCGGATCCGGGCGGCGGCCATCCAGCAGCAGCGGCAGCATGATGTTTTCCTGAACGGTCAATACCGGGATCAGGTTGTAAAACTGATAAATCAGCCCCACCTGACGGCGCCGGAACACCGCCAGCTGCGTCTCATTCAGCGAGGTGATCTCCGTCCCCTCCACAATCACCTGTCCCTGATCCGGTCTGTCCACGCCGCCCAGAATGTGCATCAGTGTCGATTTTCCGGATCCGGAAGGTCCGATGATGGCGATGAATTCTCCCCGCCGCACCTGGAAGCTGACATGATCCAGCGCTCTGACCGCCAGCGAACCATGACCATAGATCCTGCAGCACTGACTGACCCTGAGTACTTCCATCTTCCCGCGCTCCTTTCCTTTTTTCTATTCCGCATTGCCTCTCGTTGTTGTTTTTCGTAAGCAAGCCTCACACGATCTGACGGGGAAAACGCAGCTGAAAACAGCTGCCCTGCCCCAGCTGACTGACCACCCGCAGCATGCCGCCCTGACCGGTGATGATCTGATAGGACATCGCCAGACCGATGCCCACGCTGTCCGGCCGGGCATTGCGGCCGCGGTAAAAGCGCTCAAACAGATGCGGCAGATCCTGCGGATCGATCCCCTCACCATTGTCTTCAATCTCTATCTGATCCGCCAGCATCGTGCGCCGGCAGCGAATCACAATCCGGCCGCCGCGTCCGGTATGCTCGGCACAGTTGCGCAGAATGTTGCCCAGCGCTTCTACCGTCCAGTTCTCATCAAGCATCAGCTCAAAATCATCCGGACATTCCATGATCCATTCCACCCCGCTGCGAACCAGTTCCGCTTCCGCTTGCGACAGCGCCTTGCTGAGCAGGGAACGTACTTTCTGGGGCGAGGGGGAAAACTGTACCGCTCCGGCCTGCAGCCGGGCCATTTTCAGCAGCGACTGAATCAGCCATTGCATCCGGCTCAGCTGATTGCTGATCACGCGCAGAAATTCACTGCGCTGCTGCGGATCCATCTGCGGCTGCTGCATCAGCTCCACCATCATCATCATCGAAGTCAGCGGCGTTTTCAGCTGATGGGAAATGTCGCTCAATGAATCGGAAAGAAACTGCTGGCTTTCCTGCAGCTGCTGCGCCGTCTCCCGCAGCTGCACCGTTACCTTGTAAATTTCGCTGTACAGAATGCTCAGTTCTCCTTCTTCAAACTGATCCATCTGCATGCGGTAATGCCCCTCCCGCACCCCGCGCATCTGATCGTTCAGCTGCCGCAGCCGCTGATATCGACGCAGTGTGAACAGGGTGAACCCGCTGAGAAGCAGAACCGCCTGCGCCACGCATACGACAAGCATTTCTCTGGAAGAGGCCGCGGCCAGCAGAAAAAAAGGAAGACAGGCCGCCAGGCCAAACAGCAGAAAACGCGCGATTTCCCGATTGCGCATAGGCTTAATCTCCCATCTTGTAACCCAGGCCCCGCACGGTCTTGATCAGCTGCGGCTGCGCCGGATCTTTTTCCAGTTTTTCACGCAGCCGTTTGATGTACACCGTCAGCGTGTTGTCGTTGACATACTCGCCACCCAGATCCCAGATCGCTTCAAACAGCTGATCCCGGGTCAGTACCTGATTGTGATGGGTCGCCAGCGTCAGCAACAGGCGGTATTCCATCCCGGTCAGAAAAATCTCTTCCGATCCGCGGAAAACCCGGGCTGCGATCGTGTTGATCGTCAGATCCTGAAAACGCAATACCGACTCCTTGCTGCTGCGGCCCATTCTTCGCAATACCGAATTGATCCGCGACAGCAGCTCGCGTACCCGAAACGGCTTGGTGATGTAGTCATCCGCCCCCAGATCCAGCCCCATGACGATGTTCACCTCATCGTCGCACGCCGTCAGAAAAATAATGGGAATCAGCTTCAGTCTCGAATCTTCCCGCATCCAGCGGCACAGATCATACCCGCTGCCATCCGGCAGCGTCACATCCAGAAGCACCAGATCCGGCGCCGACTGTTCGATCAGCGTCTGTCCCTGCCGGACTGTCGTCGCAGTCTGTACCTGATAGCCTTCCTGGGTCAGCGTGTACTGAAGTGCGGTCAGGATCGCGCTGTCATCTTCAATGCAGTAAATATGCGTCATGTTTGATCACCTGAGTTTATTATAGCTGATCCGCTGTTTTCTCACATGACGAGTTCGTCACATTTCCGCCTCTTGCAGCCGATAAAAAAAGGAAACGCGTTGTCAGACACATCTCTTTCTGTGAGGCTCACTGCGTCAAAAAACGGCTTCCTTTTTTTGAATGTTATTTTTTCAGCTGACTGGCGGCGGCGACCAGATTCATCAGAATCTGGACAACCTGATGCATCTGCTGAATGCTGCAGACCTCATAGCGGCCATGACAGTTGGCGCCGCCGGTTCCCAGATTAGGGCAAGGCAATCCCATAAACGTCAGCCGGGCGCCATCCGTTCCGCCGCGAACCGATTCCCGAAACGGCTGCAGCCCCGCATCCCGGACCGCCTGCATGGCCATCTCGCTGATCCATTCCTGGTCTTTCAGCACTTCCCGCATGTTGTAATAGGAATCCGTGACCGCCACCTCAACCAGTCTCCGTCCGGCCCGTTCGTTGAGAAACTGAGCGGCCTGCGCAAACAGCGCCTTCTGCCGCGCAAATTCTTCCGCGTCGTGATTGCGGATGATGTACTCCATCCGAACCTGTTCCACATTGCCCTCCATGCGGTTGAGATGATTGAAGCCTTCCCGGCCTTCCGTATTTTCCGGACGGCACTGCGCCGGCAGCAGGGCATGAAATTCCATCGCGACATTCAAAGCGTTGATCATCTTGTTTTTGGCGCTGCCCGGGTGAATGGAAACCCCGTGGACGACCACGCTGGCCGAGGCGGCGTTGAACGTTTCATCGCAAACGCCGGCCGCATCTCCGCCATCCACCGTATAGGCAAAATCGGCGCCGAATGCCGCGATGTCAAAACCATCCGCGCCGCGGCCGATCTCCTCGTCCGGCGTGAAGGCGATGCACACCTCGCCATGAGGAATTTCCGGATGAGTCAGCAGCGTTTCCGCCACCGTCATAATCTCGGCAATCCCGGCTTTGTCATCCGCCCCTAACAGCGTATTGCCGTCAGTAACGATCAGATCGTGACCGACAAAGCGGGCCATTTCCGGAAATTCCGCGCTTTTGAGCACCACTTCACTGTTCAGCGCGATATCTGCGCCATCATAACGCTCAATCTTCCGCGGCCGCACCGGTCCGCCGCAGAAATCCGGCGAGGTGTCCATGTGCGCGATCAGCCCCATCGACATCACCGGATGATCGAGATTGGAAGGGATCTTTCCATACAGATAGCCCCGATCCTCAACCACTTCTTGCACGCCCATGGCGATCATTTCTTCTTTCAGTACTTTCAGCAGGTCCAGCTGCCGGGCCGAGCTGGGAACGCTGGCGCTGTTGGGATCGGATGTGGTGTCAATCTGCGCATAGCGCAGCAATCGTTCTTCAGGTGTCAATTCTGATTCCTCTTTTCTGTCCATTGCAGGCTGTCAATCATCATGTCGGAAAACTCGGCGTCAAAGCTGGAATCCCCCGGACTGCAGGCATAGAATCCGGCCCGGACAACGCCTTCCTTCAACGGCAGCGAAAACTCCCGCAGCCACTTGAAGCGCTGGCCATTGAAGGAAAACTCAGCTTTGAACTCGTTGTCACGCCGGTGCAGACGAAACGTCATGTGATGAATACCGCTGGAAACCGGCATTCCCGCCCAGTCGGAAAATCCGCCATAGGTGACGGTGGAGCAGACCGAGGAGGAAAGGCCGTCGCGGCATTCCAGACCAACCTTGCCCCAGTCGGATTCATCATCCATGACAAACAAACCGGCCTGATCGTACGGCGCGTGAAATTCCGCCCGGACCCGGGCGGTCAGCGTAAAGTTCTGCCGAATGGGAAACAGCGCCGCATGACCGTTAAAGCGGATCTGCCGGCGCAGATGATTCGCCCAGAAGTCCGTAAACGGATCCGTGCTCAGAATGATTCTGTTTTTTCCTACCGTCGCCAGCGTCGGCCGGTTCATCCATGTCAGCAATGACGTGTCCAGTCTTTTTCCCATGATGCTTTTACCTCTGTTCTGATTATAACAAATTCCTGCTGTCTGCGCTGCTCAAAAACACGGTCAGCTCGTTAAATTCGTGTAAAAAACAGACAAAACCAGGTCATTGTCATTGACACTTTTTATTTGAGCGATTAATATTTAATGCGTTAATTATTTTCAAAGGAGTGTGCTATGTCATCGAATACCGAGGCTACCGAGCTGCTGGATCTGGTCCGCAGCATCAATCACCAGATCAACAGCGTACTGAACCAGTATTATGCTCCCTACGGTCTGACCCGGCCGCAGGCCATCGTTCTGACCGAAGTGGAACATGGCGGACCGGTTTCGCTGAGCACGCTGGCCCAACGTCTGAACATGACCACCAGCAATCTCTGCCTGATTGCTCAGCGGCTGGAAAAAAGCGGTTTTCTGCTGCGCCAAAGAGATCCGTCAGATCAGCGCAGCGTGCTGTTGGAAGGAACCGGAAAGACCCATGAGCTGATCGGACAGATTCAGGCTCATGTCGACGGCATGGTCCGGCTGCGGCTCAATCACACCGACCCGGAAAATTTCGATAAGATTATGGAAGGTTTGCGGCTGCTGAACGCCGTGATGGCCAAAGAAGAAGACAGGAGGAACACCCATGCGCTTGGGAATTGATATCGGATCCACAACGATCAAATATGTTGTGCTGGATGAGGAGGGACGCTGTCTCAGTCAGGATTATCAGCGGCACAGCTGTCAGATCAACGAAAAACTCATCGACGTGCTGCAGACCGTCAGCGAACGTTATCAGACCGAAACGATGCCGGTCGTCGTTTCCGGCTCGGCGGCGATGGGACTGCAGGAAAAATGCAGCGTTCCTTTCGTTCAGGAAGTGTACGCCACCCGCGTCGCGGCCCGTCACCAGCTGGAAAACACCGACTGCATCATCGAACTGGGCGGCGAGGACGCCAAAATTCTTTTTCTCAGCGGCGGTCTGGAAGTGCGGATGAACGGCACCTGCGCCGGCGGTACCGGCGCCTTCATCGATCAGATGGCGACGCTGCTGAATCTGAGCGCGGAACAGATGAACGAAGCCGCCAAGCATGCGGAAAAAACCTATACCATCGCTTCGCGGTGCGGCGTCTTTGCCAAATCGGACATCCAGCCATTGATCAATCAGGGCGCAGACAAGGAAGATCTGGCCGCCAGCATCTATCAGGCCGTCGTCAACCAGACGATCCAGGGTCTGGCGCAGGGGCGCCGGATTGAAGGCAACGTCGTGTATCTGGGCGGTCCGCTGACGTTCAACAGCGAGCTGCGCGCCGCCTTCGACAACACGCTGCATCTGCGCGGCCTGTGTCCGGAAAACAGCCTGTATTATGTCGCCATCGGCGCCGCGCTGTCGGCCAGTGAACCGGTCAGTATTCCTCAGCTGATCGAGCAGCTGCGCAATCTGGACAGCTTCGGCACCGTCCGCTCGCTGGCGCCGCTGTTTTCCAGTCAGCAGGAATATGACGAATTCACCCGCCGGCATCAGCGCAACCAGGTCAAGGTTCACCAGCCGAAAGAGATTACCGGTCCGGTCGCACTGGGGATCGATGCCGGCAGCACGACGATCAAGCTCGTTCTGATCAATCCGCAGGAAGAAATTCTGTACACGATGTATCGTCCCAACCAGGGCAACGCCTTGCAGATCGTGCGGGAAACGCTGCTTCAGGTGATGGAACAGAATCCGCGCATGAACATCATCGCCAGCTGCGTGACCGGTTATGGCGAAGATCTGATCCGCAGCGCGCTGGGCGTGGATTTCGGCATCGTGGAAACGATGGCGCATTTCACCGCCAGCCGCAAATACATGCCGGATGTCGATTTCATCATCGATATCGGCGGCCAGGATATCAAATGTTTCAAAATTCATAACGGCGCGATCGACAACATTTTCCTCAACGAGGCCTGTTCCAGCGGCTGCGGCAGCTTCCTGCAGACCTTCGCCAACGCACTGGGCTACGACATTGCGGATTTCGCCCGCCTCGGTCTGTTTGCCAAGCATCCGACTGATCTGGGCAGCCGCTGCACCGTCTTTATGAATTCCTCAGTCAAGCAGGCGCAGAAAGATGGCGCAACGATCGAGGAAATTTCAGCCGGCCTGTCGATCAGCGTTGTCAAAAACGCTCTGTACAAGGTCATCCGCACCGCGGATGCCCGTTCGCTGGGAAAACACATCATTACCCAGGGCGGTACCTTCTACAATGACGCGGTGCTGCGGGCTTTCGAACAGGAGCTTCAGACGGAGGTCATCCGGCCGAACATCGCCGGACTGATGGGCGCTTACGGCTGCGCGCTGCACGCTTTGCGCAAAGCGCCGCAGACCAGCACGCTGTTGAATCTGCAGCAGCTGCGCGACTTTCATACCGAAGTCCGCTATGTCCAGTGCGGCTTATGCAACAACCATTGCCGTCTGACAGTCAACCAGTTTCCGGATGGCCGGCGTTTTATCGGCGGTAACCGCTGCGAACGGCCGGTCACCAAAAAATCCACCGCCCAGCAGCTGAATATGTACGCCATCAAGCGTGAACTGCTGCAGCAATATCAGCCAGTAGCCGGCAAACGCGGCAAGATCGGTCTGCCGCTGGCGCTGAACATGCTGGAACTGCTGCCGTTCTGGCACACGTTCTTTACGGAGCTGGGCTTTGAGGTCGTCACCTCCGGCTTCGCCTCCATGGACGTGCTGCAGCGGGCGCAGAATTCCATTCCTTCCGATACGGTCTGCTTCCCGGCCAAGCTTGTCCACGCTGCCATTGAGAAGCTTCTGGAACTGAAAGTACCGGTCATCTTCTACCCATGCATGACCTACAACATGCCGGAGAAAAACGCGGACAACAATTATAACTGCCCGATTGTGGCCTACTATCCGGAAGTGATCGAAGGCAACGTGCAGGAAATACAGAACGTCGATTTCATCTACGATTATGTCGGCATTCACCGGCCAAACGATTTCGCGATAAAGATTCACAAAATTCTCAGCCGGCACTTCGTCGGCCTGGGCGTCCGCGAAGTCATCAAGGCCAGCCGCCGCGCCTACCAGGCTTACGATCAGCATCTGCAGACAATCCGGGAAAAGGGCCAGGAAATCATCACTCAGGCGCAGATCGAAAACCGCGACATCATCGTGCTGGCCGGCCGGCCGTATCACATCGATCCGCTGGTCTGCCACGATATCGATAAACTGATCACCAGCTATGGCGCTGCCGTGATCAGCGAGGACGTCATTAACGAGGAAGTCGGCAAAAAAGAGCTGGGCGTGTGGAATCAGTGGACCTATCATTCCCGTCTGTATGCCGCCGCCCGTTACGTCTGCACCCAGCCGAAAATGAACCTGGTACAGCTGGTTTCCTTCGGCTGCGGCGTGGATGCGATCACCACCGATGAGGTGCGGGAAATTCTGGAAGATCGGGGCCGGATTTACACCCAGATCAAAATTGATGAAATCACCAATCTGGGCGCGGTCAAGATCCGGCTTCGCTCTCTGTTTGCCGCATTGAACCAGCAGGAGGATTCCCATGAGTGAAAACAAAGTACTGTTTACCAAAGAGATGAGCAAGGACTACACCATTCTGATCCCGATGATGGCGCCGATTCATTTTCAGCTGCTGCGCAACGTTCTGGTGCACAGCCGATACAAGGTCGAGCTGTTAGAAAATACCGGACCGGCAGTGGTGGAAGAAGGACTGAAATATGTTCATAACGATACGTGCTATCCGGCGCTGTTGGTCATCGGTCAGATGATCGACGCTTTGAAAAGCGGAAAATACGATCCGCACAAGTCGGCTCTGATCATCACCCAGACCGGCGGAGGATGCCGGGCCAGCAATTACATTTTCCTGCTGCGCAAGGCGCTGAAAAAAGCAGGGCTGGGTTATGTTCCGGTCATTTCACTGAACATGGCCGGTCTGGACTCCCAGCCGGGCTTCAAGCTGACGTTGTCCATGCTGCAGAAAATGCTGGCCGCGCTGGTCTATGGCGATCTGCTGATGGATCTGAGCAATCAGGTACGGCCTTATGAAGCCGATAACGGCACTGCCGACCGGCTCGTTCAGCACTGGATCGACGATCTTTCCCGTCAGTTCGATCACCGCCAGGGACTGTCCGCAGCGCAGATGAAACGCAACATGCGCGATATCGTCACCTCCTTTGCCGCCATTGAACGGCAGCCGCGAAACTGCGTTAAGGTCGGCATCGTCGGGGAAATCTATATCAAGTATTCGCCGCTGGGCAACAACGATCTGGAAAAGTTTCTGGCCGAACAGGGCTGCGAGGTCAAAGTGCCGGGAATCATGGGCTTTCTGCTGTACTGCATCTACAACGGCATCGAGGATATCAAGCTTTATGGCGGCGGGCGTTCACGGGCAGCGGTGCTGCGCGTCGCTTACGCCTATGTGCTGAAGCTGGAAAAGATGATCATCGACGCCATCCGCCGGTATTCTGATTTTGAAGTTCCGGGCACCTTCCCGCAGATGAAAGCCGGAGCGGAAGAAATCATCGGTCTGGGCGCCAAGATGGGCGAGGGCTGGCTATTGACTGGCGAAATGGTCGAACTCAGCCGCAGCGGCTACAAAAACATCATCTGCACGCAGCCGTTTGGCTGTCTGCCCAACCACATTGTCGGCAAGGGCATGATCCGCAAGATCCGCCATCAGGATCCGGACTGCAACATTGTGGCCATCGATTACGATCCGAGCGCGACCCGGGTAAATCAGGAAAACCGCATCAAGCTGATGCTGGCCATCGCCCGGGAAAACATGGCCCGCAACGCGCAGCAGACCTCCGTCTGAGCACAGGAATTCCTTTCTTTAAGGAGTTCCTTTTTTATTTTTCCTTTTCCGCGATATCCCGTCTTTGACCGATTTAAAAAAGCGAAGCATACCGCCTCGCTTACAGACATTCCATCAGTTTTCGGGTCAGCTGCTGCTTCTGCTGACGATCCAGAAACGCAGCGCGGACACTGTTGAGATTCAGATGAATCAGATCCTCACGGGTCATGCCCAGATACCGCACTGCCCGCTCATATTCCTGATCCAGCGTCGTTGCGGAAATGGTCATGTTATCGGTGTTGAGCGTAACCAGCGCGCCCCGCTCATACAGCGGCCGCAGCGCATGATCACTGTAGCTGGCCTGATTGCGGCACTGAACGTTGCTGGTAAGACACATTTCCAGCGGAATCTTCCGTTCGATGACCTCGGCCAGCACCGCCGGATCCTGCAGGCAATGCCCGCCATGACCGATCCGCGAAGCCCCCAGCCGAAGCGCCGTTGCCACCGAAGAGGCCGGTCCGCTTTCTCCGGCATGAATGGTATAGGGAATGCCGTATTCCTGCGCTTTGCGGAAACAATCCTGATAGCTTTCCATCGGTACTGCGCCTTCTGCGCCAGCCAGATCCAGCGCGACCACGCCCTTGCCCTGAAACTCCCGGGCCGTCTGTACCGTTTCCAGATTCTGCAGGTGGTTGATCTGCGCATC
Source organism: uncultured Holdemania sp. (assembly GCA_904395815.1). GTDB lineage: Bacteria > Bacillota_I > Bacilli_A > Erysipelotrichales > Erysipelotrichaceae > Holdemania. The sequence continues at coordinate 54,103 of CAJFOC010000023.1, forward strand.
CTGCAGCGTCATCATCGACAGAATCAGGCCGACTCGAATCTGCGGATGTTCGCTCATCGCGATCCGCATCCCCTTGATGACCGCTTTGACCACCTGATGCTGCGTCAGTCCCTTACGGGTGTGCAGCTGCGGGGCAAAGCGAATTTCCGCATAGACAAGCCCCTGCAAAGCCAGCGTCTTGACCAGCTCGCGTGAGCACAGCAATAACGCTTCCTCATCCTGCAGAATGGAGATCGGCAATTCAAAACAGGCCAGATAATCTTCCAGCGAACGGATATCCGGACGGACTGTCATCTGACGGGCAAACTCGCTGAGCGAACAATCCGGCGCGATAATGCCTCTTTCCTGCGCCAGCGCATACGCCAGCTTGATGTCCAGCGATCCATCCAGATGCAGATGCAGGTCAATTTTTGGAAAATTCAGATTCATGGTTGTTTCACCTCAATGCTATTTCTTGTTATCCAGTTAACCAGATTTTCAAAAGGTTGTCAATCGCTTTCCGACGACCGTTCCCCAACCAGACTGCGTTCAAACAACGCGCGGATCTCAACCGGATCCGAAGTCTGTCCCAGCACCCACATCAGCTTGGTTACCGCCGCTTCGCTGGTCATGTCCTTGCCTTCCAGCACGCCATAACGCAATACTTTCTGTCCGACTTCATACACGCTGAAATCGCTGGGTTCATACAGGCACTGACTGCAGACCACTACCGTAATTCCCTGCTCTGTCATCTGCCTCAGCTTGGCGCTCAGATCCCGCCGCACAAAGGACAGGCCGCCGATACCAAACGCCTCGATGACCACTCCCTGCACCTTCATCTGCATCAGCGCGTCAAACAGCCGCGGATCCATTCCCGGAATCAGCTTGATCAGCACGACGTTCTGACACAGCTGCGGACGCAGACGGAAAGAACCGTGAAGCGACGGAAGCACGGACTCGCGGATATTCAGCCCGCGGCTGTCAATCCAGCCGGCATTCTTTTCATTGACGCTTTCAAACGCCTGAAAATGTGTGGTTCTCACCTTGACCGCCCGTGTTCCCAGCATGATAGTCCGGTTGAAGGCAATGTACACGCCCGGTTTGCCGCTGGCCGCCATCGCCAGAGCGGTGCGGATGTTTTCCGGACCATCGCTCAGCGGATGATTCAGCGGCAGCTGAGATCCGGTCAGTACCACGGGAAACGGAACGTTTTCCAGCATAAAGCTCAGTGCCGCCGCCGTATAGGCCATCGTATCGGTTCCATGCGTCAGCAATACGCCGTCCACTTTTCCTTTCTGTACCAGATTCGCAATCTGTCCGGCAATCCGCTGCCATTCTTCCGGCTGAATGTTGGAGCTGTCCAGCGCAAACAGATCCATGATCTCAATTTCATACTGATCGATCAGCGAGCCCAGCAGCGCCCGCAGCTGCCGGCCATCCAGACGCGGCGTCAGTCCCTGCTGATCCTGCTGACAGGCGATTGTGCCGCCGGTAGTCAGCCATGCGATATGATGCATTGTCATCCCTGCTTTCTTCTGTATCATCATACAGGAACCAGGACGGAATGCAAGCCTGTCTGTCATTTTTCTGAGGATATGCTACAATAGGGACGGTGATGACAATGGATTTCAGAAAACAAATCATTTATCAGATCTGGCCGCGCAGCTTTCAGGATTCCAATCACGATGGTATCGGTGATCTGCGGGGCATTCTGCAGCGTCTGGATTATCTGCAGTCGCTGGGCGTCGATCTGATCTGGCTGTCGCCGATATACTGCAGTCCCAACACGGATTATGGTTATGACATCAGTGATTATTATCAGATTCACCCGGAATTCGGCACTATGGAGGATTTCGATGAGCTGCTGGCGCAGTGCCGTCAGCGCGGCATGGGCATCATCATGGATCTGGTTGCCAACCACACCAGCGACCAGCATCCCTGGTTTCAGCAATGTCTGCGCGATGTTCACAGCCCGTTCCGTGACTGTTATTATTTCCGGGAAGGAAAAGACGGCAATCCGCCCAACAACTGGATCAGCATGTTCGGCGGCAGCGCCTGGACCCGCGATCCGCTGAAGGAAAACAGCTGGTATCTGACGACCTTCACGCCGCATCAGTGCGATCTGAACTGGGAAAACCCCGCCGTCCGGCAGGAAATCGTCAACATCATGCGTTTCTGGCTGAATAAGGGCGTCAGCGGATTCCGCATGGACGTGATCAATACCATTGCCAAAAAAGAGGGCCTGCCCAGCTATCGGCCGCACAAAAAAGGATATCAGTTCGCACGGGAATACATGACCAATCTGCCTCGTTCCCATCAGTTTCTGCAGCAGCTGATGGCTCAGCTGCAGGACTTCGATTTCATCACAATCGGCGAGGGCATGATGGCGGATAACGATGCCTGCGCGCTGTATGCCGGCGAGGGACGCGGTGAGCTGAACATGATGATCATGTTTGATCTTCACCTGCAGGATTGCGGCCCGCTGGGCAAATATGATTTCCGCAAGCTGTACCACTGGACAATCCCCGGTTTCAAGTCCATTCTTTTCCGCTGGCAAAGCGACAGTCAGCAGCGCCATTACTGGGTAGCCAATTACATGAACAATCACGATCAGCCCCGTTCTCTCTCCCGTTTCGGCGACGATCACCGTTATCGCACAGAAAGCGCCAAAGCTTTCGCGCTGATGAACCTGACGCTCAGAGGCACGCCGCTGATTTACCAGGGCGAGGAAATCGGAATGACCAACTGTCTTCTGCAGCCGCAGGAATGGCGCGACTACGAAGCCATCAACATCTTTCAGACGCTGCAGACCATGATGCATCTGCCTCGTTTTCTGGCGCTGAAAGTCGTTCAGCGCATGACGCGGGATCATGCCCGCACGCCGATGCAGTGGGATGACAGCCCTTATGGCGGTTTCAGCGACCACCAGCCATGGATCAAGGTCAATCCCAACTATACCACGATCAACCTGAAGCGGGATGAACAGTCCGACCAGAGCATTGTCCGCTGGTACCGTGAAGTCATCCGCCTGCGCAAAGCTCACAGCGCTCTCAATACCGGGGCCATGGAACCGGTGCTGCGCAAGCATCGTCAGATTCTGGCCTACCGGCGTTTTGACTCACAGCAGGAATTTCTGATTCTGATCAATCTCAGCGGTTCTGTTGCCCGCTATTCGCTGAAAGAACAGGGCCGCCGGCTGCTGGATTCGCATCCGGATCCGCGCCCGGGACTGTTAAAACCGTATGAATCACGTCTGATTCAGATACGCTGACAAACCCGCCTGCTCAGCCTTCGTCAAAAAGTCTGAGATGGGCGATCTTCTGTGCCAGAAAAGACAAGGGAGTCAACACCACGAATTGACTGAGAAGAGACACAATCCTCAGAGAAATGAAGATGAGGGTCTTTTAAATTGAGGACAGATAAGATAGAATAAGTAATAGACATAGTGAGATTTCCTTTCTGTAATTTGTGGTGATTTTATTGTAACGGAAATTCTTACCTATGTCTCTTTTTTTATACTCAAGAAAAAAGGCGTTGGTTTCCACCAACACCAAAATTTATAGAACCTTTTCTTTTTGAAACAGACCGCTCACCCCTGAGGCTGCCGGGTCTGATTTTCTTTTTCCAGCTGCTGCAGCACCCAGCGGCGTACCGCTTCCATCGAGTCCACAACCTGCCAGGCTTCCCTGCCTTCAAACTGCCGCAGCGGCGTGGTGTCCTCGACGCCGAAAACCCGGACGCCGGCGGCATACCCCGCCTGAACGCCATTGGGCGAATCTTCGATGATAATGCAATCCTGCGGCTTCAGCGCCTGCCGCTCTATCATCGCCAGATACAGATCCGGATGCGGCTTGCGGCGGCCGGCCTCATCCGCGAAAATGGCATCGTCAAATTCTTCGGCAATGCCCGCCCGCTGCAGAAACCATTCCGCATTCTCGCGCGGGGTGGAGGAAACGATCAGCCGTCGGATTCCGTTTTCTTTCAGCGTCGCCAGCATCTCCCGCACCCCCGGGCGAAGCGGCATCCCCTGCTGTTCGACCAGCTGACGGGTGCGGATCATTTTCTGCTGACGCATCTGATCATATATTTCCGGCGGCGGCAGAAGATGACCGTATTTGCGCCGGTTTTCCTCCGGGGATCCGCCCATCATCTGTGATATGACGGAAACATCAAACACGTTGCCCCATTCCTCATTGATCTGTCGCCACAGATTCAGCGAAATCCGTTCGCTGTCAATCAACACGCCGTCCATGTCAAACATCACGGCTTTCAGACGATTCACTGTCATTCCTCCTTTATTCTTCCTGATGATTCTGCTGATCCTGATAGCTGATCTTATGCCCGTACAGACAGGCCGCAAAAATCACCAGCGCTACCAGTCCGCCCATCAGAAAATTTCCGTCGGTGAACCAGCCATTGCTGAAGCACCAGGCCCAGAAAGCGCTGAATCCCGCTGAAATCAGCCAGTAACCAATCAGAAAGCGAAACACCAGCCGCAATAGCAGAATCAGCGCTGCCCCCGCTGCCAGCGCCAGCCAGGCCGGACGCCCCTGATCCAGCAGCGTCAGTCCGGCCAGCACCGCCAGCAGAAGACTTTCTATATTGATCATGGTCAGGCTTCGAATCGCTTCCATTCTTCCTTTTCCAAATGGATTCATCGTGACTCACCTCATTGTTTACTCGTCTTTCATTCCGTTTTAATAACTGTCCGTATACCGGAACACGAACCTATCCTGATCGGCAATCACCGTCTGATCGACGGCTGGACAAAATCCGGATGCCGTACAGGATTCATTGTTGTCCGACTCAAACAGCCACCACGGTCCCGTCGTCATCTCTCCCTGATTCAGATCCAGCAGCGATACAAGCAGCCGTCCATACGTGCTCTGTTCCATCACCGCCTTCAGCTCTTTTGTCTCATCCAGCAATTCGCCCAGCGTCTGAGCCTGCGTTTCAACGGTATCGGAAAACAGCTCCATTCCTTCAATGTCATTGATTACTGTAATCGTGACCTGTTTGACATCCTCATTTCCTTCTTCCCCGGGAAGCAGGAAACGAAAACCCAGGACACACAAAACCATGGCGGCCAGAATGACCGCCGCTGCCATCCATTTCTTTTTCATCTGTAATTCCTCTCTATTCGCTGCAGCCGATCGACCAGCGGATCAAACAGAAACAACGCCTCCAGAGCACTCAGCATTCCCTGAAGAAGCGATGTTTTCAATCCCATCAGCACATAAATCATCGTTACCCGTGCATCCAGCAGAATAAACGGCAGATCCAGCAGCTGTCCGGTGGCAAACGAACACAACCCCACCATCACCACAGCCAGCCAGCGATGCCGCAGAAGTACCGGTTTCATCCATCCCAGCAGCATCGCATATCCCGGATATACCAGCAGATACGCCATCGTCCAGAGGGAAATTCCCTGAATCATCATGTTAACCAGAGCGAAAACCACGGCAGCCATCACGACATCCCGACGTTGCACAACCGCTGACAGCACCGCGATGGTCAGTGTGATCGCTTCCAGATACAGAATCTGGGAGAAAAGATGAAAAACGGTCACCATCACTGCCGCCATCACCGCAATGCGGGCTATACGCCGGGTACTCATGACCTTCGACCTCTTTTTGTACCTATCTCATTTTTGACTTGAAATGGGTTCATTGCCGTTCTCCTTCTGTGTTTGCCGATGATCCTCGATCGCTGAAAAGCTTCTTTATTATAGCACAGCCTTTTCCTCTTTGCCCTTCCGCAATGACAGGAACTGCTTCAAAACGACAGAAAGCGCGGTATAATGAAAAAAAGGAGAGATGCCCCATGTCATTGCAGGTGCGGCTGGCCGTTGCTGCCGATGCGGTCGCTTTCGCCGATCTTTACCGGCCTTATGTTGAACAGACCGCCATTACCTTTGAAACCGAAGCTCCGGATGCCCGTGAATTCTTATCCCGGATTCGCAATATTACCCGTCTCAATCCATGGATCACCGTCACCGAGCAGGAAGAAGTGATCGGATATGCCTATTATCATCCGTTTCATTCCCGCGCCGCCTATCAGTGGTGGGCTGAGATTTCCGTTTATCTGCGTCAGGATTGTCGGGGCCGGGGAATCGGAACGCGGCTGATGTCCTGTCTTGAAGAATGCGCAGCCATCCAGGGATACACCGAACTGCTGTCGCTGGTGACTTCTTCCAATCCCGCCAGTCTCCATCTGCACCAGCGCTGTGGATATCAGCAGCTGGGACTTTTGCCCAACTGCGGATTCAAACTGGGACAATGGCATTCCGTTTACTACCTTGGCAAAACGCTGGCTGCTCCGATCGCTCCTTGTCCCATTCAGCCCCTGGACCAGGTTCGCTCCCAGATTGAACAGCGGCTTTGTCACTTCTAAGCGGCAGGCTCTGGTCTCATTCCGACTCAAAAAAGATTCCTTTCCTTCAATAAGAAAAGAACACGGCAATGATTTCCCTGTATTTGCCATCCTGATTATATTCGTTATGACGAAAAAAAGGAAATATGAGTGGTGGCTCCTGGCTTGAAAGCGTCAAAGATTCTTTTCTTCAAACTGCACTTCGGTCATTTTGCTTCAAAAATTCTTCCCTTTTATGCTGGAATCTGGTATAATCATTAAGCAATGCACCGGTGGCGGAATAGGCAGACGCGCACGTTTGAGGGGCGTGTGATTGATATCGTACGGGTTCAAGTCCCGTTCGGTGCACCATGGAAAAACAGTCCACAGTTCAATGTGGTTAGCCTTTCATAAAGGGCAAGGGTGTCAACCTTTTTCTCAGGTTGACACCTTTTTTTGAACATATATCGAAACTATTTTACAAACAATTCTGCCGATGATTTCATGCTGCTGATCAATAAGATGTTTGATAACTTTATCAATGAAACAAACGGCTTTCCCTTTCTTTCAGAGGGAGATGAGGAAAGTGGGAAGCTGGTCTGGGCTTATTTACCGGAGGAGAATACTCCATGCTGCGCAAATGGCTGATGGAGGATATTCAAAAATCACCGCAGGAAATCGCGGAGCTGATGGTCAACATCATGAATTACACTCATAACAAAAGTTAACGTTCAATGCAGGCCATAAGCCTCTCTTTCAGCACTGCCGTTCTTTCAGGGTAATTATTGTGTTGAACGGAGTGCATCAACAACAAAGGACAGCGATCGTTTCGCTGTCCTGTTTTGTCAGTGAAGAGTTGCCCGATATGTGGGTTTATTCCTGTTCCTTTCGTTTCTGAACTACCGCTACCGCTCCTGCGACCACCACCGCCGCCAACAGAATTCCCAGCCATTTCTTCATTTCACTTTGCGCCTCCTTCATGTTCTGATTTCATTATAGTACGATTAGAATTTTATGCCATCGCCTCCCCTTACAGCCTTCTTACAAATCTGTCATACAAGAAAAAATAGAAACTGCTCATTCCGTTTCTATTTCTCCGCCGAATTTTTCGGCCTGGGGGGAGAAAGAAATGGATCAAATTTCTTTGATCGATTCTGATTGTAGATCATCGCTGTGTTTTCTGTATGGAAAAGGCGTGAAAAAATGATGAACGCCTATTCGCGGATGACAATGCCCAAAACCCGCGCCAGATCCACCGCCTGAGACGGATTAACAATCACACCCTTGAGTTCATCCCCGCACAGGGCAACGCCTTCAATCGAACAGGTGCTGAGATCGACACCCTCCAGCCGGCTGTGAAACAGTTCAGCGCTCTCCAGCCGGCAATCCGTTATCTCAAACGACTGGAACCGGGTTTCGCTGAACGAAGAAAACGATGCGTCGCATTCATGAAAGCGGCAGCTTTTGAAATGGCTGAAGGAAAAATTGCCGTAACTGAGCGCGCAATTGAGAAAGACCGTATCCTGAAAGCTGCAGCGGGACAGATCCGTTCCGGTCATCCGGCAGTGATCAAACAGAACTCTTCGAAAGGTGCTTTCGCTGAAATCACAGTTGGACAGATCGCAGCGGCTTATGATCACATCGATAAAATACGATTTAACGCCCATGGGCGGCATCGTGACCCGAGTCAGTCGGCATTCGCTGAATTCTGTGTTTTCAGCCTTTTCCAACGGCCAGGCCTCGTCACTGATCTCCATTTCCGTCAGTCTGGACTGCAGAGCCAGCTGCCGTGTCAGCACCGGCCGGTTCAGCTCACTTCTGATCCGCGGAGCCTGCGGTTCTTTTTTTCTGATCATCACGTTCACCCTTTTCATCTTATCACAGCGCAGACAAAAAGAAACCGGTTTTCCCGGTTCCTGTTATAAGGTAATCTGAATTTCTGCCTTACCGGCTTTCTGCTGGAAAGCCGTCAGCTTCAAAACGGTGCCCGGCTGCGCCTGAACAAGCCAGCAAACCGTTTTGACCATCGGCTCGTGGTTGCCGGTCTGCAGCGTACAGGCGCTGTAACTGGCATGAGCGCCGGAATAGCCCTGCAGATCCCCGATCTCCATGACCTGCTTGCCCTGCACCAGCGAAACGCTTTGCCCCTGCAGAGAAACTCTGACCGGTTCGTTGATCTGCAGCGAGCGGGCCTCTTCCGTCAGATACGTCGGCAGGTACCCGTTGTTGCCGATAACAGCACTGACTTCAGCAAGATCCTCCGCCAGCCAGCGAACCTCTGTTTTTTCAATGGACAGCTGCGGCAGCGCTCTGGCATAACGCAGACAGAATCGGGTCGTCTTTTCCACTTCCTGTTTCAGAAAAGCGACCGGACAGTTCTGTTCGGTAAATTTCAGATTCAGTCCGCCGATTTCCACCTCGCCCAGCTGCGGATGATTCCACTTCGTCCACGGTTCAAAGCCGGAATCCGCGTTTTTGGCACACCAGTCCATCACCTGCGTCAGAATTTGCAGCGATTGTTTTTCCGTACGCTCGCCACGGTGATCCCAGTCGATCTTGGAACCTGCTCTTTCCAGCAGATTCCACAATTCCAGCGTATAGGCCGGAATTCCCTGATTCTGGAAACACCAGTCGTCAAAGGCGCCGGAAGAATAGTTTTCCTGATCGATCATGAAATGATCAAAAATGTTGATGGCCGGATATCCCATCTCTTCGGTAGCCATCGCGCCGATTTCCCGCAGGCGAAGACTGTCCAGCGCATGCGCGCTTTTTTCCGGCCGGGTTCCCGGCGGATACAGAATCACGCCGCCGCTGGTATGATGAGTCGCTACGGAACCGATATTCGGATGTCCGAGCACAAAGTCGACCACTGCCTTATTTTCCGGATTGGACAGCGGATAGGGTCCGGCTCCCGGCTGACGGGCTTCGCTGAACCAGCCATAAGGATAGTTGCGATTGAAATCCAGTCCCCACAGCGTTTTGGCCGGCTGAACTTCGTTTCCCTGCTGCTGTTCAATCATTCCTTCGCTGAGCACCGTATAGAACTCGCCCTCGCGATCGTCCGGTTTCCGCTTTTCCATCAGCTGCGGATGATCCGGGCTGATTTTCCAGGCGCCATGCGGATCCTTAAACCGCATCATCCGGATCACGCCGTCATCGTCCAGATCCTGAGGAAACAATCCCGGCTGCTGAACCGGATGCGGATAAGGGCGATCCGCCGAGCGCAGCCGCGCCGGGGTATGCAGATAGACCTCCGTTCCGTCCACGCTGATACGCGGAATGATATAGAAAGTCATCTCATCCAGCAGACGGCGCAATGACGCGTCGCTGTCATAGCCGGTACACAGCACATCCATCGTATGCATCGCGGCCATCGAACCGGTAACCTCGCCCGCATGAGTATTGCCGTCGATATACAGCGCCGGCTTGGAAAGAGCCGGACCGCTTTTTTTGTTGGTCAGCGTCACCGCCCAGACCTGACGGCCTTTTTCACTGGTACAGATCGATTCCACACTGACCAGATCCGGATAGCTTTTCGCCAGCTGTTCTATGCAGTGAGTCAGTTCCTGATAATCATAATAATGATCGTACTGAAATGTCGTCTTCATCCTCTTCCCTCCTTACAGCACCTTGCTTAAAAACTCGATCGTGCGGGGATTGCGCGGATGTTCAAACACTTCTTCCGGCGTTCCCTTTTCCTGAATGATGCCGTCATCCATGAAAAGAACACGGTGACTGATCTGGCGGGCAAAGCCCATCTCATGCGTCACGATGACGCAGGTCATCCCCTCATCCGCCAGTTCTCTGATGACGTCCAGCACTTCCTTAACCATTTCCGGATCCAGCGCGGAAGTCGGCTCGTCAAACAACATGACATCCGGTTCCATCGCCAGCGCCCGGATAATGGCCAGACGCTGTTTCTGTCCGCCGGACAGCTTGCGCGGATATTCATGCTTCTTGTCCGTCAGTCCCACCATTTTCAATAACCGGTCTGCCTTGGCTTCCGCTTCGGCCTTGGACAGCTTTTTTTCAAGACACGGAGTGATCGTGATGTTCTGCAGTACTGTCAGATGCGGAAACACGTTGAAATGCTGGAAAACCATGCCGATTTTCTGACGATGCTTGTCAATGTCCACCTTCTTGTCCGTGATGTCCACGCCCTCAAAAATCACCTGTCCGCCAGAGGGAACTTCCAGAAGATTCAGACAGCGCAGGAAAGTGGATTTGCCGCTGCCGGAAGGTCCGATAATGGAAACGACCTCGCCGCGGTCAATCTCTTCCGTGATGCCTTTCAAAACCTGAAGACTGCCGAAATTCTTGCGCAGATCCCGGACCTGAATCAGACTTTCTCTGGTATTAGTCACTGACACTCAACCTCTTTTCTAACAGTTTGACGCCTTTGGACAGCACAAAGGTCAGCACAAAATAGATAAACGCGATGACAAACAGCGGCTGCCAGCTGAGGAAATAGGTACTCTGCAGAATCATTCGCGTCCGCATCAGCTCATTGACATAAAACGTTGATGCCAGCGAGGTTTCCTTGATCATCATGATGAATTCGTTGCACAGAGCGGGCAGAATGTTTTTGATCGCCTGCGGCAGAATGATGCGCACCATCGTGTTGAAGTCGCTCATGCCCAGCGATTTGGCCGCTTCTCTTTGGCCTTTGTCCACCGCCTGAATCCCTGCCCGGATCACTTCTGAAACATAAGCCGAACTGTTGATGACCAGCGACAGAACGATATAGAAATACACCGGCAGATCCAGCGATTTGATCCACGGACTCATCTCCGGAACAAACATGTAGAAAATATACAGCTGCACCAGCAGCGGAGTTCCCCGCAGCACCTCGACATACAGCCCGGCCAGCCAGGACAGCGGCTTGAATTTGGACATGTGCATAAAGGCAACAACCGCTCCCAGCAGCATGCCGAAGAACACGGTGATGGCGGCCAGCTGCAATGTGCCGATCGTTCCCTCCAGGAAAATACTGCGGTAACGAATCGCAATATCAATAATCTCGCCCATGATTATTCCTCAAATTCCAGTCCCAGAGAAGCGGCCAGCTGCTTGGCATCCGCCGACCAGGTGTCGTAGAGCCCTTCTTCATTGACCTGGGTGAGGATCTCATTGATTTTTTCAATCAGCGCCATTTCTCCTTTTTTAACCGCGACGACGTTACCGTCGTACATGTCTTCCACCGTCGTATCGAATTCCACTGTCGAACGGGCAATTTCAGGATTGGCCTTGGCATAGGCGTCCATCTGATCGCAACTGCAGGCAAAGGCTTCCACCTTGTCCGTCTTCAGCATCAGTACGGCTGTAGTCAGATCCGCGACCAGCTGCAGATCCGGATTTTCAATCTGGTCATTGACATAGCCTTCCTGCAGCGAACCTGGCTGCGCGACGATCGATTTGCCGGCAAAATCCGCCAGCGAGGTGTACTCGCCAACCTTATCCGCCTTGACCATCAATCCCTGACAGCTGGATTCGCCATCCTGATTGTATCCGATGGACAGTTCAAAGTTTTCCTGCCGGTCCTCACGCCATCCAAAACCGGAAATCGCGATATCCGACTGTCCCAGATCCACCGAAGCCAGAACGGTTCCGAAATCCATGGCCTTGATCTCCAGCTCCACGCCCAGCTGCTGGGCGATGTATTTCGCCAGTTCGATATCAGAACCGACATACTGATCCTGACCGGAAGCGTTGACGTTGATGAACTCCATCGGCGCATAGTCCGGCGAGGTCGCAACAATCAGCTTGCCGCGCGCCTGAATTTCCTCAAGCCGGTTGGCCGGTGCGGCAGAATCCGCCGGATTCGACGCGTTGTTGTCAGCCGTGGAAGAACAGCCGCTCATGGTCAGTGCAAGCAGTCCTGCACAGAAGATTGTCAGTAATTTTTTCATCATCTTTCCCTCTCTTTTCTGTTCAAATCAGTCTGGAATTTCCTGTTTTCCTCTTTCCTTCGATCGGTTTCCATCCAATTCCCCCTTTAAACAAAAAAGCCGTCTGCTGATCTAGAGACGACTTTGTATTCGCGGTACCACCCTACTTGCCGGCATCGCAATGCCGACCCCTCGTTCCTTAACGCGGAATAACGTTTCAGACTACTTTGTTCATCTGAACTTCTCCCAGGTGCGGTTCCCCTTTGACAGTGCCGCCGGACTTGCACTCTGTTCCGGCTCGCTGATGGATGTCGCAGGCTACTCTCCTGATCATCGAATTTGAATATGGCTTAAGTTTAATCGATAGGTTCAGCGATGTCAAGCCTGGAATCTGTTCTTTTAAACAGAATCGTTCATTTCTTTCATTCTTTTTGAAAAGTTTTTCAATTCATCCTTTCTCCTTCAGATGACCTACATTTTTCAAAAGAATCGACAGACTGCCATCCGGCTGAGGCAGAAATTCAATCACATTGCGATCCTGCAGCGCCTCAACCGGCAAAACAAGGGAAATCCCGCTGTCCGTAACCAGCTTCTGCGTTTTCAGACGGGTAACGGCTGGCGAACGGGGAACGGTCAGCCTCTGATGGTCCAATCCCTGATCCTGTAACCGGGCTTTGGCCTGAATCAGCCGTTCCGGTTCCTGTTCGTAAATTTCTTCCAGTACCGTTTCCAGATCGACGCTTTCTTTTTCTGCCAGTGACTCCGTCACCTTCTGTTTGAATTCAGCCCGGCGGCTGATCTGTTCCAGCTCGTCTGACTGTTCATGAAGCTGCTGCACAATCTGTCGGGCGGCCTGGATTTTTTCCTTCACCGACAGATCAAACTGTTCGTTCAGCAGCGTCCGCGACAGCGGGGCAAAGCCTTTTTCCGTTTTTTCCACTAACCGGGTCGATCCATCAAACAGGTTGGTGCAGAACTCCAAGCTGACCGGAGTAAAGGCGGAAGGCAGCACGGCCTGCGCCGGATGCAGCGTCAGCGCGGTTCGCTCGTTCTGCTGCTGCAGCTGATGAACCAGCGCTTCCCGATAATCCAGCACCGCTGTATAAAAATAAAGTCGCTGCTCATACTGAAAAACCGCCGCCAGCAGATCCGCTCCCCGGCCGCTGCCTTTGCGGTATTCAAAAATCTGTTCAGCCAGACGGACGGACAGCGGATAGAAAATCTGCCAGTCTGTCCAGGCCAGCGCCTGATCCAGCGTCTGTCCCAGAATGGAAGAGGTCGTACTGATGCGGCAGTTCTCACTCTTTTCCAGCCGCCGCAAACGCTTGCGGATGTACTCGTTCAAAAAGGCCGATCCATCCAGCGCGCTCTGGGAAAAAACCGGCGTGCCCGGATTCTGATCCAGACTGTGCAGCACCGCCGATTTCAGTTCAATGGTTTCCATGATTGATGTCCTCCCTGTTGTTTGGCCGGGCAGGAAAAAACGCCTCCGGCGGCGTTTTTACAGTGCTTTGACGGCCTCGTCGATGATGGCTTGCGTATCCGGCTGAGTGAAACGGCTGTAATTGAAGCGAATCGTTTCTTTTTGCATATCGACGATGACCGTCAGATCAACCTGATGATAAAAGCCTTTGATCAGACAGGAACGAATCGCGTCGTTCGCCAGATCTTCCATCACGATGGCCAGACTTTCCACATCGGTATAGACCGGAATGCCGCGGTCTTCCGAATAGCTCTGGAATTCCTCGAGCCGGATATAGGCCACCGTCATCTCCTCCATGTTCGCAATGCGGTCCGCGCAGCGCAACAGCTGCAGTATCCGGTTGCCCGGCTGCAATGCGACCGGAACTTCTTCGATGACCGTGTTGCCGACAATGCGCACACTCTTTCTGTCCAAAGTGCCTGCCCCCATTCTCTCTTTTTTATTATACTCTTTTTTGATCGTCATCGAACAGCTTCTTGAGAATGACAAACGATTTTTATGTTAAGATTAGGATAAAAGAGGGTGACAGGATGAACAAGATCATCGTAGCGGCGGATTCCTTCAAGGGTTCGCTGTCCAGCCGTCAGATTGCCGCGCTGATTGAGCGGCAGACCCGCGCCGTATGTCCGCAATTCTGCGTGGAGCCCATCGTCATCAGCGATGGCGGCGAAGGGCTGGTGGACGCCGGGGTGGATGCCGGATATTTCAGTCCGGTCTATCAGGAAAGCTGTGACCCCTACGGGCGTCCGATCAGGGCGGTATGGGGAATTCATCAGCAGGAAGCGCTGATCGAACTGGCCCAGTGCAGCGGTTTGCAGCTGTGTGAACAGCGGAATCCTTCCCGCGCCTCCACCCTGGGAACCGGATTGCAGATCCGCCAGGCGCTGCAGCAGGGCTGCCGGACTATCTGGATCGGTTTGGGCGGCAGCGGGACGCATGATGGCGGCTGCGGCATTGCCGCGGCGCTGGGCGCTGTTTTCCTCACGAAAAACGGTTCCTCGCTGATTCCGCGGGGAGCGAATCTGCAGGATATCCACGCGATTGACCTTTCCGGTCTGGATCCGCGGCTGAAGCAAACCCGGCTGATCTGCCTGTGCGATGTGAACAATCCGGCCGTGGGACCGCAGGGAGCGGCCGCGGTCTTCGCCCGGCAAAAAGGGGCGGACGACCGCATGATTCAGCAGCTGGAACAGAATACGCTTCATCTGGGCCAGCTGATAGAAAAGCTGACGCATCAGCCGCTCATCAATGAACCGGGAACGGGAGCGGCCGGAGCCTGCGGACTGGCGCTGCAGGGGCTGTTGCAAGCCAGAGTCAGTCCGGGATTGCCGCAGTTATTGCGTTGGAATCAGCTGGATCAGCGGCTGAAAGACGCCTGCCTGGTAGTTACCGGAGAAGGAAAGATTGACAGTCAGAGCCTGGCTGGCAAAGTTCCGATGGGGATCCTGAGGGCTGCCCGTCCTCATCATGTTCCGGTCGTCGCGCTGTGCGGTATCCTGGACATTGACCGTGAACAAATGCGGCAGATGGGATTTGCCGACGCCTTTTCCATCAACCCGCCGCATCTGAGTCCCGTCGAAATGATGGAGCAGGCTCCGCAGCGGCTGCAGCAGGCCTGGCACGACTGGTTTTCCCGCCACTACCGGCAGTTTCTTGAACGCTGCTGAGCGCAGAATGAAATGAGGTCTGGTCATGATCATTGAACAGCTGGATGCTCTTCCCCCTTCTTTGCCGCTATTGAACAATCTCAAAGTCCATCCGGATGACAGTTCCTCCACTTCGTTAAAAGTGCTGGATTGGGACTGGAACCAACCGCAGCCTCTTTCTTCACTGCCCGGCGATACCCTTCTGTTTGCGGCCATGACCGAAAACCGCCAGATTGCCGGCCTTTTGGCGCTGGATCCCCGACACGGACAGATTGTCCTGTTCTGCGTCAGTGAACGCACGCACGATGCGGGAATCAGCGTCTCGCTTTTGCGGGCAGCGGAACAGGCAGCCAAGCGACAGCGTTGTTTTCAGCTGGAAGCCGCAGTGCTGCTGTCATCCGTTCCGTTTTTTCTGAAAGAGGGATATGAACTGGTCCGGCAGAGTGAATCCAGGGCATCCCTTCCCGGAAGGTTTCTTATGCGCCGGTCACTGAAGCTGCATCTTGTCATAGCGGCGGAAACGTGGAAAACCGGACGGACCGCTCTGGATCTGGCCCGGCTGGTGCAGCAGGCGCTGCCTCAGACCAAGATCGCGGCCTGTGATCTGAGCGATGGTCAAAACGGCTTTGTCGAAGCGCTGATCCTTCAAAGCGCGTATCAGCGGATCCGGATACGGCTGAGCGATGAAAGCGAAGTGTCCTATGCCATCCGCGGCAACAATGCCGTATTGCAGCTAAACCGTCATGGACCCGCGGACAGTTCCCGCTTTGCCTCGGAAATCATCCAGGATGCGCTCAGACGGGGTTGCCGGCGCTTTTATCTGACGCTGTCCAGTCAGAGTCCCCATGATGGCGGGCAGGGTCTTCTGGAAGGGCTGGGCGCCCGGTTCATCATGGACGGACCGCAGATCGTGGCCATGGATGACAGCGAACTGAGAAAACAGATTCGCGGACTGACCTTCATCGGTCTGTGCGACACGCTGCAATCTCTTGCCCCTGATGAAAAACCCCTCAGTCCGCTGAGCGAATGGCTGCGCTTCAGCGACTGCCGGCAAGAAGCGGGCGCCCGGGCCGGGCATCAGATCGGGCTGATGCTGCTGAGCATATTGAAAGGAAAGTGCCTCAGCGCCTCACAGCAGCTCATCCGGGCAATCGGATTCTCATCCCGCTTGCAGGATGCGGATCTTCTGCTGCTGGTCAGCGACCGGAAACCAGGACGACCGGAAAACGTCAGTCCCATCGCGCTGGTGCTGCAGGCTTGCCGCAGCCAGCGGATTCCGTTTTATCTTCTGAGCTGTGAATCAGCCTGGCTTTCCTCTGACTGCACGCTGAGTCCGGATCATGTACAGATCCTGGATCTCAGCCGTCCTGATGATGAGCTCCTTTCGCTGCTGCGCCAGCGGATTTTCGGCAGTCACACTCCGTCATCCAGTTCATTTTCAAAGACCTGGCGCTGAGTCAAAACCAGGACTGAGAATGACCGGCACCCACATCTCCTCCTCCCGTAATCCGGCATGCTGACCGCGAAACGGGATTTTTTCGTTTTCAATCCAGTCCAGCGTCAGATCGCCCAGACCAACCGCAAACGCATCTCCCAGAAATTCCGCAGTTCTCGGATGCGCCTGTCCTTCTCCAAACAACCCGCTGCGCAGCAGCGTTTCCGATTTTGCCAGCAGAAATGACGATGAAAAACGTTGGTTGAAATCGTGTTCAAAACGATCATAACAGCCCGGTTTCAGATGAAAGGCCGCTGCCCGCGCTTCCACCGTCACCGGAAAGGTCAGCCAGCGGCGCAGTTCTTCATCCTGCGCCAGATTGACGCTATGCACGTCCACCTGACCGTGATCTGCGATGATGATCAGGCCGCAATCCTGCGGCAGACGCTCTGCAAGCAGGGCGCAGCGATGATCAATCCGCCGCAGTTCATCACCCACGCCTCGAAAGGAGGGGCCTTTCTGATGCATCAGCGTATCGAACTGATCCCAATAGGCATAGACAAAGGACACACTGCGATCCTGTGCCGTCTGTTCAATCTGGCAGCACAGTTCGTCAAAATCGTGAGCGCCGCCTGGGCGAAAAGCAGGAAACAGAACCCGGCTTGTTTTGCCCTGAGCCGCCAGCTGATCCGGCAATAACCTTACCGGCAGCGCCGTATCGCTAAACCCCGGCCAACTCCGGCGGCCATAACGGCTGCGATTGAGAAACAGAATCACGGAATCGTCCAGCTCCCGAAAATACTGATGCCAGCCAATCCAGCCGGTTTCCATCGGCGAAAGGCCTGTCAGAATGCTGGTGGTCGCTGCCGCTGTCGTGGAAGGATACACCGTTGTCACCTCCTTCAGCATGGCCCGGCGCAGAAAATGGTCCTGAGACAGGTGGGATCGCAGAATGCGCGAACCCATTCCATCGATCAATAGCACAATGATCTGACGGAAAGCATGCCGGTGCAGCCAGCAAGTCACCTGCGGATCCACAGTCCCCGGCGCCTTTACCCCCAGCGCTTCCATCCAGCTGCCGGCGACCGATATAATCCCATGCCGGTAATCCGGCAGACAAAGCCCCTCTCTTCCCGCAAACAGATTCTTTTCCCCGCTCATCTTTCTTCCTCCTTTATAAATGGAAAAAAGAACGGTACAGCCCGTTCTTTGATCGTTATGCTTTTTTCAAAAAAGCGACGTAAGCGCGGTACGCTTCGTACACATCCGCTTTGGAAACGACTTCCCAAGGCGCATGCATGTTCTGTACGGCAATGCCGGCATCGATTACTTCCATATTGTAGTTGGCCAGAATGTAAGCGATCGTTCCGCCGCCGCCCTGATCAATCCGGCCCAGCTCCGCGGTCTGAAACAGAACGTTCTCTTCTTCCATGATCCGCCGCAGCAGCGCGATGAATTCCGGATTGGCGTCGTTGCATCCGCTCTTGCCGCGGGAACCGGTATACTTGTTGAAGCAGATTCCTTTTCCCAAAAAAGCGGTATTCTTCATTTCATTGACCGACGGATAGTTCGGATCATAGCCGGCGCTGACGTCGCTGCTGAGCATCTGCGAACGCTGCAGTGCCCGGCGCAGATTCAGATCGCCTGTTTCACCCATACGATCCATGATTTCCGCTACCGTATTTTCAAAGAAACGCGAATGCATGCCGCTGGCGCCGTTGCTGCCGACCTCTTCCTTGTCAACCAGCAGGCAGACGCTTGTTCTTTCCGGTTTGTCCATCTGAAGAATCGCCATGGCGGAGGTGTAAGCGCAGACCCGATCATCATGGCCATAACCGATGATCATACTGCGGTCAAGCCCGTAATCCCGGGCCTTGCCTGCCGGTACCACTTCAATTTCGGCAGACAGAAAATCCTCTTCTTCAATGTTGTACTGTTCCTTCAGCAGTTTCACGATGGCTGCCCGAACCGGATCTTTTTCTTCGTTCGGGCATGGAATGCTGCCGACCAGAACATTCAGATCTTCGCCTTCCACGACCTTGGCGCCGGTCTTCTGCAGCTGATCCGATGCCAGATGAACCAGCAGATCGCTGATGCCGACAACCGGATCACCTTCTTTTTCCCCGATGCACAGATCGATCCGGGTCCCGTCTTTTTTGAAGACAACCCCATGCAGCGCCATCGGCAAGGCAACCCACTGATACTTCTTGATACCACCGTAATAATGCGTATCCATCAGCGTCAGGCCATGATCCTCATAGAGCGGATGCTGCTTCACATCCAGACGCGGTGAATCAATATGCGCGCCCAGGATGTTCATGCCTTCGCTCATCGGTCTTTGACCGATGACAAACAAGGCAACATCCTTATCCTTGTTGACGGCGTACAGCTTATCGCCGGCCTGAATCGGCTGATGCTGCGCCAGCACGTCCGCCAGATCGCGAAATCCCTGTTCGCGTGCCAGACGGACTGTCTGCGCTACGCATTCACGCTCGGTTTTGCTGCTGCTGATGAAATCCTTGTATCCTTCATTGAAGGCAAACAGTTCATCACGCTGAGCGCCTTCTGTTTTGTCCCATACTGTTTTCATTATGCAACTCCTCCTGTGTATTATTATAAACCAACTGCGGCAGGACACAAGCGGAAAGCCGGGTTTTCCCTCGTTGACGCGATGAAGCGGCAATGATACGATAAAGGCAGAGGAAAGATGAAAGCGATTTCACACCGTAATAATCTGACAGTCCCCTCTCACCCCGGCATCGATGATCAGAGGAGATCCTCCATAGGGAAGGAGGCAGGGAATCCCCATGCGCCGAATTTACTTATATCAGCTTGGACCGTGCGGCTATGCGCTGTCACGAAAAAAAGAAATTCTTCTGCGAAACTGGCAGGATCGGCTTCATCGGGTCCGTTTTGCCGAAACCTACAGTGAAGCGCTGCTGCCGATCGTCATCAACCGCCATAATTCACTGATCCGGCGAAAGCTGGGCAACGTTGATCTGCAGCTGCAGGAAAACAAAGCCGTTAATCTGGCACTGGCTGCGCCCCGGCTGACTCACCTGCTGATCAGACCTAAAGAAACCTTTTCCTTCTGGCACTGCGTTGGTGAATGCACGGCGAAAAAAGGGTACAAGGAAGGCCTGACCCTTTCCGGAAACCGGCCGTCCCACGGCATTGGCGGGGGTATGTGTCAGATGACCAATCTGATTCACTGGATGGTGCTGCACAGCGCCCTGACCATTACCGAACATCACCACCACGGCCGATTTGATCTGTTTCCGGATTTCGGACGTCAGGTTCCTTTCGGCACAGGAACTTCCATCGTCTACAATTATCTGGATTACCGGGTCGAAAACCGAACCTCTGACACCTATCAGCTGGTGATCACCACCACTGACCGCTATCTGCGTGGCGAGCTGCGCTGTGACCGGCCTCAGCCTCTGAAATTTCATATCTACGAACAGATCAGCGGATTCAGCTGGGAAGAAGATGGCGCTTACCGGCACAACGTCGTAAGACTCAAGGCCATTGACAAAAAAAGCGGCAAGGTCGTCTTCGATCGGGTGCTGATCGTTAATCATGCCAAAGTCATGTATGATCCGAAATGGATTGATCCCTCTTCTTTCCGTGAATCATCGTTCTGGTATCAGAACCCGGACGCATCCATTCCATTGGATCCACAAGATATTGCGAATTAGACTATCTGCGTTATTTGAAGAAGGAAAAAGGGAATGATTCCGGCTTGGAAAATCACTCCCTTTTTTTACCGGCTGTTATGGATCGATCACCGTCGGCGTCTGGCCGATGCCGACTACCTCCGATGCGATCAGCTTCCACGTATTGCAGCCGCAGATCCCGTCCGCACTCAGCCCACTGGCGCGCTGAAACTGCAGCAGCGCAGTACGGGTAGCGTTGCCGAATTTGCCATCCAGCCAGCGGGTACTGTACCCCAGTGCGTTCAAAGCGTCCTGCAGCACCAGCGTATAACAGCCGACGGCCCCTTCCCGCAGCGTTGGAAATCCGGCCGTCCCGCCGCAGGCTCCGCGGGCGTAACGACGATCAAAATGAACCCAGGTCGGAGTCAGCGACAGCGGTTCCACATAGCCCCAGACTCCCAGATTGTTGGCGGTATTCCAGATCCGGTTGCGCTGGGTCTGCGTCAGCCGCTGGCCGACATCGAACGAAACTCCGACATAGTGCTGAGATTGAAGACCGTGTCCGCCTTCCCAGATACGTTTGAACGCATAGCCGACCGGAATCCCTGATCCATAACTGCGCCGGGTCGCATTCCAGGCTTCCATTGCGGTCGTTGTCGTCCACAGTACCGTGGAACGGCTGGATCCGCGAAATTCCCGCACCAGCAATGTCCGACCGGTCGAATACGGCATCGGATCGCTTTCCTGCAGATATTGAACATAGATCTGATTGGCAGATGGATCATAGACCATCACTTTGGCCATTTTCTCACCTCCTCATCCATACCTATGCTGTCCTCCCATTCCAGGCGGGGCCGATGTCCTCCGCCTGGAATACGTCGTCAAAAAAAGCGGCTGAAGATGACTCCTCAGTCGCCGTTATGAATTTATTTTTCCAGTGAATCAAACTGGAAACAGGAAACCTGCCGGTTGTTAATCATCACCGGCTGCGGTTTCTCCGCCGCACACCGATCTGTCGCATACGGACAACGAGTGCGGAAAGTACAGCCTGACGGCGGATTCAGCGGACTTGGCAATTCTCCCTGCAGCACAATCCGTTTCTTGGCTTTGCCGACAACCGGATCCGGAATCGGAACGGCCGAAAGCAACGCTTTGGTATACGGGTGCATCGGGTTATGATACAGCTCGCTGCTGTCGCCGACCTCGACCATATGACCCAGATACATGACTCCAATCCGGTCTGAAATGTGTTTAACCATGCTCAGGTCATGAGCGACGAAAAGATAGGAAATTCCCATCTCCTGCTGAATGTTTTTCAGCAGATTGATAATCTGAGCCTGAATCGAAACGTCCAGGGCAGAAATCGGTTCATCGCAGATGATGAATTCCGGATTCAGCGCCAGCGTTCTGGCGATGGAAATCCGCTGCCGCTGGCCGCCGGAGAATTCATGCGGATAACGACGTATATGATCCGGTTTCAAACCGACAATCTGCAGCAGCTCAACGACCCGTTCTTCTCTCTGCTTACGCGTGGAATAAATCTCGTGAATATCCATCGGTTCACGGATAATCTCACCGACTGTCATCCGTGGATTCAGCGAAGCATACGGATCCTGAAAGATCATCTGCACCGATTTGCGGAAAGTTTTCAAATCCTTCCCTTTCAGCTGGGTGATATCTTTGCCTTTGTATTCAATTTTGCCTGAAGTCGGTTCATACAGCTTGACAATCGTCCGTCCCAGCGTGGACTTACCGCAGCCGGATTCGCCGACAAGGCCAAACGTCTCGCCCTTGTGAATTTCAAAGCTGACCCCATCTACCGCCTTGACAATCTGTTTTTTTGAAAACAGACCCTTGGTGACATCAAAATGAGTTTTCAGGTCGGTCACTTTCAGAATTACTTCATCACTTTTCATTCTTTTCCCTCCCTTTTCCTCAGTTCGTTCAGCCAGCAGGCACACTGATGTGTTTCGGAAAATGCCGTTACTGACGGCATCTGTTCCTTACAGATCCGCATCGCTTTTTCGCAGCGATCCACAAAAGGACATCCTTTTGGCGGATTCAGCAGATCCGGCGGAGATCCCGGGATCGGCTGCAGATCTTTGTCGTCATCCTCAGGATTGTTGATGCAGTGCAGCAAGCCCTGTGTATACGGATGCTTCGGTTCATAGAAAATCTCCTTGTCCGTACCGATTTCCACAATTTTTCCGCCATACATGATGGCGATGCGGTTGCACAGACTGGCGACGACACCCAGATCATGGGTAATCATGATGACGGAGGAACCAAGCTTTTCCTTCATTTCCTGAATCAGCTCCAGTACCTGCGCCTGAATGGTCACGTCCAGCGCCGTTGTCGGTTCATCGGCAATGATCAGCTTCGGATTGCAGGCCAACGCCATCGCGATGATGATACGCTGACGCATGCCGCCGGAAAATTCATGCGGGTACTGATTCATCCGCTTTTCCGGTGATGGAATGCCGACCTGACGCATCAGATCAATGGCTTTCTCCCGGCATTGTTTGCGGGTCATTTTGGTATGGTTCTGCAACGGCTCCATCAGCTGAGTTCCGATTTTCAAAACCGGATTCAGAAAGGTCATCGGATCCTGGAAGATCATGGCCATTTCATTGCCGCGGATCTGCTGCATCGTTTTTTCATATTCTGACCGGTTTTTGAACGCGGATTCATTGATTTTCCGGCCATTGAGCGTGATTTCTTCACTGGTGATTTTTCCGTTGGCCGCCAGTAAGCCCATGACGGAATACATCGTCTGGCTTTTACCGCTGCCGCTTTCTCCGACGATCCCCAGCACTTCCTGCGGATAAACGCAGAAGGAGACGTCGCGGACCGCATGCACTGTCCCCTGATCGGTGGAGAAATCCACAGTCAGATGTTTGACATTCAGCAATTCATTCATGGTTTCTCCTCCTTACTTCTTTTTCGGATCCAGCGCTTCCCCGACGCCATCACCAATAAAATTCAGCGACAGCATCGTCAGGCAGATTGCCGCGACCGGCCAGACGATCTGAATCGGATAACTCTGCACCAGGCCGCGCGCTTCCGATGCCAGCGTTCCCCAGCTTGCCTGCGGAGCGCTGATGCCGATGCCGATGAAACTGAGGAAGGATTCCGTGAAAATGGCATTCGGCACCATCAGCGTAGCGGAAACGATGATCGGACCCATGCAGTTGATGATCAGATGCTTGAACAGAATTCGTTTTTTGCTGGCGCCAATCACGAAAGCAGCCATCGAAAATTCCTGCTGCTTCAGCGTCTGGATCTGCGAGCGGACCTGACGGGCCATTCCTACCCAGGAGGAAATGGAAATTCCCAACAGAACCGAATACATGTTGGAGCCGAAAATCATCATGATCAGGATAACATAGAGCGTAGACGGAATGGCATAGATGCAGTCGACAATCCGCATCATGATCATATCGACCTTCCCGCCGACAAAACCGCTGATTCCGCCATAGACCACGCCGATAATCAGATTCAGAAAGGCGGCGACAAAACCGATCGTCAGCGAAATTCTGGCGCCGTACATAACCCGAACCAGAATATCCCGGCCCAGGCGGTCCGTTCCCATCAGATGCGTCAGGCTTGGCAGCGCGTTGCGGTTGGCCAGATCCTGGCCATCGTAGGTATACGGGGAAACCATCGGAATCACGATCGCCGCAATGGTGATCAGCACCAGAAAGACAAGCCCCGCCAGCGCCAGTTTGTTCTTTTTGAACCGCCGCCAGGCGTCCTGCAGGTAGGTTTTGCTTTCGATGGCGATGAATTCATTGTTCTTCTCGCTGCTGTCCAGCGGCTGAAACATGTCGTCGCTCAAAACGAGTTCTTTTTCCTCCATACGCGCTCCCTTCTAGCTGCCCAGCTTGATACGCGGATCAATGACAGCGTTGATAATATCGGTAATGATGTTGGCAATGATGATGAAAGCACCGAAGAAAATCGTCAGTCCCATAATCATCGTGTAGTCACGGTTGGAAATGCTGGTCACGTATTCCGCGCCGATGCCCGGAATGGAAAACAGACTTTCAATAACAAACGAACCGGTCATCAGCGTTGCGATCAGCGGACCGGCATAGGTAACCACCGGGATCATCGCATTTTTCAGCCCGTGTTTCAGAATGACCTTCATCTGAGAAGAGCCTTTGGACCGGGCCAGCACCATATAATCCTGCCGCATGACTTCCATCATGCTGGAACGGGTCAGCCGGGCGATCATCGCAATCGGCGACAGCGCCAGCGAAATGGCCGGCAGCACATAATGCCGCCAGCTGGACAGACCGACAATCGGGAACAGGTGCAACCACACACCAAAGACGATCATCAGCAGCAGCGCCAGCAAAAAGCCGGGCACACTGACTCCCAACGTCGCCAGGGCAATGACAAAATTGTCCACCCATTTGTGTTTGGTGAACGCCGCCACCGTCCCCAGCGTGATGCCGGTCACCATCGCGATGACAAAGGCGACAAAGCCCAGCCGGGCAGTCACCGGCATGCCGTTGGCGATGATGTCATTGACCTCACGGCCGGTCCGATAGGTGGAGATACCGAAATCTCCCTGGAAAGCATCCTTCATGTAAATCACATACTGTTCAAGAATTGGCTTATCCAGATTGTATTTGGCCATCAGTTTTTCCTGGACCGAGGCAGGAAGCTTCGTATTCTCACCGGCAAACGGAGAACCCGGGATAATTTTCATCAGAAAAAAAGTGACTGTTGCCAGAATGAACAAGGTAACAAATCCTACGACGATTCGTTTCAAAATGTATTTGAACAAGTCAAATCCCCCTTTCCTCACAAGAACCCCGATTTTTATCCGCTTTGGCGCCAGACAATCCGAAGTTTTTGTAATAGCCTTATTCTATCTTTTTTTATAAATCTTGTCAATTTCTTTCAGCATACTTTCTGAAAACATTTACAGACGATTTTCAGTCATGATTTTCATGGAAAAATGAAATTTCTCTGCACAGTTTCTCACCGATCACCAACAGAAGGAAAAGGCCCGTTGCCAGACCTTTCCATTATTCCGTGATCGTGCAGTAACCGTAGAACGGAGTCGAACCGGAAGTGACGACTCCCTGAACCGCAGTCTTCTTCAGCATCGGATCGCCATAATTGAACAGCGGAATGAGATAGACCTGATCCTGAACAAGATAGTGCTCGATATCATGCATCGCCTGCATGTATTCGTCATAATCAGCAATATAGGAGACTTCATCCATCATGCGGTCATATTCCGGATCATCGACCGCTGCCACCTGCTGCTGCGTCGTGGTCCACAGTGAAAGATACTGGGACGGATCGTCGCTGGCCGCGTAGCCATAACGGGCAATTTCAAAATCGCCGTTGAAAATCTGGCTGTAGTACACACCGGATTCAACCACTTCCAGATCACATTCCACGCCAATCGCAGCCCACATCCCCTGAAGTACCTGCGCAACATCCGCATGCAGCGTCGTCTGTGAATATTTGTAGGTGATGTGCAGCGGATTGTTTTCATCATAGCCGGCTTCCGCCAGCAGCTGACGGGCGGTTTCCGGATCATATTCCAAAAACTTTTCAACTTCATCGCTTTCTTCGCGGAAGTCCTTTTCCGCTCCCATCATCCCGTTAGGAATATACCCGTTGAGCGGAACATAATAGGATGGATCTCCTACCGCGCTGACCAGCGCTTCCTTATCGATTGCTAACGCCAGCGCCCGGCGAACATTGACATCCTGCGCCCATTGCGGACCGCTTTCACCGCTGTTGATCAGCAAGAAATAATTGGTCGGACTTTCGACTTTCCAGAGTTCATCTTTATTTTCATGAAACAGCGGGAATTTTCATTCCCGCTGCCATCGTATTCGATTCAGGCTTTAACGACCCGGCCGAAGAAAGGATTCAGGCCCCACATTTCGATTCCCGAAATGGAAGTCTGTACCAGGCTTGGCGTGTTGTAGTTGAACAGCGGAATCACATAGACCATTTCTTCCACCAGATACCGCTCCGCAGCATGCAGGGCATTCATATATTCTGTGTGATCCACAATGTAGCTCGCATCATCAATCATCTGATCATAAACCGGATCATCGACCGCGGCAACGATCTGCTGACCGGTTGTCCACAGATTCAGATACTGCGATGGATCGTCTCCGGCGCTGTATCCGTAACGAGCCAGTTCAAAATCGCCCTGATCCAGCTGATTGTAGAACACACCGGATTCAACAACGACCAGTTCGCAATCAATGCCCGCTTCCGCCCACATCTGCTGCAAAATCTGCGCGACATCGGAATGCAGCTGAGTCTGCGAATACTTGTAGGTGATATGCAGCGGATTGCTTTCATCATAACCTGCCGCCGCCAGCAGCGATTTCGCTTCTTCCAGATCATATTCCAGGTATTTTTCCTGAGCGTCCGCTTCCTGACGGAAATCTCCGTCAGCACCGGTGAGTCCCTCCGGAATGTAGCCGTTAAGCACCTTGTAGTAATCCGAGCTGCCTACCGCGTTAACCAGCGCTTCTTTATCAATCGCCAGTGCCAGCGCCCGGCGAACGTTCACATCCTTCAGGTAATCCGGGCCGGTGGATCCACTGTTGAGCGCGATGAAATAGTTGGAAACATCCTGCTGATTCCAGATTGCATCCTGATCGTCATAGCTTTCCGCAAGCGTCGGCGTGATGCTCAGCGCGATATCGATTTCGCCGTTTCTGAATGCCAGTGCCTGAGCATCGGTATCGGTCATCACCATGAACGTAATCTGCGGCATGGTGATGGTATCCGCTTCATAGTAGCTGTCATTTTTGACGATCACTGCTTTTTCGTTTTCATTGACCTCTGTCAGAACGTACGGGCCAACGCTTGGATAGCCGGCTTCCAGCGACCACAGCGAGTCATGCTGAGTGGCAAAATCAGCCCGCAGCGGTTTCCATACGTTATTGGTCAGCATCTGCGGGAACCAGGCGCATGGTTTTACCAGATGAAGGATCAGCGTCTGATCATCCGGAGTTTCAATTCCTTCAATCGAGCCGTTGACCGGGTCAAAGGTATCGTCTGCGACAATCTCCGCGGCGCCTACCAGATACTCGGAAGGATAATAAACTGCCCAGGCGTTATCCGCGCCATAGCTCAGGTTACGCAGAATCGCATATTCAAAATCACCGGAAGTCAGCGGCTGGCCATCGCTCCAGACTACCCCTTCACGCAGATGGAACGTGTAGGTCAGACCATCTTCGGAAACCTCATAGGTTTCACAGAGATCATTGACGATTTCCTTGTCTTCATTCTGTTTGAACAGCCCCACGGTGGTATGCCGCAGAATATAGTTGTTGACCGTTTCCGTACTCAATCCCGGATCCAGCGTTGTAATCTGTCCGCCAGTCGCGACGGTCAGCTGATCTGCGCTGCCGCTGCCGGTATTGCCGCCGGTTGCCGCATCGCCGCCGCCCCCGGAGCAGGCACTGCTCAGCAACAGCATGGCAGCACACAAGAACACTCTCAGTTTTTTCATTTCTTCCTTTCCCTTTCCTTTCTTCTGAAAATTGCAGCACGGCACGAAACCATGCACCGGACGATTTCTTCAGCAATCTGCTTTGGGACAGAGGCGGATACCATAAAAAAACGCCTCTGAAATAGTTCAGAGACGATTGACCGCGGTACCACCCTGATTGCCTTAAAACAAGACCACCTCATTCCTTAACGCGGAAACACGGGAATCCCTACTCAGTTCAGGAAACCATCTCCCAGATGCGCTTCATTGTGGATATTGCCGCCGGACTCTCACCTTTTTCCCGCTCGCTGATGGATTTCCACAACTACTCTTCTGTTCATCGATATTAATTGTCTAAAGTCTACATCACGCCACCTTCTTTTGTCAATATTGGCTGAGTGTTTTTTCATGTTTTTCAGACTCGACGCATCTTATTGATGAAAAATGTTTCATTATCATTCTTTATCCGCTTTCGAGACGTTGTCTTCCTCTTGTTTTCACAGATGCGTTGTTCTTTTTTCATTCTATATCAGCAAAAAACCGATTTTTTTACTGTTCCAATGTACATATCCGGTTAATGTTGTGAAACGGTAGCTTTCAGCAAAGGATTAGACCGCCTGATCGTCTGTCGGATCACTTTCACACAAATCCTCCCGACGGAATACACTATACCGAGCAAGGAGGAATAGGACATGGATCAACTGAATGTCAAGGTCGGTCAGCGAAGCTCTCATCCGGATTCGCCTGTCTTTTTCGAGGATGACGGCTGGGACAGTCCGGAACTGCAAGCCCAGTCGGAAATTGAACGGATGGTCAACTGTTGCGAAGAAGACTGCGGCGATGGCTGCGAATGCGATCAGGGCAACGACTGCGGATGTGAAAACTGCGGCTGCGGGGATGACGGAGAGGATGAACTGCCACCCGAGACGGATCTGACTGATTCGTGCCGTCAGCCCCGGGTCGTCGTCTACGAGAAGTACAAGGAATGCATTGAACGCAGTCAGCCTACCGGATGCAATGACGAAACCGGATCCTACCGCAAGTGGACAATCACCGTCAAAATCGTTAAACGGTATTAAAAAAGCGGACGCAAATCCGCTTTTAATCATTTTTCACCTGAAACAACGGAAGCCATCGGCTCTTTTCCCTTCAGCGACGCAAACCAGCTGACGTAAGGCTGCCACAGACGGCCGGCCAACGTATCCGGATCCTGCGGATTGACAAATCGCAGCCGGTATTGCTGACGCATCGTCTGGCTGATCGTCGCCGTGCGCAGAAACTGCCAGTGAAAACGATTCACGCCTGTTTCGCTTCCCTGCAGCACATAAGACAGCGTCTGCGGCGCGGCCAGAGGATCGGTGTACCAGCGTCGTCCGGCATCCAGAATCTGATCCGTCGGTTCCAGATTCTCGAATACCGGCTGATCGTTGATCAGACCTTCATGCAGCGTAGCCCACATCTGCGGCAATACCGCCCGATCGGACTGCCAGGTCATGGCCACCGCGTAAATTGAATCGCGGGCATATTTTTCCCGTACCGGCAGCGCTCCCTGATCAAACAGCGCCTCTGCGCTGCCGGTCTGTTCCAGATGGGCAGAAGCTTCACAGGCCCATTGCCGGATTCGGGCACATTCATTTTCATAACGAACCTGAACCTCGGCTTCGATTCCCTGTCCAGCAAACAGAGATTCCTGCTGTCTTGGGCTGATCAGCGTCAGCGTTTCCTGATATGTTTTCTGTTCTTCTGTTTCCCGGATCGAAAACATCACATCCCCCTGCAGCGTCAGTTCTTCCTTTTCTGTCTGTACTGACTGAGCGCTCAGCGAATGAACCTGCAGTGTCAGTTCATTGTTTTCCTGTTTTTCATCCAGGGCATAGGTGGTCTTCAGACGCAGTCGGGCCTGCGGCTTTTGCAGCGTATAGGAAACAAACAAACTCTGCTGCGGCAATGCCGGAATCTCTTCTTCATAAATCAGTTCATCATCCTGATAAACCTGTACCTGCTGTTTCTGCGTCGGATCACAGTGTTCACAACGAATCTGGGCCTGCAGCCGGGCCGGTTCTGCTATGGCGCTGACCGGTGCAAACAGACTCGCCACAGCGCTGTCTCCCTGATTCACAACATAGAGCCCGGAGCGAATCGTCGCCATATTGCCAGCCCGATCCCAGGCTTCTACCAGTATCATACCCTGTCCTGACAGCGACAGCGTTACGTCCTGAGGCTGATCATCCTCAAACCATGGCGAAGTGCTGAGTATCGTCTCTCCCTGGTCGTAAGTCAGCTGATAACGCCATCGCCGGATCCCGCTGAGCTCATCGGACGGAGCAACCGTGACGGTGATCTGCTTGTCAGCCCGGCCCTGATCCGGTGTGAAAACCGCCTGCGGCGGGATTTTATCAATGTTGGTCACCGTCACGTTGCGCGTTGTGGTATGGCCGGCCCGATCCGTTGCCGACACCTGAACCTGTCCGTTTTCCGTGACGGTAAAAGACGCCTGATCTCCTTTGGTTTTTCCCTGCAGCGTCTGAATGAATTCCACCCCGCTGACCTCATCCGTTGCCTGCAGCTGTACGGTAACGGTTTTGTTCGTCCAGTCTTCCGGCTGCAGCCGCGCACTGATCTGCGGTCCATGGAAATCCGCTTTCCACCCAAGAGTCTGCATCAATGCGCAGTTGCCGGCCTCATCGCAGCCGAAAATCTCGGCTTGTTGCGAACCTTCCGCGACCAGCGAGCTGATCTCTGTCTGCCAGCGTCCCTCGCCCTGATCTGTCATCGGTTTCTTTTGTTCCTGCAGCTGCACCCAGACCTGCCCAACTCCGCTGGCATGAATTTCAGGTCGGTCCTGTACTCCTTCCGCAAACAGAATCAGTCCCTCGCGCTGAGTCAGCCAGCGATCTGATGCCAGATCCAGCACCCTTCCTTCCTGCTGAAGCCCGCTCTGCCGGGCTTGCGGAGCCTGAAAATCCAGCCGGTAGACATCGGATACGGCAACACTTCGATTTCCGGCCTGATCCTCGCTCTCTACCCGAATGACATGTTGTCCTCCATCATCCAGCTTCACAACCGCGCTGTCCTGATCGAACCACGCGCCGGGTTCTGAAAAATGTTCGCCGCCATCCCGGGACACAGCCCAACGTATTCTTCTGACCCCGGAATGCGCATCCTGCGCGCGAATCCTGACCTCAACCGCCTGATTGCTCCATTTTTGCTTTGCCACAGGAAAGAAATGAATCTCAGGCGAGGTGTTATCGATCAGATAAATGCCGGAGCGGACCGTCAGCCGATTCCCCAGATCATCGATCAGATCAGCTTCGATCTGCCATCTTCCCGAGGTATCCAGACCGGCGATCAGACTCTGATTGTCTTCGGCCGTCAGCTTCCGGCGGACTCCTTCATCCGGGTTGACCAGCGTGTAATCAGCCATAACGACAGAACGCCCCTGAGGATCGTACAGATCCTGATAGGTCATGACCTGAACATCATACGCGTTCAGACGGGAATTGCTGCTGTGACCGGCGATTTTATAACATGGCGTTTTGCTGTTTCCGGTAGTGTGTCGGCACCAGTCCGCGTCTTCGCTCTGCCACAACGTATCCGGAAGATTGGCCTGTTGAGTCCAGTACACCGGTAATACCAGATATCGAACCCCCTGCCCTGGCTGAGTTGTAATCCATGGCCACGAAAGACCGCGCTGACTCAGTGAAAGAAACCGGTACCGATGGCCGTCAGCTCGTATCTCTTTTTGCCAGCTGTGTATTCTGGCTGCGTACTGATCCAGCGTTTTCACCACCTCGGGATCACTGTAGGCCGCGATGTTGTCGCCACGGCCGACATCGTACACATCATGCTGAATTCCGGAAGTTCCGTTCTGTTCGGCAAACAGGGATACGGAAGGCGTAAACACGACGGTCTGTTCCCGTTTCCATAGATTTCCGGTACTCTGAGGCTCAAACTCTCCCTGATCCAGACAGACCGTCAGCTGTCGGGTATCGGCTTCGGCAATCGGTTCCCGGACCCAGCGAATATGTTCCTGTACCTCATATTCGCTGATCTGAAAATAATTCAGCGTATAACTGCACTGATCGTCGTTGCGCTCAAACAGCACAGTCAGGCTGCTGATCTGCTGCTCCTTCAAATCCAGCGTTATTTCCGACTGGTCGGTAGTGATAAGGCGGGTTCCGGAAACCATTTCTCCCCGGCCATCAACCCATTGCATATCCCCGTTGATCCATACGGTCTTTTCCAGCGGCTGTCCCTGCTCATCCCGGGCATCCAGCTGCAGCGAAAATTTCACCCTGCGCAGCGGTTTTCCAAAACGGATACTGAACATCATCGGATCTTTGGGATTCTGTTTTCCCTTCACCGTCAGCGGCTGAAAGCCTGCCAGCGTCCGGCTGTCAGCTCCCCGCGGCGCAGACAGCGACCCCAGCGCATTGAGCTGAGCGACAATCTGCCTTGAATTGATCAGTGTCGTCTCAGAAGCCTGAAATTCCATATCAAAGAAGTCGTAGGCAGAGACCCAGTCCTTTTGCGAATACAGCGTGATTACCGTACAGGCGCCGCTGCCATGAACAGTCCACGAAGTCAGCAGAACAATCCCGGCCAGCATCATCATCCATCGTTTCATCAGTAAATCACCCGCTTCGTTGTTTTTGACGCTTTCAGCTCCGTATCCAGACCGATCAGATCAATCCGGACATGAAGTCTGCCGGTAACCTGATACACCGCCCGCTGATCCAGCGTCGTGCGCTGGGTTTCAACCGTCACTTCCGGATACCGGGTTTTCAGCTGTTCAATCTGCTGACGGGCCTGTTCGGTCAGCCCTTCGTGCACTTCAATGACTTCCACCATCGTGCTGGTCAGTTCGTTCACCGCTTTGTATCCTATCGCAAAACTCAGCATCTGCGGAATCAGCAGCACGCAAAACGTGAAGACAAACAAACCGCCAAAAATCTCCACACCCTTTCCCACGGTCCTCTCCCTCCTTTGAACTCAGAAAAACCGGATTGAGGCGATCATATTCAAAATAACAAAGCCCAGCCACAGAAACAGCAGATAAGGAATCATGTTCTGCCGCTCAATCCGCCCCTGCAGCCGCAGTTTGCGGGCCGTCTGAATTTTCTCGTTGGTCATGCGGGAAAAAGCCGTCAGAATCATTTCCCGATTTTCCGCCGTAATGGACAGGCTGTACAGGGATCGCATGATGCGGCTGATGTCCTCCACCTGCCGGAACCGTTGCGCAAACTGCAGATACGGCTTCAGATCAGCGCCATCGCGATGCACCTGAACGACCAGTTCACGCAGTTCTTCCTGAAAAATGCCCGGCGCCTGCCGGATGGACTTCTCAAT
Source organism: uncultured Holdemania sp. (assembly GCA_904395815.1). Taxonomy (GTDB): domain Bacteria; phylum Bacillota_I; class Bacilli_A; order Erysipelotrichales; family Erysipelotrichaceae; genus Holdemania. Next base: position 87,376 of record CAJFOC010000023.1, read on the forward strand.
GGCGTTGACTACCGGCGTATTCTGAATCAGAATGGTCAGATGATTGAGATAAAACGGAAATTCCCGCCGTGCAACGGCCAGCAGCCGTGTATACATCACTTTCATCCGATAATAATCCAGCTTGTATGCGCCAGCGGCCGCGCACAGCGCTGTCGCCAGAGAAAAAGCGCTGAACTGCGACTTCAACAGCGCCGTAACCCCAAGCCAGGCGATAAAACTGCCGAAAATCCGGTACAGCATGCACTCTTCCGCTGATCTGCGGCGGGTCTTTCCACAGAGAAAAGCGTAATCCTTCTCCATCCACTTTCGCATCAGTCCGTCGGTTTCCCGACAGATTTCCACCCTGTCCCAGCAGAAAAGAAACCACAGCGCCAGCACCAGTCCTTCCATCACCGCCAGCATGATTCCCATATTCTTCCCCTCCTTTTAATCCAGCTTATCGTTGCGGCTGCAGCGCAGCTCATACCCCAATACTGTCGCCAGGTTGAACAGATAAAACAGAAACAGACAGAAACGAAACCCTGCGGTGGATAAATTGACATAGGCAGAGGAATGAAACATCTTTTTCAAAATCAGCGCCGCCAGCAAATTCAGTACCAGCATGAAATAGAAAACTGACCGGGAGGCCGCTTTCTTCTGCCGGTAATCGTTGATCAGCAGTTCGCTCTCTTCCGTGTTGGTAAACAGATAATCGATCAGCTGTTCATTTCTTCCGCCTGACAACTTTTTGCCTTTCAGCAGAAGATGCAGATTTCTCAGCTGCGCATACGGATAATGTTGTTCCAGTTCATCCAGTGCTCCGGAAAAATCCGAACTGTCTTCAATGCGCTGCACGCACCGTTCCAGATCCGTCCGCAGCGGCAGCTCCGCCACAAGAGCACAATCGCGCAGAATACGCAGACTGTTTTTGTCTTCACGGATATACATGATCGCCGTAGACACATAAGTCAGCACCTCTTTCTCCGTCTTTTCCTGCGCCAGCCGCTTCAAGTTCAGATAGAACAACAGCGGCAGAAAGAAAATCAGCAGCGCGGCAATGATCAGCGTGTAAACCAGGTGCTCAACCGTCGCATAGCACAGCAGCCCCGTTAACGTCCCCATTACCGCCGCCTGATTCAGATAACGTCTCCACGAATAATCCTGACCGAGAATTCGGATTTTGCCAACCAGTCCAAAATAGGAGATATCCAGCAGCCGGCGTACGGGTTTGTAGCGCAGAAGCCGTCTGAAATCCTCCTGTTCAAAGCGGACAAAAGTTCCCACCCATACCAGAGCCAGAAGCAGAAACGCTCCCTTCATCATGTTCATTCCGCTTTCTCCTTCTGCGTCATTTCCAGCCGCCGCTGCAATTCGGTTGAACAGCGGTTCAGCCGGCCGGTCCGTGAACGATACAGCACTTTCTGAGCGCATTGACGGCTTTGCGGATCATAAAGATATTCAATAATTTCATCCGCCCAGCGCCGGACTCCTTCCGTACCGGTTTCCTTCTTCAGATGAACGACCAGATCCACCAGCGAATACACCCGCATTTCCAGCGAACTCATCGATTCCGCCTCGTTTTTCAGCATCTGTTTGATGCGGGTTGTCACGGTATCCGCACCGCGGGTATGCATGGTCGTCAGCACCGTATGCCCGGTCGACATGGCATCCAGCAGATCATCCACTTCCCGCCCCCGAGCCTCCTGAAGCAGAATCCAGTTCACATTCTGCCGCAGCGCCATGGCGATGATCGCCGAATAATCAAACCCCGGCCGGACGCGAAAGGCCGTACAGGAGGCTTGCGGACAAAGCTGCTTGATATTGAATTCCAGCGAGTCTTCAATGGTCACAATGCGCTGATCTGCCGGGATGAACGTCGCCAGATATTTCAGAAACTCCGTCTTTCCGCTGCCGGTCTCGCCGACAAACAGAATGTTGCACCGATAGCGGATGCAGCGAATCAGAAACCGCAGCGCCGGTCGGGTAATAAATCCGCTTTCCACCAGATAGTCTTCATTGAGAACCGACGCGCGGGAAACCTTGCGCAGCGCCAGCGAAATGCCGTTGACCGATAATTCCTCATGAATGGCGCTGACTCTGAGATCCATCTGCTCCTGATGAATGTCGCCTTCCAGACATGGATGGCCGGGATTGAATTCCTTTTCCATTTTGTTGGCTACCTGATTGGCGATCCGGCGGATTTCCGCATCCTCGATAGTGCGGCCCGGCAGCCGGTAATGCCCCCGCTGATTGGAAGTGACCCAGATTTCAGAACCGTTCATGCAGTTGATATCCCGAATATCTTCCTGAACCAGCAGATCGTTCAGCACTCCGAAATCAATCTGTTCAAAGACCCGCCGTTCACTCATGGCTTTCCTCTTCCCGCACCAGCGAAACATCAATGGTTTTCTGATACAGAATATCCCGGATCTTGGCCGCATCGTAGACATCCTCCCCGTTATCGGACGGATTCAGCGACGCATAGGTAACCATAGGCAACACGGTGCCGAAAAATTTGGCCCGCTGCACAAGATCCGCTTCCTCATAGCTCAGCGCAACCACAATCGCCGCCGTGGCCTGTTCGGACTGTGCGTCAATGTTTCGGCCGGAACCATCACGGACAGCGATGACCCGCGCCTGATTGACCAGCCGTCCATACAGCACCTGTTTCTCCTGCGGCGTTTCCGTCCCGGAGGCATATCCCTGAAAAAACAGATCGATGCGATGACCGGGCAAAATGGAATTCGCATACGATGTTTTGATATCGGCGTCGATGGTCACGGCTACCTCTCCCTCGTTCAGCGGGAATACCGAAACATCATGCAGCTGATCCGCCGGCGTCAGAAGCGCAAGATAAAACAAGGAACCCGGCGCAACGGCATTGTAGGTATTCACTGCCATCCCGATCAGCTGCTCGGGATCTCGCTGTACTCCTTCCAGAATAACCGGTCGGGGAACCTCGATCATCATCAGATCTTCCCGGGTAATCACGGTTCCTGATTTCAGATAACGTGACGCAACCGGAACCAGGACCGGGTCCACCGCCGCGCTGACGATCCCCGCATACACCTGATATCCGATCAGGCCGCAGATCAGCGACAACAGCAGCGCCAGAATCAGACGATGCTGCTGCCATGTTTTCCAGTTCAGTTTCTTTTTCTTCATGACTCCTCCTCAGTCCAGTCCGCAATAATCACATTGTCATAAACCGACGTCAGCCTGGCTCCTTGCGATGATCGGGACTGTTCGCAAACCGAAACCGCAATGCCCGCCGGTTCCGTATGAATATCCACAAAGCGGATTTCCGTCGGAATCCGCGTGCTCTTGTTGGCCTGAAACTTTTCCTCCCACAGCCGCATAATCCGCTGCGGATCAACAGACAGACGGGAGTTCACAATCAGATCACCCTTGTTCAGTCCTTCATCCAGGACAGACATCTGCGTCGTTCTGACGCTTTCAAACAAAGCGTCGTCTGTAATCAGTTTGTGGTTAAAATCAAGAAACAGCATCAGGCAGATGCAGGCCAGAAAAATCAGACCGTATATTTTTACCGACTGACTCATTGTTAAGCGGGGGATATGACAGACTGCCGTTTTGGGCAGTCCGTCCCCCTTCCTTTCTACCCGCCAGCTGCGGACGGGACGCTGTCGTACAAAGTTGAGCTGTTAAACGTTCGGTGTGTAATGCTGTCCCAGATCCAGCAGATTCCCTACGGTTTTGCTGATCCCGCCCGTCAGCTGCGCCGCAAATCCGGTCCCGTCCAGCGTAATGTAGGCGATCAGAAGTCCGATCAGAATGACCGCGATGATCAGTCCTCCGTATTCCTGAAATATTTCCTTCATGACCTCACTCCTTTCCCTTGCACTGTTACTATTGCGAAAAAGGAGCGATTCCCCCGCTCAAAACAAAAAAACTGCCGGATAAGCCGACAGAATTTGTAGGTTTGTCAAACATCTTGTACAGTAAGAGAATCGAAGAAAGCGGCAAGTTTTTCTTTCGGAGAGAGCCAACTCAGAGGACG